>NZ_CP085154.1:2726885-3029872 GCF_022788695.1 Pseudosulfitobacter sp. DSM 107133
AGATCGTCGGCGGACAGGGTCAGTTCGGTGCCGCGCACCAGTTCGCGAAAGAATGCGGTGTGGCGCGTGCCGGGAATCGGGATGACATGATCGCCCTGCGCCAGCAGCCATGCAATCGACAGCGCCGCCGTGGGTTCGCCCATCTCTGCCGCCAGATCGCGAAACCCCTGCAAGACCGCAAGATTGGCCTCGAAGTTGGGCGACTGGAACCGTGGGTTTGAACGCAGGAATGGCAGGCCCGCCACTTTTTCCGCCGTTGCGGGCGTATCGGTCAGCAGCCCCCGCCCCACGGGCGAGAACGCCACCAAAGCGGTGCCAAGCGCGGCGCAGGTCTGCACCAGCCCAAGTTCCGGCGCGCGGGTTTGCAGCGAATACTCCGATTGCACCGCATCCACATGGGCGACAGCTGCAGCGCGGCGCAGGGACGACGGGGCAATCTCGGAAAATCCGATGGCCTTGATCTTGCCCTTCTGGCGCAGCGCGTCCAGCGTGCCGGTGACCTCTTCGATCGGCACATCGGCTTGGCGGCGGTGGCAATAATACAGATCGACATGGTCCAAGCCCAAACGGCTCAGGCTTTTGTCCAGCTCGGATTCGAAATGCGCGGGGCTGTTGTCAAAGTGGCGGTTGCCGGCAGAATCGCGGGTGATGGCGGCCTTGGTTGCGATGTGAAAATCGTCACGTGCACCGGGGTTGGCGGCGAGATAGCTGCCGATAAAGCTCTCGGATTGCCCCATGCCATAGACGTTTGACGTGTCAATATGGGTCACGCCCAGATCGCGGGCCAGATCCAGAATGGCATGGCTTCCTGCCTCGGTTGCCGCGCCGTAAAAATTGGCAAAGGACATCGCCCCGATCCCAAGCGCCGAGATTTCGGGGCCCTGTGCGCCCAGTTTCCGCATTTTCATCAAGTTACCCCTTTTTGAGGTTCACCGCATCAATGGCCGCCGCAACAGCTTGATCGATGGTTTTGTCAGACGTGTCGATCAGAACAGCATCCTGCGCGGGTTTCAACGGCGCTTCGGCGCGCTCCATGTCGCGGGCGTCGCGGGCTTTGACATCAGCTGTCACGGCCTCAAGATCTGCCGGTTGGCCGCGCGAAACCAGTTCGTCATAGCGCCGTTTGGCGCGCACTTCGGCGCTGGCGGTCACGAACAGTTTCACCTCGGCTTGCGGGCAAATCACGGTGCCAATGTCGCGCCCGTCCAGCACAGCGCCCCCCGCCCGACGCGCAAAGGCACGTTGGAAATCCAACAGTGCAGCGCGCACGTCACCGATCACCGCCACCTTGCTGGCCGCCTGCGCAACGTCCTGCGTGCGCAGGCTGTCGTTTTCCAGATCGGCCGCCACCAGCGTGCGGGCGGCTTCAACAGCATCCTCGCCCGCCAGCACCCGCGCACCGACAGCGCGGTACAGCAATCCGGTGTCCAGATGCGCCATATTGAAATGGGCGGCAACGGCCTTGGAGATCGTGCCCTTGCCTGCGGCGGCGGGGCCGTCGATTGCGATTGTAAACGGTTCTGTCATTCTGTTCCTTCCGATTGCGCGATACGTCCCTGGACATAGACCACAAGTGCCGCAATCAAGCAGGGCACAAGCGTCGCGTATTTCACCACGGTCGCAAAGCTGGCAGCCGCGACCGCTTGCACCGTCAACGCATCGGGTGCGGTTCGAAGCAGTGCGGCCACCCGCATATTCTCCAGATAATCCGCCCCCATATAGACCAGCGCCAGCGCGCCCAGCACCATCTGCGCCAAGCCGTTGAACCGCACCCGGAACACCACCAGCAGCACCGCAGTCAGCAACGCCGGAAACACCGTGTCCAACATACGCTGGCGGCCCAGATACACGTCGATCCCGCCGGTTTCGCGCAAGGCCGCGATATAGCCGCGTGCATAGTCCAGATCATAGCCAAACACCCGCGCGTCAAACACCGCCCACTGGGGCGCCGGCGACAGGCTGCGGGTCGAGGTCCAGACCATTGCCGCAAACAGCAACATCGTGACCCACAGCAACGGGCCAAACCAGCGGGGCAGCGGCTCAGGCATTATCGCGCGTGATGTTGGCACCCAACCCGCCCATCAGCGGTTCAAAAATCGGGAAAGACGTGGCAATCGGCCCGCCATCATCCACTGACACGGGGTGTTGGGTGGCCATGCCCAGCACCATGAACGACATGGCAATGCGGTGATCCAGATGGCTGGCACAGGTCGCCCCGCCCGGCACGTTGCCATGGCCCAAGCCGGTGACGGTCCACCAGTCGGAGCCATCTTCGACGGTGATCCCGTTGGCGATCAGGCCGACTTTCATCGCGTCGATCCGGTCGCTTTCCTTGACGCGCAATTCCTTGACGCCGGGCATATGCGTCTTGCCGGTGGCAAAGGCCGCGACGACAGACAGCACCGGATATTCGTCAATCATGCTGGCGGCACGTTCGGCAGGCACTTCGATGCCATGCAAGTCGGGCGAAAACCGCGCGCGCAGATCCGCCACGGGTTCGCCGCCCTCTTCGCGTTCGTTTTCATAGGTCAGGTCCGCGCCCATTTCACGCAGGGTGGTGAACAGCCCTGCCCGCGTCGGGTTCAGACCGATGTTTGGCACCAGCACATCCGATCCGGGCACGATCAACGCCGCACAGACCGGAAAGGCCGCCGAAGACGGATCCCGTGGCACGTCGATGTGCTGCGCTTTCAACTCGGGCTGGCCGGTCAGGGTGATCACACGGCCCTCGTCCGTCACTTCGGTGGTGATTTCAGCGCCAAAGCCCGCCAGCATCCGCTCGGTGTGGTCGCGGGTGGCTTCGGTCTCGATCACCACGGTTTTGCCCGGGGCGTTCAGCCCTGCCAGCAACACCGCCGATTTCACCTGTGCCGACGGCACGGGTACGACGTAACGCACGGGCACGGGTTCGGCGGCACCCACGATGGTCATTGGCAAGCGCCCGCCCGAACGGCCCACCGATTGCGTGCCGAACAGGGCCAGCGGATCGGTCACACGCGCCATCGGACGGCCGTTCAGGCTGGCATCACCCGTAAAGGTCACCGAGATCGGCGAGGTTGCCATGCACCCCATGATCAGCCGCACACCGGTGCCCGAGTTGCCGCAGTCGATCACCTGATCCGGCTCGGCAAAGCCGCCGACACCGACGCCATGCACCGACCAGTTGCCATTGCCCTGATCTGTCACTTCGGCCCCGAATGCACGCATGGCCTTGGCCGTGTCCAGCACGTCCTCGCCCTCCAGCAGGCCCGAAATCGTGGTTTTGCCGATGCACATCGCGCCCAGTATCAGCGAGCGGTGCGAGATCGACTTGTCACCCGGCACCTGCGCCGTTCCGGTCAGCGCACCACAGGCACGCGAGGTCATTGGGATGGGGGTACCGTGGCTGGACATGGCAATTCCTTGGTTTCGTGTTCGCGCCAAGTCTTAGCCGCTCGTTTCCGCGACGTCCATGCACGGAACATGCCCCTTCGGCGGCGCGAAGGATTCAGGCTATGGCCGCGGGCACGGTGGCTTTGGCATGCTGGAATTCACCAACGCCAAGGCTGTCCTGATCATGGATGCGTAAACGCCGCCTGCAACGGCTTCGGGGGGGGCGCCGTCCCCCGATCCCTACGTTTTTCGAAACGTCAGATAATGCGGCACGCGCCCCTCGCGCAGAGCCTTCTTCTCGTAGCGTGTCGAAATCCAGTCGTCCCATGCCACGCGCCAGTCCTGCGGCCCCTCGGCCAGCCAGTCAAACCCGTGCCCCGGCACCTGCTCCAGCGTTTGCCGGACATAGTCGGGAATATCCGTCGCCACCCGAAAGATCGCGCCGGGTTTCAGCACGCGCACCAGCGGTTCCAGATGCTCGGGCGTGACGAACCGGCGCCGGTGATGCCGCGCCTTGGGCCAGGGGTCGGGGTACAGCAGGAACGCACGGTCAATCGACGCCTCGGGCAGCACGTCGAACATATCGCGCACGTCCCCCGGATAGACCGCCAGATTGTCGACCTTGGCCTTGCGGAACTTGCCCAGCAACATCGCAACACCGTTGATGTAGGGTTCGCAGCCGATGATCCCCACCTCGGGGTTCGCGGCGGCCTGGTGCACCATATGCTCACCCCCGCCAAAGCCGATTTCCAACCAGACAGGCTTGCCCCCGAACAGCCCCTGTAAATCCAGCGGCACGCGGTCGGGGTTCACGTCCCAGTCCACCGGCCCCGGGGACAGGGCGCTCAGGTTTTCTTCAAGATAACCTTCCTGGCTGGCCTTCAGGTGCTTGCCCTTGCGGCGGCCATAAAAGTTGCGGTGGGGGCGTGTTGGCGTGTTCATGGCGGCGGTTTAGCGCCAAGTTTCGAAATGCGCAACGCAACGTATCGCTTCCCTGCCCCGCCTGTCCTGCTAGCCTGTCCGGCAGAAAAGGGAGACCACCATGAGCCATGTCCACGTCGTTGCCGTCATCACTGCCACCCCCGGGCAGCGCGCAGAATTGCTGGAGAAATTCAACGCCAACGTTCCGGCTGTCCATGCCGAAGACGGCTGCATCAGTTACCGCGCCGTTACCGACACCCCCGATGTGGGGCCCTTCCAGACCCCCATCGGTGACGATACCTTTATGGTGATCGAGGAATGGGCCAGCCTTGATGCGTTGATGGCCCACGCCGTCGCACCCCATATGAAAGCCTATGGAAAAGCAACCAAAGACATGATTGCCGACCGCAAAATCCACGTCCTCAGCCCCAGCTGAACAAAAAGAGGCGGCGCCTTGACCGGCACCGCCCCAATTCTTTTGGCCCCAAATATCCCGGGGGAGCGCCAAAGGCGCGGGGGCAGCGCCCCCTTAAACAGCCGCTTTCAAAGCCGCCACCAGATCGGTGTTTTCCCAGCTGAACCCGCCATCCGCATCCGGCGCGCGGCCAAAGTGGCCATAGGCCGCCGTGCGCTGATAAATCGGCTTGTTCAGGCTCAGATGTTCCCGAATCCCGCGCGGAGTCAGGTCCATGACCTTTTCGATGGCCGCTTCGATCGCCGCAGGCTTGACCGCGCCAGTGTCGAAAGTATCGCAATAGATCGACAGCGGTTTGCTGACGCCAATGGCATAGCTCAGCTGGATCGTGCATTTGTCCGCCAGCCCCGCAGCCACCACGTTCTTGGCCAGATAGCGCGCCGCATAGGCCGCCGAACGGTCTACCTTGGTCGGGTCTTTCCCCGAAAACGCACCGCCGCCATGCGGCGCCGCACCGCCATAGGTGTCCACAATGATCTTGCGGCCGGTCAGGCCCGCGTCACCATCGGGGCCGCCGATCACGAACTTGCCCGTTGGGTTGACGTGCCATTTCGTTTCTGCGGTCAGCCAGCCGTCGGGCAGCACTTCGGTGATGTAGGGTTCGACAATCGCGCGGATGTCGGCGCTGGTCAGGTTGGGGTCCAGATGTTGTGTGGACAGCACCAGCGAAGACACGCCCACCGGCTTGCCGTTTTCATAGCGCACCGACAGCTGGCTTTTGGCGTCGGGGCCAAGGGCCGGCTCGGTGCCGTTCTTGCGCACTTCGGCCAGACGTCGCAGGATCGCATGGGCGTATTGGATCGGGGCGGGCATCAGCGCGTCGGTTTCGTTGGTGGCAAAGCCGAACATGATCCCCTGATCGCCTGCGCCCTCTTCCTTGTCCGTGGCCGCATTCACCCCTTGGGCGATATGTGCGGACTGTTCGTGCAGCAGGTTGGTGATTTCGCAGGTTTTCCAGTGGAACTTGTCCTGCTCGTAACCGATATCGCGAATGCAATCGCGCGCAATGTCCTCGATCCGCTCCATGTATTCATGCAACTTGTCCTGATCCGACAGACCGATTTCGCCGCCGATCACCACGCGGTTTGTGGTCGCAAAGGTCTCGCAGGCGACGCGCGCTTCGGGTTCCTCACTCAGCAGCGCATCCAGCACCGCGTCGGAAATACGGTCACACACTTTATCAGGATGGCCCTCGGAAACGGATTCCGAGGTGAAGGTATAATTATTTCGGGACATGAAGCGCTCCAATGAAAACCATGTGTCACGTCAGGAAGCCGTTGTGACACGTTCAATCCCGTTTATGGGCGACGGCGCAGGGCGTCAATCGAAATGCGGCGCGCCAAAAGCAGGCCGACCCCCAGCAACAGCAGCACAAGCACCGGCAGATCCCCCGTGCGCGCATAAAGCGTGAGGGGCAATGGCGCAGGCAAGCGGGCATCGACGTGGCCTGCCACATCCAGCGGCAAACTGTCCAGAACCTGCCCGCGCGGGCCGATCATCGCGGAGATGCCAGTATTGGCCGCGCGCGCCATCGGCAGCCCCTGTTCAATCGCCCGCATCCGCGCCTGCGCCAGATGTTGTTGCGGGCCGGCCCGTTTGCCAAACCATGCATCATTGGTGATCTGGACCAGAAAAGCCGGACGCTCGGGGGCAGCCCCGACATCCTGCGCAAAGACCGCCTCGTAGCAGATCAGCGGCAGGGCCTGCCCCAGCGCGCCCAGATCCACCATATGCGGGCCGGGGCCACGACCATACCCGCCCGCTGCTTCGGCCAGCCCTTTCAGCCCGACCCTGGACGCGAGATCGGTCAGCGGCATGTATTCCCCGAAGGGCACCAGATGGTACTTGTCGTAGATGTCGGTGACCTGCGCATCGCCGTTCACCACAACGAGCGAGTTGTAATACCAGTCCGCATCGCGCCGCTGAATGCCCAACACCACCGGCGCGCCGCGCGCGGCTATGGCGACTTCGTCCAGCACCGGCCGGGCGTATTCCAGCAGATAAGGCACCGCCGTTTCCGGCCAGATCACCAGATCAGGTTGCGGATCGGCTGCCGTGGCGTTCAGCAAACGGTTCATAAAGACCGGCAATTTTTCAGGATCAAACTTTTCCTGTTGTGGCGCATTGGGTTGCACCAAACGCACCACATGCGGCGTCATGTCCGGCACCGGCAGCGACATCGGCCACAGCACAGAGGCCAGCGCCAGCACAGCAGGCGGTAACACCAGCAGTGGACGGTCAAGCAACCTTGCCAGCATAGCAGCGCCCGCGCACAGCAACAGCATCATGCCATAGGGCCCGACCCAGGCCAGTCCCTGCCCCACAGGCGTATCAAGCAATCCCTGTGGCAGCATGCCCCATGGGAAGCCTGTAAAAAGATAGCCGCGCGCCAGTTCGGCCAGCGGCCACAATACCGCCAGCCCGATCACGCCTGCGCGCAACCGCTGCGCCAGCGAAAAGCCCAGCCCCCAGAAGGCAGCCAGCAGCGTCGACATCCCCACCAAGGCAAAGGGCGCCATCCACCCGTCGCGTGCCGGGTCAATCTGAAAGGGTTCGACCAGCCAGGACAGGGACGGCATGAAATAGCCAAAGCCGATCAAAAACCCGACCAATCCCGCCCGTCCGGCCCGCGCGGCCCCCAGGTAGAAAACAAAGCTGACCAGCAGCATCAACAGCATCGGCAGCGGCTGATTGACCGGCGCCTGCCCCATGGACATCACCACCCCGCAGCCCAGCGCCAGCACGATCACCTGCCACATCGAGCGCGCCGCAAACCATGCGGCGATCATCATGCGTCTTCGTCCAGTCCCGGCAAACGCACCCGCAGCCGCTTGATCCGGCGCGGGTCGGCGTCGATCACCTCGAATTCGGGGCCTTCGGGATGCACCACGACCTCGCCGCGCGCAGGCACGCGGCCCGCCAGCATAAAGACCAGCCCGCCCAGCGTGTCGATTTCTTCGGCATCCACGTCTTCGTGGTCGGTCAGCGACTGGCCGATCTCGGTCTCGAAATCCTCCAGCGGCGTCTTGGCCAGCGCCAGATAGCCGTCGCCCGCCGCATCGAGGTTAAAGAACTGGCCCTCGTCCACGTCGTGTTCGTCCTCGATCTCGCCAATGACCTGTTCGATCAGGTCCTCGATGGTCACCAGCCCGTCAACGCCGCCATATTCGTCAATCACCAGCGCCATGTGCCGCCGTTCGGTCTGCATTTTGGTCAGCAACACGCCGATGGTCATCGAAGGGGGCACGAACAGCAGGGGGCGAATCATGTCTTCAAGGACAAAATCCTTGCCCCGATCCCCGTTGAAGCCGTGCAACAGCGCCAGATCCTTGAGGTGGGCAAAGCCCAAAGGCGTGTCCAAAGTGCCGTCGAACACCGGCAAACGGGTCATGCCGCTTTCCTTGAAAACCTCGACCAGTTCGTCCAGCGAGATCGAGTTGGGCACCGCAACAATATCTGCCTTGGGAATGGCCACATCTTCGACACGCATACGACGCAGGTTGATCATACCATGCCCGCTGCGGCTGGGAGCCGGGTCGGACGCATTGTCGGTATCACTGCCGGCGTTGTCGGAGGGGCTGAGCGCCTCGAACACGCGGGACAGAAAGCCGCCTGATCTAGGCGTGTCGTTCAGCGGGGGTTCGGTGCCTGTCTCAGACTGCGCGCTTTGCGCCGCCTCAGACGATCCTTCGTCGTTGTCGCCCATCGGGTCCTTATCCAGTTCAAGCAGAGGGATCTGCCAGTTGTGGCGAGTATGGGTCATCAAGACCCATTTTGCCAAGTATTTCGACTTCGAGCCGTTCCATCAGCGTGGCATCTGCGTCACGCACATGGTCATACCCCAAAAGATGCAGAATGCCATGCACGATCAGATGCGTGGCATGATCCGGCAGGGATTTGCCTGCGGCGGCGGCCTCGGCGGCGCAGGTGTCATAAGCGATGGCGATGTCGCCCAGCTCAAGCGTGCCATCGGGATCGGGTTCGGGAGGCAGTGGAATGCCCCCCGCGCGTTCGGCGCCGCGCTCGTCCGACGGCCAGCTGAGCACGTTTGTCGGCGTCGGTTTGCCACGGAAATCTGCGTTAAGCCCGGCGATACGCGCATCGTCGCAGGCAAGGATCGCGATTTCAGCCTCCGAGATATTCAGGTGTGAAAAGGTTGCCTGAGCCGCGCGGTCGGCCAGCGGGGAAAGCCCCGCCTGTTCCCAGCGGGGGTCTTCCATGGCGATGTCGATCGTATGGTTCACGTCGTATTCCGGGGGCCAGCCCCCGGACCCCCGGGATATTTACGGCCAAAAGAAGGATCAGCCCGATTGTGTGTCTGCCTCGTAGGCCTCGATGATCGCGGCCACAAGGGGGTGGCGCACCACGTCTTTCGAGGTGAAGTAGTTGAAGCTGATCTTGGGGATGTTTTGCAACAGCCGCTCGGCGTCTTGCAGACCCGAAGCCTGACCGCGCGGCAGGTCGATCTGGGTGCGGTCGCCGGTAATGACCATGCGCGAGCCTTCGCCAAGGCGGGTCAGGAACATCTTCATCTGCATCGTTGTGGCGTTCTGCGCCTCGTCCAGCACAACAAAGGCGCGGGCCAGGGTGCGGCCGCGCATAAAGGCAAGCGGCGCGATCTCGATCTGTTTCTCTTCGATCAGCTTGGCCAGCTGCTTGCCCGGCAGAAAGTCGTTCAGCGCGTCATAAAGCGGCTGCATGTAGGGGTCGACCTTGTCCTTCATGTCGCCGGGCAGATAGCCCAGTTTCTCGCCCGCCTCGACGGCGGGGCGGCTGAGGATGATCTTGTCCACATGCCCCCCGATAAACATCGACACACCCACGGCAACCGCCAGATAGGTCTTGCCCGTGCCGGCGGGGCCGATTCCAAAGGCCAGTTCGTTGTCGAACAGCGATTGCACATAGGCCTTTTGCGCCTCGGTGCGGGGTTCGACCGGTTTCTTGCGGGTTTTGATTTCGACCTTGTGACCGACGGGCAGTTCCATCTGGTCGCCCTGCATGGGCCTGCGCACGTCATCGCTGCCACCGCCCATGCGCAATTCGCGGTCGATGTCGCCGGGTTCGACCTCGCGGCCCGATTCCAGCCGGATATAGAGCGCATTCATGATTTCGAGCGCACGGGTGCGGGCATCGAGCCCACCCAGAATCGCCAGATGATTGCCGCGGCGCACGATCTGCACCTCAAGCGCGGATTCGATGGCCGTCAGATTGCGATCATAGGGACCACACAGGTCGATCAGCAAACGGTTGTCGGGGAAGTCCACCAGCGTTTCGCTTGGGGGGACGGTGTCGATCGGGGTAAGTGGGGCGCCTGTGGCCAATGCCTGCTCCTGCATCAGGGGTCTGATGTAGCGTGGCAAGTTTGGGCCGGCAGTGCAACTGCGACGATCCTGTTTTTGCTTCAATTTACAAGAAATTCGTGCCTGCGATGGAAAAAGGGCCAAAGCGGTATGCGCTTTGGCCCTTTGCATTCTGTTGTGATTTGTCGACTGCTTTAGTTTGGATCCAAAATGCTGGAACCGCGTTTGAAATCGCCCACGGTATGCGTCGGCTCGGCCACGCCGGAGCAGACCGGTTTGCCGTATTTGTCGAGCCGCTGGGACAGATACCCTTCGAGGCCATCGTCGATGATCCAGTGGTCGCAACCGTTGGGATCGACCCAGATACCGGCTTTGAGCTGGCTCAGGTCTTTGCTGTCAATGCCGCGGTCGACAGTTTTGTCGGATGAATACCCGGTGCCGCAAGCGGCAAGGCCGAAGGCACACAAGCTCAGCGAAAGTGCAATGCGTTTCACGATAATGGTCCCCTCAACGGATACAGATGATTTCGACGCGGCGGTTCTTGGCCATGCCAGCCACCGTGGTGTTCGGCGCTGCGGGCATACGCTCGCCGTAGCCACGCACATCGGCGATACGCGCGCCGGTGGACTGTGCCACCGCTGCAACCGAGTTGGCGCGGTTCAGCGACAGACGCATGTTATAGGCGTCAGAAGCGCGGCTGTCCGTGTGACCGGTGATGATGTAGCTGGTGGCACCTGTGGTTTGGAAGAACTGGGCCAGACGCTGTTTGCCCGCTGCCGAAATACGATAGCTGTCGGTGGCAAAGAACTGGTCGGTTTCCATCACGCCGCAGACATTGCCCCGGCGGCAGACCGGAATACCCTGACGTGAAACATGCGGTGTCATATAACCTTCGGCACCGTCATCCATGACCCAGTGCTCACATCCGTCCGGATCGACCCAGATGGTTGGAATGTACTGGCCACGGTCGCGGCCCCCTTGCGATCGTGTCTGCGCATCAACGTCTGCCGCTGACACAACAACGGTCGCAAGTGCGACGGCCATTGCAGCAGCCACACGCGTAAACGCGCTCGTGGCTTTGGAAAGTGTGTTACCCACAGCTCTGTCCCTTATCAATTATTCCCCCGCAGGGCCCCAAACAAACATGGCAGCGCGGACCCCTGCTACTATTGTTTCAGAGTAAGAAAATTTTAACGACCTGTGAAGCCGCTTAAACCAGATATTGTGGCTATTTTTGGCACACTTACCGAATTCAGCAAGGTTTTGACCCAATTTTGGACACAGTCAGGCAATTCAGTCCAGCAGCACGCCACCCAACGAGTTCGTGCCTGATGACACGATTCTGACAGATTTGACCTCGCCGGGGGCAACATTGGCGTCGGTCACATGCACCGCATGAAGGTAATCGGATTTGCCCACCATCTGCCCGGCCTGGCGTCCTTTTTTCTCGAACAGGACGCCGACTGTGCGGCCAACCATCGCCTCTTGGATTGCGCGCTGGTGGCGGGTGATCAGGGCCTGAATGCGCTGCAAGCGCGCGTCGCCTTCGGCGGCATCAACCTGCGGGCGCTCGGCAGCCGGTGTGCCGGGGCGGGTCGAGTATTTGAAGGAATAGGCGTAACCGTATTTAACCTCTTCGATCAGATCCAAGGTGGCCTGAAAATCGGCTTCGGTCTCTTCGGGAAAGCCCACGATGAAGTCACCCGACAGAACAATGTCGGGACGCGCGGCGCGGATGCGTTCGATCAGGCGCAGATAGCTGTCGGCGGTGTGGCTGCGGTTCATCCGTTTCAGGATACGGTCGCTGCCCGACTGCACGGGCAAATGCAGATAGGGCATCAGCTTGGCACAGGTGCCATGGGCTTCGATCAGGTCATCGCTCATGTCGTTGGGGTGGCTGGTGGTAAAGCGGATGCGCTCCAGGCCGTCGATCTTGTCCAGATCCCAGATCAGCCTGGCCAATGTGTAATCCGATCCATCCGGTCCGGTGCCGTGATAGGCATTCACGTTCTGGCCCAGCAGGGTGATTTCGCGCACGCCGCGCTCGACCAGCCCCTTGGCCTCGTCCAGAATGCGTGCTGCGGGGCGGCTGACTTCGGCGCCGCGCGTATAGGGCACCACGCAGAAAGCACAGAATTTGTCACAGCCTTCCTGCACGGTCAGAAACGCAGTGGGGCCGCGCGCTGCCTTGGGGCGCGATTTCAGCTGTTCGAACTTGTCCTCTTCGGGAAAGTCCGTATCCAGAGACTTTTCACCCTTGCGCGCCCGCGCTTCCATCTCGGGCAGACGGTGATAGCTTTGCGGGCCCACAACCAGATCAACCAAGGGCTGACGGCGCATAATCTCAGCCCCCTCGGCCTGCGCCACGCATCCCGCGACTCCGATCATCAGATCGGGTTTTTCGTCTTTCAGATCGCGGTAGCGGCCCAGTTCGGAATAGATTTTTTCCGCCGCCTTTTCCCGGATATGACAGGTGTTCAGCAAAATCATGTCGGCATCGGCTGCCGCATTGGTTTCGACATAGCCCTGCCCGCCCAGCGCCTCGGCCATGCGTTCGCTGTCATAAACGTTCATCTGACAGCCGTAGGTCTTGATAAACAGCTTTTTGGGTGCGGGTTTTGTCTGTGTCATGACGGGCATCCGGGCATCTGAGGTCAAGTTTGCGGTGCTATCAGCAAGGCGCACATCTTGCAATGAGAGCCGGTTTGTCGGACCTTGGGCAAAACAAACAGGCCGCCGCATGATTTACCCCTCTCTTGATGCTTTTGTGAAGACCGGAGCCAAACATCTGGCAAAAGGGCCGATTGCCATGGTCATGGTCGAGGACGACGTCGAGGTGGCAACAACCCTGCGTCATCATTTGCAGGCGGGCTTTGCGACCGTGCTTGCCTTTATGCCGCCGGACTTCACGCTGCCCCGTGATCTGGAAATCGACGCCATCCGCATCACTTATGACGTGACGGTCGAAGGCGCGGTGCAAAAGGCGGTGAACCGGATCAATGACGCGGCCATCGGGCAATGGCTGTATTACTGCTACAACGCCGAATATCTGTTCTACCCGTTCTGCGAGACCCGCAGCGTTGGCGAGATGCTGGCCTTTCACAGCGAAGAGCGGCGCGCGGCGATGCTGACCTATGTAATTGATCTGTATGCAGACGATCTGGACGCCTGCCCCGATGCGGTGTCACTGGATCATGCCCATCTGGACCGCTCGGGCTATTACGCGCTGGCCCGCAAGGACCCGGCCACCGGCCATCCGCGTGAACGGCAGCTGGATTTCTTTGGCGGCTTGCGCTGGCGCTATGAAGAACATGTGCCCCCCGCCCGTCGCAAGATCGACAGGATTGCGCTGTTCAGGGCCGCCCCCAGGCTGCGCCTGCTAGACGACCACACCTTTAACGATCAGGAATACAACACGTTCACCTGCCCGTGGCACCACAACATTACATCCGCCATCGCGTCGTTCCGCACCGCCAAGGCGCTGAAACGCAATCCTGGCAGCACATTTGATATTCCCACGTTCAAATGGCACAACTCGGCGCCGTTTGAATGGCATTCCCGGCAATTGCTGGATCTGGGACTGATGGAACCGGGGCAGTGGTTCTGAGACGCACCTAGGGTCTGGACCCTAGCCGCGCAGCACCGGAAACCAGTCCTCGCGCAGCCGTTGTCCCGGCTGCATGTTGTGCCCCGGAAACGGCGGCGATGTCGGGCCGGGACGCGCGACATAGCGGGCGTCTTCCCCCACAAGCCGCAGCGAAAACGCGCGGCGGCGGCTGTCGCTGGTGTTGCCGCGCGCGCCGTGTAGCGTGCGATAGTGGAACGCCACGGCGTCGCCCGGCTGCATCTGGTATTCGACGACCCTCATGCCTTCGGCATCGGGATCGGGAACCGGCATATAGGGAGCGGGGTCAAAAAACGCATCGCCCTTGGCCCAGCGGGTCGGCAGCACGTCCTTTTCCCACAAATGTGATCCGGCAACGCAGCGCAGGCTGGCGGTGGTCACAGGATCAAGCGGCGACCAGAAGCTGACAACCTGCTGACCCTCGACAAAGTAATAAGGCCCGTCGGTGTGCCACGGCGTCGCCATTGAGGTCCCCGGCTCTTTCACCAGGACATGATCGTGAAACAGCTGCACCCGATCCGACCCCATCAAAGCCGCGGCCACTTCGGCGGCGTTAGAGCTGCGGATGACCTGTTCGAACTCGGGGATGCGCTGCCAGTTGCAATAGTCATCAAAAAACCGCCCCCGCTCGCCATCACGTTTGTTTTCCGAGGCATAGGGGCCGGGATCGTCCATGTTGCGGGCGACACCGGCCCGCAGGGATTCAACATGGTCGGCAAACAGGCCACGCACCAGCACCACGCCGTCACGGCGATAGGTGTCGATCTGGTCCTGGGTCACGATGGGGGTATCTGTCATGGGTGCAGCATTCCGGTATTATTCTGCACCTTGGTGTCGCCTTACGGTTTCTTGCGCAACCGAATCACCACGTCGACAGACGAAATTTCTGCGCCGGCCGGAGCGTTTGGCAGCCGTGAAATCACCAGCTCGTCTGACGGTGCATCGCTCAGCCGTGCCTCGTCTTCCCAGAAAAAATGCGGGTGGTCGTGGGTGTTGGTGTCGAAATAGCTTTTCGATCCGTCCACGGTCACCTCTTGCACCAGCCCGGCGTCGCAAAACGTGCGCAGGGTGTTGTACACAGTGGCCAAAGACACGGCTTCGCCTTCGGATTTGGCGGCCTCGAACAGGCTTTCTGCGGTGACATGGCGGTGTTGCCCGTCTCCGATCAGCAAGGCGGCCAACGTCACGCGCTGCCGCGTCGGGCGCAATCCCGCCCCCGCCAGCCATTCGGTTCCGATGTCATGTTGCGACTGCGCCATGCCTGCCCTCGTGTTAAGACTTACCCATATATAAAGTCCGCCTTGGGTAATTTTCAAACGGAAAACAAGGATGCGTGACGTCATGGCCTTGTATCGCGTGATGTGTTGCCCTCAAACATGTGCCCACGCATTTGGGCCAAAGTTCGGTGAACCCGAATTTCCGCCTGCCCCACCGTATCGCGAGGCCGCGCATCGTTGGCCTGCACGAAGGTCGGGTTTTCCATTCGGAGTCAGATTATGACCGTGAGGTCAAATCCCAGCGACCTTCAACTGACGCTCAGACACGATCAAGTCGGGATTCGCCACTCTTGGCAACAAGGGCGCACGGGTGCTAGAGGGGTTTGATTGCAAGCGATGCGAAGGAAATTTCCAAGTATGTCCGACTATCCCACCAGTTTCGACCGCGACGATCTGCTGAAATGCGCACGCGGAGAGCTTTTTGGCCCCGGAAATGCGCAATTGCCCGAACCGCCGATGCTGATGATGGACCGGATCACCGACATTTCCGGCGACCGCGGCTTGCATGAAAAAGGCCACGTTGTCGCGGAATTCGATATCAAACCCGACCTGTGGTTCTTTGATTGCCATTTTCCAGGCAACCCGATCATGCCCGGCTGTCTGGGTCTGGACGGGCTGTGGCAGCTGACCGGCTTTAACCTCGGCTGGCGCGGCTGGCAGGGGCGCGGCTATGCCCTGGGCGTGGGCGAGGTCAAGCTGACAGGCATGGTGCGGCCCGACCGCAAACTGCTGACATATTACGTCGATTTCACCAAAGCGATCCAGACGCGCCGCCTGACCATGGGTGTGGCCAACGGACGGGTGGAAGCAGACGGAGAAACCATCTATCAAGTGACTGACATGAAGGTCGCTCTGTCCGAGAGCTGAACCGGAAGGGTCAAAGGTCTGAAGGAGTAAACCATGCGCCGAGTCGTCGTGACAGGGCTGGGGATTGTATCATCCATCGGCAATAACGCAGCTGAAGTGCTGGCTGCGTTGAAGGCGGGAAAATCCGGTATCGTGGCATCTGAAGAGATGACCGAGCACGGATTTCGCAGCCGCATCGCCGGGACGTTGAAGATCGACGTCTCCGAAATGGTCGACAAGCGCACCCTGCGTTTCATGGGCCCTGCTGCGGCCTATGCCCATATCGCCATGGCCGAGGCCATTGCCGACGCGGGCCTGAGCGAGGATGATATCGTGAACCCGCGCACCGGTCTTGTGGCCGGATCCGGCGGGCCGTCCACATCGGCGCTGTTTCAGGCGCACCAGACGGTGCTGTCCACGGGTGCGACAAAACGCATCGGGCCCTTTGCCGTACCCAAATGCATGTCCTCGACGATCAGCGCCAACCTTGCGACGGCCTATAAGATCAAGGGCATCAACTATTCGATCACATCCGCCTGTTCGACTTCGCTGCATTGCATCGGCAATGCGGCAGAACAGATCATGATGGGCAAACAGGACGTGATGTTCGCCGGTGGCGGCGAAGAGCTGGACTGGACCCTGTCCTGCCTGTTCGACGCAATGGGCGCGATGTCGTCCAAGTTCAACGACACGCCCGACAAGGCTTCGCGCGCCTTTGACGCCAACCGCGACGGTTTCGTGATTTCCGGCGGCGGCGGCATGCTTGTGCTGGAAGAGCTGGAACATGCGCTGGCGCGTGGCGCAGAGATCTACGCCGAAGTGACCGGCTTTGCCGCTACTTCTGACGGACACGACATGGTGGCCCCGTCGGGCGAAGGCGGAGAGCGCGCGATGCGTCTGGCGCTGCAAACCCTGCCCGAAGGCCGCAAGGTCGGTTATATCAACGCCCACGGCACCTCGACCCCCGTCGGCGACGTCGGCGAAATCGAAGCGGTACGCCGCGTGTTCGGCCAGGGCAGCACGCCGCCCGTGTCTTCGACCAAGTCGATGACCGGCCACGCCCAAGGTGCCGCCGGTGCCCTTGAGGCGATCTTTTGCCTGCTGATGCTGAAACATGATTTCATCGCCCCGTCGATCAACGTCGAAACGCTGGACGAAAGACTGGACCCTGCCGAGATTGCCACCAAGCTGGTGCAAAACGCAGGGCTGGATTCCGTCATGACAAACTCGTTCGGGTTTGGCGGCACCAACGGGTCGATGATCCTTTCCAAATATAAAGAGTGATTGCAAAAATGTCGGATGTGCTTGCAGGAAAACGCGGCCTGATTATGGGCGTGGCCAATGATCGATCCATCGCATGGGGCATTGCCAAGGCGATGCACGCCGCCGGTGCCGAACTGGCCTTTACCTATCAGGGCGAGGCGTTTGGCAAGCGGCTTGAGCCGCTGGCGGCCTCGGTCGGGTCGGACTTTATGGTCGACGTCGACGTGACCGACGACGCCAGCCTGGACGGCGCGTTCGAGCAACTGGGCGCGCGCTGGCCGACGATTGATTTCGTGGTCCATGCCATTGCGTTTTCCGACAAATCCGAACTGACGGGGCGGTTCCTGAACACCAGCCGCGCCAACTTCAAGAACTCGATGGACATCTCGGCCTATTCCTTCATCGACGTGGCACGCCGCGCGCATCCGCTGATGGTGGAAAACGGCGGCACCCTGCTGACGCTGACCTATCAGGGCAGCAACCGTGTGGTGCCGAACTATAACGTCATGGGCGTGGCCAAGGCGGCACTGGAAAGCGCAACGCGCTATCTGGCCAATGATCTTGGTCCCGAAGGCATCCGCGTCAACGCCATCTCGCCCGGTCCGATGAAAACCCTGGCCGGTGCGGCCATTGGCGGTGCGCGCAAGACCTACAAGCACACCGACCAGAACGCGCCGCTGCGCTCGAATGCGACGCTGGAAGCGGTGGGCGGTACGGCGGTCTATCTGGCATCGGACGCGGGCGCCTGCACCACTGGCGAGATCATTCGCGTCGATGGCGGGTTTCATGTGCTGGGCATGCCGCAGCCGGATCACCTGTAAGCTTTGGTTCGGGGGCGCTGCCCCCGCGCCTTTGGCGCTCCCCCGGGATATTTTTAGCCAAAAGAACTGTGTTTAGCGCAGCGCGTCCGTGCGCCATAGCCAGATTTTCAGACCACCGTGGGCGACGGGGGCCTCTTGGGGCTTCCATGGCAGGCCGCAGGCCTTGGCAAGGCCAGGTTCCGAGGTGACAAGGCCGACGCGCCAGCCTTTGAAACGGGTCTTCAGGGTTTCGCCCAGCGTGCCGTACAGCGGGTACAGTAGGTTCTTGTTGCCGATACGCGCGCCGTAGGGCGGGTTGACGATGACCAGCCCCGGTGGGCCCTCGGGTGGGGTGACCTCACCTGCACCGTGGACGTCGAACTGACACAGCGGTTCAACCCCTGCCCGTTCGGCGTTTTGCGTGCTCATGCGGATGGCCCCCTGATCGCGGTCTGACCCGAAAAACCGTGCGGGGCCGGTGATGTCCGGCATTGCGGTGCGCAGGGTGTCGAAAGCCTCTGCGTCGTAGGAGGCCAGTTTCTGAAAGGCAAAGTCGCGCGAGCGGCCCGGTTGCAAGTGGCAGGCGATTTCCGCCGCCTCGATCAGGAACGTGCCCGAGCCGCACATGGGGTCCACCACCGGTTGGACACCATCGTAACCACACTGGCGCAAGAACATCGCGGCCAGATTTTCGCGCATCGGGGCCTTGCCCACGGCCTCCTTGTGGCCGCGCTTGTGCAGCGCCTCGCCCGAGGTATCGAGGCTGATGGTCACCGCATTGTCGTCGATGCGCACCTTGATGACGATCTCGGCCTCGGGCGACAGGGTCAGCCCGTGGCTGTCGCGCAGGGCGGTTTCGATGCGCTGGGTGGCAGCGCCTGCGTGATAGATCTTGGAGCGTTTGCAGGTGACCTGCACGCGCACCGGCACATCGGCACGCAGAATGTCGCCCCATGGGAATTTGCGCGCACGTTTGTCCAGTTGGGCCAGATGAAAGGCCATGAAGTGGCCCACGCGCACCAGCACACGCACGGCCCCGCGCAGGCACAGGTTGGTGCGCCAGACATCTGCCCAGCCCCCCATGATCGTGACCCCGCCGACCGAGGCCACAGGCGCGTCAAAACCGGCCTCGGCCACCTCGGTGGCAAGGACATGTTCCAGCCCGGGCGGGCAGACGAGGAAAATTTCAAAGGGGTCAGATGTGCTCATGGCCTGCGTCATACGCGCAAATCGCGGGCGCGGCCAGATGCTGTTGGTTGGGGGGTGCAGAGGGCGCGGCCGCCCTCTGCAACGACTGTCTTAGTTTACCGAAACGAGTTCGATGGCAAAGGTCAGATCCTTGCCCGCCAGCGGGTGGTTGGCGTCCAGCGTCACGGTGCTTTCGTCAACCTCGACCACGGTCACAGGCAGGGCCTGACCGTCGGGGGTTTGCATTTGCAGCTGCGTGCCAAGATCCAGCGGGATGTCGGCGGGGATGCCTTCGCGCGGAACGGCCTGACGCATGTCGGGGTTCACGGCGCCATAAGCGTCTTCGGCGGCGACTTTGACTTCTTTCTTCTCGCCGACAGCCATGCCCGGCAGGGCCGTGTCGAGACCCGGAATGATCTGGCCGCTGCCGACCTGAAACTCAAGCGGGTCGCGCCCTTCGGAACTGTCAAAGGTGCTGCCGTCCAGCAAGGTGCCTGTGTAATGAATGCGAACTGTATCGCCAGATTTGACCTGGGTCATGTGACTCTCCGAATTTTAGGGGGGAATGGACGGAGGCCGCGTGTCTGCGCGGGTGCTCCGGGGTTGGCATTAATTCAACATAGCAGCGCATAAGTGTAAACCCCGCCACCTGCACGCAGCCTTGCGGTGATTTTGCGCCTTTTCCCTCGGGCTGCTGCGTGACAGTCTGCTTGGGCAGCCACCGGAGATCGACCATGCCCGTTACCACCTGCGTTTTTGATGCCTATGGCACCCTGTTCGATGTGGCCGCCGCCGCACGACTGGCCGCTGAACAGCCGGAATTTCCAGCCCTTGCAAAGGCTTGGCCGCAACTGGCCGAGCATTGGCGGGCCAAGCAACTGAACTATTCATGGCTGCGCGCGGTCATGGGCACGCATACCGATTTCTGGACCGTGACGCAGGATGCGCTGGACTGGGCGCTGGAAAAAACGGCACTGGACGGCGACGCGGCCCTGCGCCAGCGGCTGCTGGATCTCTACTGGGAATTGCAAGCCTACCCCGAGGTGCCCGCCATGCTGAAGGCGTTGAAAGCCGCCGGATTGAACACGGCGATTCTGTCCAACGGCGCGCCTGCGATGCTGGATGGGGCGGTGCAATCGGCAGGCATAGGCGACGTGCTGGACGACTGTCTGTCGGTGGAATCCGTGGGCATCTTCAAGCCGGACAGCCGGGTCTACGACCTTGTGGGCGCGCGCTTTGGCTGCGCCAGGGACGAGGTTCTGTTCGTGTCCTCGAACGGCTGGGACGCCGCCGCCGCCGCGCACTATGGGTTTCGCACCGCATGGGTGAACCGCGCAGGCGATCCGGTGGACCGCCTGCCCGCCACGCCCGATACCATCCTGACCGATCTCACGGGCATCCCCGCCCTTGCCGGAGTTTGACATGGCCACTTTCACCACATCCGACGGGCTGAGCCTGTATTACACCGATACCGGGAACGGCCTGCCGATCCTGTGCCTGTCCGGACTGGGGCGCACAGGCGCCGATTTCCGCTATGTCGCGCCCTACCTGGAAGAGTATCGCGTCATCACCATGGATTATCGCGGGCGGGGGCAGTCGGAGTTCGACAAGAACTGGCGCAACTATACGCTGGCCATCGAAAGCCGCGATGCGGTCGAGTTGCTGGACCACCTGGGCATCGACAAGGCCGCGATCCTTGGCACCTCGCGCGGGGGGCTGAACGCGATGATGCTGGGACAGATGGTGCCCAACCGCATCCTTGGCGTGGCGTTCAACGACGTCGGCCCCGAGATCGATCCCGAGGGGATCAAGGACATCATGGCCTATCTGGGCGTCAAACCCAGCATCCGCACCCATGCCGAGGCGGCGCTGATCCTGCCCAACCTGCTGGGCGGTTTCATCGGCGTGCCCGCCAGCCGCTGGATGGAAGAGGCCGAGACACATTTTGTCGATGACGGCGCGGGCGGGCTGAACCTGACCTATGACGCGCACCTGCGCGATGCGGTGGCAAATGAAACCGAAAGCCCTGATTTCTGGGCCTTTTTCGATGATCTGGTCGGCAAGCCCTTGTGTCTGATCCATGCGGCGGGCAGCGACATTCTGAACGAAAGGACGGCGCAGGAAATGCGCGCGCGCCGGCCTGATATGATTTATGCCAATCTGCCCGATCGTGGACATATTCCGTTTCTGGACGAACCTGCGGCAGTGACCGCCTTGAAAGACTGGCTGGACCTGATTCAATGAACATCGACATGATCCGTGCCGCAGCCCTGCGGCTGCAAGGCCACGCGCGCCGCACGCCGCTGCTGAACTCGCCCTTTATCGACCAGATCGCGGGCCGCCGCGTCTGGATCAAGCCCGAGTGCCTGCAACACACCGGCAGTTTCAAGTTTCGCGGCGCATGGTCGGCGCTGTCGGCGCTGGATGCCGAGACGCGGTCCAAGGGGGTCATCGCCTTTTCATCCGGCAACCATGCGCAGGGCGTCGCGCTTGCGGCGGCGCAACACGGGGTGCCGTCGGTGATCATCATGCCAGCGGATGCGCCCGCGCTGAAACTGGCAAACACCCGCGCGCTGGGGGCCGAAGTGGTGACCTATGACCGCGCCACCCAGGACCGCGACGCCATTGGCGACCGGTTGGCGGCAGAGCGGGGGCTGACGCTGATCAAACCCTTTGACGAACCGCTGGTGATCGCGGGCCAGGGCACCGTGGGTCTTGAGATTGCCGAAGATGCGAACGTCCAAGGGATCGAAACCGCCGATGTGCTGGTGTGCTGCGGCGGTGGCGGGCTGACCTCGGGAATCGCGCTGGCGCTTGAGGCAGACGCGCCGGGGTTGCGGGTGCGGCCAGCCGAGCCAGAAGGCTTTGACGATGTGAAACGGTCGCTTGCGACGGGTGCGATCCAGCGCAACGCCCAAACCTCGGGCAACATCTGCGATGCAATCATCACCCCTGCCCCCGGCCACATCACCTTTCCCATTATGCACCGGCTGTGCGGCCCCGGTCTGGCCGTCTCGGAAGACGAAGCGCTGCAAGCCGTGGCACAGGCCTTTCTGCGGCTGAAACTGGTGGCGGAACCCGGCGGTGCGGTGGCGCTGGCCGCGGCCCTGTCGCGCCGCGACGAGATTGAAGGCGACGATGTGATTGTCGTCATTTCGGGCGGCAACGTCGATGCTGTGATGTTCGCCCGCGCATTGGAGACACTTGCATGACCGGTTTCACAATCGCCAGTTTCAACGTCAAAAACCTGATCGGGCCGGACAAGGAATATTACGAATTCCAGCGCTACACCCCCGAGGAATACGCCTGGAAACGCGACTGGATGGCCGAGCAGATGCAATCGCTGAACGCGGATGTGATCGGCTTTCAGGAGATCTTCGAAGAAGAGGCGCTGCGCGATGTGATCACCGCCACCGATGCCGAAGGTATGGCCGCCAATGCAGCCGCGATCCCCGGATCGGACAAGCCGTACCGTAAGAAAGCAATCTTTCGCAAACTGGCCTATACGCCCTATGCGGGGGCGGCGCTGGCCTTTGCCCCCAATCTGAACGACGGCCCGGCGGGCGCGCGTCGCCCCGGCGTGGCGGTGCTGTCGCGGCTGGGGTTCGAAGGCACGCCCGAGATCATTCAGGACCTGCCCGACCCCATCCGCATTCCCCTGCAAAGCCTTGGCGGCGGCGATGATGCGGGTCACTACACGGTCAAACGGCTCAGCCGTCCGATCCTGAAGGTGCGCATTCCCGTGGGCGGGCAGGTCATCACCCTGTTCAACTGTCATTTGAAATCGAAGCTGGGCGAATACATCACGCCACCGGGGGCAGAGTTTGCACCGGAACAAGACCTTGTCCACTATGACCCGGTGGGCCGCGCCATGGGATCACTGCGCGCCGCCCTGCGCCGCATGACCGAGGCCTGGGTTTTGCGCCGTGCCATCGTGGACGAGCTGAAACAGGGCCTCCCTGTCATGGTTCTGGGCGATTTCAACGACGGCGAAAACGCGGTCAGCTCGGAAATCATCACCGGCGAGGTGCCGTTCAAGAACTATTCATGGATGCTGCGCCACGACGCGCGTGGCCCGAACGACCGCTATTCCCACGAAGAGAACAAGATCATCACCGAACAGGTCGAAGCGATGCGCCTGCATTCGGCGGAAAAGCAGTTCGTGCGCAAATCGCTGCGCGACATGGTCTACACCTCGGCCTTTGGCGGTGTGTACGAAAGCATTGACCAAATCCTGATGTCGCGGCATTTCCTGCCCGAAACACCTGACAGCATTGGCGAAATGCAATATTTCAGCGTATTGAACGACCACCTGACCGATGGCAGCCACGCCGAGGCCCCCTACAACAAGCTCGCTTCAGACCACGGGCAGATCATGGCACATATTGTGCTGGGAAAAGGAGAAAGACGATGAAACTGGCAGATCTGGGCGATGTGCGCCTGCATTACCGTATTGACGGCCCCGACGATGGCGCACCCGTGGTGTTTGCCAATTCGCTGGGCACCGATTTACGCCTGTGGGACCCGATCATGCCACTGCTGCCGAAGGGCCTGCGCATCTTGCGGTTCGACAAGCGCGGTCACGGCCTGTCGTCCTGTCCGCCCGCGCCCTATTCGATGGGCGCGCTGGTGACGGACACCGAAAAGCTGATGGAGTTGCACGGGTTCAAGGATGCGCTGTTTGTCGGCCTGTCGATTGGCGGGATGATTGCGCAGGGGCTGGCCGTGAAACGTCTGGATCTGGTGCGCGCGGTGGTGCTGTCGAACACAGGCGCCAGGATCGGCAATGCCGACATGTGGGGCGAACGCATTGCCGCCGTTCAGAAAAACGGCATCGACAGTCTGGCCGATGCGGTCATGGAACGCTGGTTCGCCCCCGACTTCCGGGCCACGCCCGATCTGGAGCTGTGGCGCAACATGCTGGTGCGCCAGGAGGTCGACGGCTATGCGGGCTGTTCGGCTGCCATTTCCGGCACCGATTTTTACACCACCACCGCGTCGTTGCGGCTGCCAGCACTTGGCATTGCAGGCTCGGACGATGGCTCGACCCCGCCCGATCTGGTGCGCGAAACCGTCGATCTGATCCCCGGCAGCAAGTTCGAAATCATCCGGCGTGCGGGCCACCTGCCCTGCGTCGAAAAGCCCGAAGAATACGCGCAGATACTGACCAAATTCATGCGCGATACAGGACATATCTGACATGGCAGCAAGCGTTTTTGGCAGCCCGCTGTACGGGCAGTTGTTTGCCACCGGCGAAACCGGCCGCCTGTTCACCGACAGCGCCGAGGTGCGCGCGATGCTGCTGGTCGAGGGAGCCTTGGCCAAGGCGCAGGCCGCCTTGGGCGTTATCCCCGAGATCAGTGGCGCAGCGATCCACCGCTCCAGTCTGGAGATCGCGATTGACCCCGGCGCATTGGGCGCACCCACGGGGCAAAACGGCGTGCCGGTGCCCGGACTGGTTGCCGCATTCCGCACCGCGATGGAAGCGCCGGAACACGCGCAATACGCCCATTGGGGCGCAACAAGTCAGGACATCGCCGACACCGCGCTGATGCTGCGGCTGCGGCAGGCGCTGGCACTGGCCGAGGCGGAAATACGCGCGCTGTTGGGCACATTGGCACAAGCCGCCGAAGAGCACGCCGCCACCCCGATGCCCGCGCGCACCTATGGTCAGGTCGCGACACCGACAAGCTGGGGCGCGGTGCTGGCGCAATGGGGCACGCCCCTGATTGCGGCGCTGGACGACCTGCCCGCCCTGCGTGACGCCAGCCTTTGGGTGTCTCTGTCGGGCGCGGCTGGAACGTCCTCGGCGCTTGGTCCCAAAGCGGGCGAGACCCGCGCGGAACTGGCCAGGGCGCTGGGGCTGAACGACCCCGGCCACAGCTGGCACACCGACCGCAGCCCGGTGCTGCGCATTGCCGAATGGATGGCACGGGTGACGGCCACGCTGGCCGCAATGGGCGACACACTGGTGGGGCTGACCATGTCCGGCATTGGCGAGGTCACCCTGTCCGGCGCGGGCGGCTCGTCCACGATGCCGCAAAAGCAGAACCCCGTCGGGCCCTCCGTACTGGTGGCCCTGAACATCCAGATGAGCGGCCTGCGCGCCGCGCTTCAAACCGCAGCCGCACATCAACACCAGCGCGACGGGTCAGCATGGTTTGCCGAATGGATGGTCCTGCCGCAGGTGGTTCTGACCACCGCCTGTGCCCTGCATCACGCGCGCAAACTGGCCGAAGGCATCAACCCGATCCCCACCCAGATGCACGCAACCCTTGAGAGCGGGCTGGGGCTGATCCACGCCGAAGCGCTGAGCTTTGCACTGGCCGAACAAATGCCCCGCCCCGAGGCGCAGGCCGCGGTCAAGGCGCTTTGCAAACAGGCGATGGACACCCAGACCCCCCTGCCCGAACTGGCGATGCGGACCTATCCCGACCTGCCGCAAGGGCTGTTCGACGCGGCATCCCAAATGGGCACCGCGGCGCAAGACGCCCGCAGCTTTGCCAGCCGCGCCCGCAGCGCCGCTGCCGCCTAGGTGCGCGGGTGAAGCCGGCGGTTGTCTTCCTGCTGGTCACCGTCCTGCTGGACGCGATGGGCATCGGACTGATCCTTCCGATCATGCCCGACCTGATCCGCAGCGTGCAGGGCGGCACGCTGGCGCAGGCCGCCCTGTGGGGCGGTGTGCTGTCCACGTCATTTGCCGTGATGCAGTTCCTGTTCGGCCCTGTTATCGGCGGACTGTCCGACCGCTTTGGCCGACGCCCGGTCTTGCTGGCCTCGTTAACCGTGATGTGTCTGGACTATGTCCTGATGGCAGTGGCAGGCAGCATGTGGTTGCTGCTGGTGGGGCGGATCATCGGCGGGGTTGCAGCGTCGACGCAATCCACCGCCAACGCCTGTATGGCCGACCTGTCCGCCCCCGAAGACAAAAGCGCCAATTTCGGACTGATCGGCGCCGCCTTTGGCATCGGCTTTGTGCTGGGCCCGCTGATCGGCGGGCTGCTGGCCGAATATGGCACCCGTGCGCCATTCTGGGCGGCGGCGATCCTTGCGGGGCTGAATGCGATCTTTGGCTGGCTGGTGCTGAGCGAGACGGTCACCGACCGCATCCGACGCGCGTTTTCATGGCGGCGGGCGAACCCGCTGGGCACCCTGCGTGCGCTGGGGAAACTGCCGCAGATCCGCCGCCTTCTGGTGGTCTATTTCATCTATCAATTCGCTTTTATCGCCTATCCAACGGTCTGGGCCTATTTCGGGCATGCGCGATTTGACTGGTCGCCTGCCATGATCGGCCTCAGCCTTGGGCTGTTCGGCGTCTCGATGGCGGTGGTTCAGGGCGGGCTGATCCGCATCGCCCTGCGCCGCTTTGGCGAAGGTGGCACGATTGTCTATGGCCTGATGTTCACCATCACCAGCTATCTGGCGATTGCGCTGGTCACCTCGGGGACGGTGGCGCTGATCCTGACCCCGATGGCAGCCATTGGCGGTGTGATTGCACCCGCCCTGCAAGGGATCATGTCCAAGGCCACGGGCGACGACCAGCAGGGCGAGCTGCAAGGCGCTATGGTGTCGATCAACGCGCTGGCGATGATCTTGTCGCCTTTGGTCATGACCTCGGTATTCTACAGCTTTACCGCTGTCACCGCCCCCGTGTATCTGCCCGGCGCCCCCTTTGTGCTGTCGGCGCTGCTGACGGCGCTGGCTTTGGCGATCTATCTGCGCCCGTTGCGGGCGGCGCGCCTCACCTGACGTCACAACGCAAACTGGCGCTGACAGACCGACAATCGGTCGGTTTTCGACATGCTTGGCCGTTTCACGCCCCGCACGCTGGCCCGAACGCACACCCAACTGCCGTCAGGATACATCATGCAACGCATCAAAGCCGCCGTCTGCCACGCTTTTGGCGCCCCCTTGCGGGTCGAGGACATTAACCTGCGCGCACCCGAAGCCGGCGAGGTCGAGGTAACGATAGATGCGGTGGCGATCTGCCATTCCGACATTTCCTATGCCGAAGGCGCGTGGGGCGGCAGCCTGCCTGCGGTCTATGGCCACGAGGCGGCAGGGCGCGTCAGCGCTGTCGGGGGCGGCGTGACAGGCCTGTCGGAAGGCGACAGTGTTGTCGTGACCCTGATCCGCTCTTGCGGCTTTTGCGCGCCCTGTGCAGGGGGCAGCCCTGTGTCGTGCGAGACCCCCTATGACGGCGATACGGGGCCAATCACCCTGTCAGACGGCAGCAAGCTGCATCAGGCAATGGCCACCGGCGGATTTGCCGAAAAGGTGGTGGTGGACCAGCGGCAGGTGGTGCGCATCTCGGACAGGATTGCCAAGGATGTGGCCTCGCTGGTGGCATGTGGTGTCATCACCGGCGTCGGCGCGGTGGTGAACTCGGCCCAACTGCGCGCGGGTCAGGACGTGGTGGTGATCGGCGCGGGTGGCGTCGGGCTGAACGCGATACAGGGGGCGCGCATTGCAGGCGCGCGGCGCATCGTGGCCGTTGACATGAGCGCCGGGAAACTTGACGTCGCCAAGGACTTCGGCGCGACCCATGGCGTACTGGCCACCCACAAGGCCCCTTGGCTGGCGGCGCGCAAGGCCTTGGGCGGGCGCGGGGCCGATGCGGTGATTGTCACCGTGGGTGCCATTCCGGCCTATGATCAGGCCCCGAATTATCTGGCCACGCAGGGCAAGGTGATTATGGTCGGGATGCCCCATGTGGGCGGCGAAGCGACCTACGAACCGGTCAATCTGGCCGCTGCGGGTCAGGGCATGATCGGCTCGAAAATGGGCGATGCGGTGATCCAGCGCGACATTCCGTGGATGCTGGACCTGTATGAACAGGGGCGGCTGAAACTGGACGAGTTGATCTCGGGGCGGTGGTCGCTGGAACAGATCAACGAGGCGATTGCCGACACCAAGGCTGGAAGTGCGCGGCGCAATGTGATCGTGTTCGATCACAAAGCATAGACCGCTGACCGACCGGGGCTCTGCACCCGATTTTGATTCCGGCCCCGGAGATTACTGGCAAGATGAAGGAACGGCCCGCATGAAGCTTCAAGACCTTGATATTATCGTGACGGCGCCTCCGGCGCCGGGCTGGGGCGGGCGCTATTGGATACTGGTCAAGGTAACGACCGATACCGGCATTGTGGGCTGGGGCGAATGTTATGCAGCCTCTGTGGGGCCCGAGGCGATGCGGGCGGTGATCGGGGACGTCTTTGCGCGCCACATGCAGGGCGAGAATCCCGAAAATATCGAAATGATGTTCCGCCGCGCCTATTCGGCGGGGTTCACGCAGCGGCCCGATCTGACGGTGATGGGTGCGTTTTCGGGGCTTGAGATTGCCTGTTGGGACATCTTGGGCAAGGACCGCGGGCGGCCTGTTCATGCGCTGATCGGCGGGCGGATGAACGACCGCATCCGGGCATACACCTACCTCTACCCCCTTCCCCATCATGAAATGCAGGCTTTCTGGACCGCGCCCGAAATGGCCGCCGAGGCCGCCGCAGATTGCGTCGCGCGCGGGTACACGGCGGTGAAATTCGACCCCGCAGGCCCCTATACCCTGCGCGGGGGCCACATGCCTGCAATGAGCGACATCAGCCAGTCAGTGACCTTCTGCAAGGCAATCCGCGAAGCCGTGGGCGACCGCGCCGACCTGCTGTTCGGCACCCATGGGCAGTTCACCACCGCCGGTGCAATCCGGCTGGGCCGCGCCATCGCGCCCTATGATCCGCTGTGGTTCGAAGAGCCCGTTCCGCCGGACAACCCTGCGCAGATGGCAGCCGTGGCCAGCGGCGTGGGCATTCCTGTCGCTACCGGCGAGCGGCTGACCACCAAGGCCGAGTTCGCCCCGATCCTGCGCAGCGGCGCGGCCAGTATCCTGCAACCGGCACTGGGCCGCGCGGGCGGCATCTGGGAGGCAAAGAAGATTGCAGCCATGGCCGAAGTCTATAACGCGCAAGTCGCGCCACACCTCTATGCAGGGCCGATCGAATGGGCTGCCAACCTGCAACTGGCTGCCTCCATCCCCAACCTGCTGATGTGTGAAACCATCGAGACACCGTTCCACGACGCGCTGATCAAGGGCAGCATCCGGGTCGAGGAAGGCTTTGTCACGCCGCCAGATGCGCCCGGTCTGGGGATCGAGGTGGACGAGGATCTGGCTCGCGCGCATCCTTACACCGGCACCGGCCTGCATCTGGAGATGCAGGAAGCGCCCTGCGATTACGTGAACGGCAATGCCTTCGAAGGCGGTGCACCCGCGCCTAAGGACTAGACCAACCGCACGCCGCTGACCGCCACGTCAACCGCGAATTCACGCCCTACGGCGACGACCCCGACACGGCGCAGTTCGGAGGGATCAAAGACGGCCTCGGTCCGATGGGCGACGAGCATGGCAAAGGGCACAGTGATCGTGGTCCATGCTGTGGGGGCTGTGAAATCGCACCGAAAGGATTGCCATGCGCGGGTCAGCCGCGTGGTGCGCAGGCGCAGGTCGTACCGTTGGCCATTGCCACAGACATCCAGCGCGATGCCGGTGTGGTCGCTGGCGTCTTGGGCAAAGTCAAATGCCATCTGGATAAAACCGCCGCCACTGTCGGTGCTGACCTCTCCCGTCAGGCGCATGGCCGCGCGGCCCGCCACCTGTGTCTGCGCGACCTGACCGCGCGACACACCGCCCATGATCGTGTCGGCAACAAATTCCCAGTTCGGATCCAGTTCCATCATGTGCGCTTTGCCCGATGCTGTCCCATCAGTCCGCCGTCCATCCGCCATCGACCATCATCGCAGTCCCTGTCACCATCCCCGAGGCGTCCGATGCCAGATACAGCGCTGCCCCCATGATATCGCAAACCTCGCCCACACGGGGCAGCTTGATCCTGTCCACGATCCAGGCCCGTTTGTCGGGGTCGTTGAATGTGGGTTCGCTCAGCGGGGTGCGAATGAACGTCGGGCAGATCGTGTTGATACGAATGCCAGCCTTGCCCCATTCGACGGCCATCGCCTTGACCATGCCTTCGAGCGCATGTTTCGACGCGCAATAGACCGCGCGGTCGGGGCCGCCGACGTGGCCCATCTGGCTGCCGATGTGAATGATCGAGCCGGGCATTCCGGCCGCGATCAACGCCCGCGCGGCATAGGACGACAGGAAATAGGCCCCCTTCACGTTTACATCCATCACCGCGTCATAATCCGCCACATCGGTATCCACCGCCGCCGAATGGCGCGCCAGACCGGCCGAATTCAGCACCACGTCAAAAGGGTCGCAAAACGCAGCCGCCAGCGCGCCGGTGTCGGACTGGTCCAGCACCAGCGCCTCGGCGGAATGGCCCGCGTGGCGCATGGCGGCGACGCTGTCGTTCAGCACATCGGCTCGGCGGGCCGCACAGACCACATGTGCCCCGGCGCCGGCCAGCGCCACGGCGCAACCCAGACCGATGCCCGAGGATGCCCCCGTGACAAGGGCGCGGCGGCCTGACAGGTCGAAAGAAGGAATTTGGGGAAGTGCCGGTGTCATCATCTGCCTCGCATGGTGGTCCGCACAGCTTAGCGGATGATGTGCGGACCACCAGAGCCAGCGCATGGCTGCAACCATAGGCATGGATATTTATAGACAAAAGAAACGGGGGCACTGTGGCCCCCGCATCTGTGTTCACGTATTCAAGGCGTGATCGTTCAGAAGAACGCCTGAATGCCGGTCTGGGCGCGGCCCAGAATTAGCGCGTGCACGTCGTGCGTGCCCTCGTAGGTGTTGACCGTCTCAAGGTTCATCACATGGCGCATCACCTGGAATTCACCCGAGATACCGTTGCCGCCGTGCATGTCGCGCGAGATGCGGGCGATATCCAGCGCCTTGCCGCAGTTGTTACGCTTGACGATCGAGATCATTTCAGGCGCCGCTTGTGCCGCATCCATCAGACGTCCCACTTGCAACGAGGCTTGCAGGCCCAGCGCGATTTCGGTCTGCATGTCGGCCAGTTTCTTCTGGAACAGCTGCGTGCCGGCCAGCGGTTTGTTGAACTGTTTGCGGTCCAGACCGTACTGACGGGCGGCGTGCCAGCAGAATTCGGCTGCGCCCAGTGCGCCCCAGCTGATGCCATAGCGGGCACGGTTCAGACAGCCGAACGGGCCTTTCAGACCTTGCACGTTGGGCAACAGCGCGTCGTCGCCAACCTCGACACCGTCCATGACGATTTCGCCGGTGATCGAGGCGCGCAAGGACAGCTTGTTTTCGATCTTGGGTGCGCTCAGACCCTTCATGCCTTTTTCAAGGATAAAGCCGCGGATCTTGCCGCCATGCTCTTCCGACTTGGCCCAGACCACAAACACGTCCGCAAACGGCGCGTTCGAGATCCACATTTTCGAGCCGGTCAGCTTGTAGCCTGTGGGTGTTTTCACCGCACGGGTTTTCATGCCTGCGGGGTCGGACCCTGCGTCAGGTTCGGTCAGACCAAAGCAGCCTACCCATTCGCCGCTGGCGAGTTTGGGCAGGTATTTCTTGCGCTGCTCTTCCGAGCCGTAGGCGTAGATCGGATAGATCACCAGGCTGGATTGCACCGACATCATCGACCGGTAACCGCTGTCGATCCGCTCGACCTCGCGTGCGACCAGACCGTAAGAGACATAAGAGCCGCCCAGACCGCCATATTCCTCGGGCAGGGTCACGCCCAGCAGGCCCATATCGCCCATTTCGGCAAAGATCGACTTGTCGGCGGTTTCATTGGCAAAGGCGTCGATGATGCGCGGAGCCAGCTTTTCCTTGGCATAGGCCGCGGCGCTGTCCTGGATCATGCGTTCGTCTTCGGTCAGCTGCTGCGACAGGCGAAAAGGATCGGCCCAGTCGAAGCTGCCCAGATCTGGGGCGTCTTTGGCTTTCAGGATCGGAGTTTCTGCATTCATGATCGGCCTCTTTTCGAATCTGTTGAATTTCACTCAGTATTGCAAAGAAACGCGGCAAGTTCTAACAATCATCCGTCCTGTGTTACATGAGGATTAGTCATAGATGATCGCCCCCCGCCGCTTTCTACCCTCCACCGGTGCGCTGATGGCATTCGAGGCCGTCGCGCGTCTGGGGTCTGCGACGGCGGCGGCGCAAGAGCTGTCGTTGACCCAAAGCGGGGTCAGCCGCCAGTTGCGCAGCCTTGAAACGCAGATCGGTGCATCGCTGGTGCAGCGCGAGGGGCGTGCGCTGGTGCTGACGCCGGTGGGGCGCGAATATGCACGCACCGTGCGCGAGATACTGCACCGGCTGGCGGCGGCATCGGTGGCGGCGCGCACCAACCCCGACGGCGGCACGCTGAACCTTGCGATCCTGCCCGCCTTTGGCATGCATTGGCTGGCCCCGCGCTTGCAGGATTTCGCGCGCAGCCACCCCGAGGTTACCGTGAACCTGTCCACCCGTCTTGCCCCCTTCGATTTCCGTGCGAGCCGGTTTGACGCGGCCATACATTTTGGCCGCGAGGACTGGCCCGGTGCCGATCACCTGCCCCTGATGCCGGAAACCGTGGTGCCGGTCTGTGCGCCCGGCCTGCTGCAACAGGCAACCACCGCGCAGATCGCCGCCCAGCCGCTGCTGCATCTGGAAACGCGGCCCAAAGGGTGGGCGCGCTGGCTGGCGGCGCAGGGATGGACCGCGGATTTGCCGCCGGGGATGCAATTCGACCAGTTTTCAACAATGGCGCAGGCGGCGATTCACGGCATGGGCGTGGCGCTGCTGCCGACCTTTGTGGCCCAGCCCTACCTTGACAGCGGTCAACTGGCGATGGCTTCGGGCGAAACCTCGGAAAGCATCGGGACATATTACCTTGTCTGGCCGTCCGAGCGCGCCAATCTTGCCCCCCTGCACTCTTTTCGCACCTGGCTGCAAGATCAAACCCGCCGCACGGGCTGAACCAATGCCGCAGCGCCGACCAGGAGTTGCCGCATTGGCGCCTCATTCTTTGGCTAGGGCTATAGCAATACTTTCGGGTGGGGCCGAACCAAACAGGAGCGCCTTGATGCTGCAAACTATTCAAAAACTCGCCGTTGCCGCCGTATTCGGCGCATTTCTTGCCCCTGCGGCCTTTGCCGACGGCGCTGCGCCCAACGAACATACGATTATGGTTCTGGACGAATCATTCTTTCCAACGGTGACCTACGCCCAGCCCGGCGATGTTATTCATTTTGTGAACGCCTCCAGTGCGGAACAGTCGATCGTGGCGCAAGACGACAACTGGAGTGTTGGCCCTATTGCCGTAGAGAGCGAAGAAACATTTACCGTCTTCGCGGATATGCAGAATGACTATTTCCTTGTCGTCCCGGCCACTGAAACGGCTGAAGGATCAGAGGAAGTGTCAGCGCCTGCTGGCGCCATCAGCTTTAGCGAGGCGCCTCTGGGCGACTGATCCCCCGACACGCGGCGCGACCTGCGGCCCCTTGCAGCCAGTGCAAGCGGGCCGTCTTGCGTTTCAGTCAAAGGGTTCAATCAGTTCGGGGCCCGCAGCGCGGTTCGAATTCACCGCCCGATCCACCCGATGCATCTGCAATTTATCCTCTGGCGCGGCCTGCATCAGACGGGCCGCTCCCTTGCCCTCTTCGCCCAACCACAGGGACAGCTGCTCGGGCTCAAGCACCACGGGCATCCGGTGGTGGATCTTCGACATGGTGGCATTTGCCCCGGTTGTGACAATCGCGCAGGTGCGCAGCGGATTGTCGCCCTTGTCCCAGTCCTGCCAGACCGCGGCAAAAGCCAGCGGGGCGGTGTCCCGACGGGTGATATACCACGGCAGCCGGTTGCCTTCGGTGTCTTTGGTCCATTCATAGAACCCGCTTGCCAACATCACGCAGCGCCGTTCGCGGCAGGCACTGCGAAAAGCCGGCTTTTCAGCGATGGTTTCGGCGCGAGCGTTGATCAGCAACGGCCCGTCGGCGGGGGTCTTGTACCAGTGCGGGATAAAGCCCCAGCGCATCGACAATAGCGACCGCTGCGTTCCGTCGCTGCGGATCACATGCACGGGATCGGTCGGGCAGATATTATAGTTGGGCACCTGCGGCAGATCGTTCGCAGGGGCCGCCGCAAACAATTGCGCCATCGCGTCGGTGGGCAGGGTTATGGCAAAACGTCCACACATGGGGGCAATCTAAAGCATCGCAGCGACCTGACCAAGCCTTGCACAGCGAAGTGCGCAAGCATAGGTCGAACCCAACCCAAATTTCACCGGTTTGCACATATGGCCCGCCCCAACCCCGAACTGACGATCAAAGCGCAACGTGCCTTTTCAGAGGGGCGCTTTGCTGCCAGCCTCAAAGCCGCACGAACTGCGATCAAGGCGAATGGCGCGCAGCCTGTTCCGCTGACACTGGCCGGCCTGTCCTGTGCCAATCTGGGTCAGCATTCCGAGGCATTGCGGTTCTTCACGCAACTGGTCAAGGTTACCCCGAACGATCCTGCCGCGCGACAGAACCGGATACAGGCGTTGCTTAGCACCGGCGACACAGCACGCGCGGTGACCGAGGTCGAAAGCGCGCTGGCACGGTGGCCCGATGTGCCTGCCCTGTTGCGTCTGCGGGTCAATGCCTGTCTTGCTGCCAAGGATCACGCCACTGCCCGCACGGCTGTGGATGCCGCGATTTCTGTGTCGCCCCAGGATGCAACGCTGCACGGGCTGTGCGCCCGCATTGCCTTGGACACTTACGACAACGCCACAGCTCTGGCCAGCTTGGAAACCGCTGTCACGCTGGCACCGCACAATCCTGATTTGCGGTTGCAATACGCCGAATACCTGCTGGAACACGCCACCCATGACCGCGCGCGCAGCCAGATTGAAGCCGGATTGCAGGCAGCTCCCGATCACATAGGCCTGACCCTGCTTCAGGCGCGGCTGTACGGTGCCCTCGACCAGCCGAAAATGGCATTCGATGCTTATGCGCGCGTTCTGGCGCAGATACCCGCGCATCCGATTGCCCTGAACGGCATGGCCTATGTGGCGGATGCAGCCGCGGCGGAAACACTTTTGGAACCGCTGAAATCTGCGGCAGAGGCCGAGAAACGCGGCAGCCCGCTGCAAATTCTGCTGACATTCGCGCAGGCCCGCGCCGAGCGGACGATGGGCGCTCCAGGTGCCGCCGAACGGCTGGTCATCGGCAACCGCCTGGCGGCCCGCGCGATGCCCTATGATGCCAAGGCTGAAGTTGCGGAGCACGCTGAAATTCTGACACTGGATCAAACCATGACACCGGCGGCTGTGTCATCCGCGGGGCCGGTGCCTGTTTTCGTGGTCGGCCTGATCCGCTCGGGCACGTCGCTGTGCGAGCAGGTGGCAGTGGCCCATCCCCAAGTCAACGGATTGGGCGAGTTGACCCAGATCGGAAACGCCATTCGCGCGGCCCTGCGTGACGGCACCCAAGCACCCGATCTGGCGGCGACCTATCTAAGTGCTCTGCCCTCGATGCCTGCGGGCACTGCCGCCTTTGTCGACAAGATGCCCGAAAACTTCCGCTTTATCGGCCCGATCCTGCGCGCCTTTCCCAATGCGGTCGTGATCGAAATGCAGCGCGATCCGCGTGATGTGGCCCTGTCGATGTGGGACAGCCTGTTCCCGACCACCGCACACGCCTATGCCAACGACTTTGCATGGATGGCCCAGCATATGAACCACTATGCGCGCGTCATGGCTGACTGGCGCGCAGCCTTTGGAGACCGTATTCATGCAGTGCGCTACAGCGACCTGGTCAGCGATCTGGACAGCACCTCGCGCCGCCTTGCCGACCTGTGCGGCGTATCATGGGATAGCGCGATGCTGGCCCCCCAAGACGTGATCCGCCCGGTTTTGACCGCCAGCAGCCAGCAAGTGCGCGCACCGGTCCATACCCGATCCCTGGGACGCTGGCAGGGGCATACCGAACAGCTTGCCCCGTTGCTTGACGGCCTTGATCGCGCGCTGTGGCCCGATCTCTAGGTCACATACCCATAAAAGGGATTCACAGACTTTAGAAAACGTGATTCACTTTCCGGCAAATGTGGAGGTGAGAATGGCACGTTTTGATTTGACAGATTTTGAATGGTCGGTGATCCAGCCGTTGCTGCCGACGAAGGTGCGCGGCAAGCCCCGTGTGGATGATCGGCGGGTTTTGAACGGCATCTTCTGGCGCTTGCGGACTGGTGCGCCCTGGGCAGACATTCCTGCACGATACGGGCCGCATACGACCTGTGTGAACCGCTTCAACCGCTGGCGGCGTGCGGGCCACTGGGCGCGTATTCTTGAAGCAATATCAGAGGCATATGAGGGTGAGGTGCAAATGATTGACAGCTCCTCCATCCGGGTACACCAACAGGGCGCAAATGGCCCTAAAAAAGGGGGCGATCCGATTGCCTGGGTCGCTCAAGGGGCGGGCTGACAACGAAAATCCACGCTTTGGTGGACGCGCTTGGCCGCCCGATCCGGCTCATGCTGACGGCTGGGCAGGCCTATGATGGACACGCGGCAGAGCAGATGCTGGATCGACTGAAAGAAGGCTGCAGCGTGCTGGCGGATCGCGCCTATGACAGCAACGCGATCCGTGATTTGATCGCCAAACAGAAGGCGCAAGCCGTGATCCCTTCGATGCCGCAACGCAATCCTGTCATCCCGCATGATCGCGAGCGTTACAAAGCACGCAACGCAGTGGAGCGTTTCTTCAACAAACTCAAAAATTTCCGCGCGGTAGCAACAAGATATGACAAACGCGATGATAATTTCCTCGCATCCATACAACTCGCGTCAATCAGGATCTGGTTGCGAACTTATGAGTCGGTGACCTAGGGTCTGGCCCCTACCACAAAGCGCGCACCGTCTGCCCAACGGGCCACTGCCATCCATTTGCAACCCGTCCCAAAGCTGCGCAGACTGCGCCCATCGCCGAACCAACTGAAAGCCGCCCCATGATCCGCCAGTTCCTGCCTGTTTTTGCCCTGCTGCTGGGCTCTTCCTTTCTGCTGTTCGCCGGGGGGATCAACGGGCTGATCCTGCCGGTGCGCGGCAGCGCCGAAGGGTTTTCGGCCTTTTCGCTGGGCCTGCTCGGCACCGGCTGGGCCGTCGGCTATATGGCGGGCTGCGTGCTGACACCGCGACTGGTGGCAAATGTCGGGCATGTGCGGGCCTTTGGCGCGATGGCGGCGATTGCGGCGGTGTCGATGCTGGGATCGGCCATCATGCTGACCCCCTGGGCCTGGATCGTCCTGCGCGGCGTCTGCGGGTTCTGCTTTGCGGGGGCGGCAATGATCGTCGAAAGCTGGCTGAGCGATCAGGCCGCGCCCGACCAGCGCGGACGTATTTTTGGCGTCTATTCGATGGTCAACCTTGGCGCGGTGACCGCAGGGCAGATGACCCTGACACTGGGCGACACATCGGGATTTTTGTTCTTTGCCGTGGGGGCGATATTCTATTGCCTCGCACTGGTCCCCACCGCCCTGTCCTCCAGTTCGAACCCTGCTCCGCTGGTCGCCGCGCGGCTGGACATGAAGGCGCTGTGGCGCAACTCGCCCGTGGCCGTGTTCGCGGTGTTCTGGGTTGGCGTCAGCAACTCGGCCTTTGGAACGCTGGCGGCGGTCTATGCCGAGCGCACGGGGCTGGTGCTGGCGGCTGTGGCCTTGTTCACCTCGCTGCCGATCCTGGCGGGCGCGCTGGCGCAGATCCCTGTGGGTGTCCTCAGCGACCGGATGGACCGCCGCAAGGTGCTGGTCGGCATCGCGTTGGCCGCGCTGATCGCCGACACGCTGTTCATCACCCTCGCACCACAGGGACGCATTCCCAATTTCATCTTGGCCGCGATCCTGGGCGGCTCGATATTTGCCATGTATCCGGTGATCGTGGCCCACGCCAACGACCACGCCGCCCCCGGCACCTCGATCCAGATTTCTGGCGGGTTGCTGTTGCTGTATGGCGGCGGCGGAATTATCGGTCCCCTGATGGCGGGCTGGGCAATGACCAGTTTTGCCGACCGCGCCTTGTTCGCCATCACCGCCGCAGCGCATGTTCTGGTGATCGTCTACACGCTGTGGCGTATCTCGCGACGGGTGGCGGTAAAAGACGAAAACAAGACCGCCTTTCAGGTGGCACCGGGCGGGCGGGGCAGCACGCCGCAAACCGCAGCGCTTGCCGCATCTGACGCCGAAGTACAGGCCGAAGCCGACAGCGCCATACCGCTCTGAACCGCCCGTCGCAGCACAAAAAAGGGCGCACAGACCGATGCCTGCGCGCCCCTTCAAGGCTCTCTGCAACCTGCGTTACTTGACCGTAATACGACCGTCGGTGACCGGCGTGAACGGTCCCTGGGCGGCCAGATATTCGGCCGTCACATCCGCCAGATCAGGCCCGAAATCATAGGCATTCTCGGCATTGATGAACATCTTATAGCCGTCGCCACCGTTGCGGACATAGTTGTTGGACACAACGCCATAAACCTTGTCCGGATCAATCGGCGCACCGCCAACCATCACGTCAGACACCCGTTCGCCCGCAGGTTTAGAGGCATCAAAGGCATAGGTCATGCCCGCCACCTGCGCAAAGCGGCCCGCGCCCTCTTCCACCTGGCTCACACCGTTTTCCAACGCTTCCACAACGGTCGCGCCAGTCACCTGAAAGGTCGACAGCGTGTTCTGGAACGGCAGCACGGTCAGCACTTCGCCCATGGTGACGGGGCCTGCATCAATCGACGCACGGATGCCGCCGCCGTTCTGTATGGCAATTTCAATGCCCTGATCCTTGACGCGGTCAAGCATCGCGTCGGCAATCAGCGACCCCATCGAACATTCCATCGCACGACAGGCTTCGCGGTCCCCGCCGATCGGTGCCGAAGCTTCGGCCACCACGCGGTTGCGGATCTCGTCCAGCGGCTTGGCCGCTTCTGCGATACGCGCCACCGTGGGCGCATCCTCGGCCACCGAAGCGTCGATCAGGATCGGATCGCCCTTGGCTTCGGTGACGTTGCCGTCATCGTCAAAGGTCACGTTCAGCTCGCCCAGATATTTGCCATAGGCATAGGCCTGAACAATCGCCGTATTTCCGACCATCGTGGGATATGGCCCTTCGGCCTTTTCGTCGGTGTTGCTGAGCAATGTGTTCGAGTGGCCGCCAACAATCACGTCAACGCCGGTGGTGCTTTCGGCCACCCGTTTGTCGACCCCATAGCCCGAGTGTGACAGCACGATGATCTTGGTCACACCTTCTGCGGTCAGCTTGTCCACTTCGCCCTGCACCGCATCGGACGGATCGGTAAAGATCACATTCGGACCGGGGCTGGCCAGTTCGTCTGTGTCTTGTGGCGTCAGACCGATCAGGCCGATCTTTTCGCCGCCGCGTTCGATCACCGTGGATTTTGCCAGCTTGCCCGCCAGCAGCGGCTCGCCCGAGACATCAGCGTTGGACATCAGAATGGGAAAGTTGATCGCATCCATAAAGCCGGCCAGCACTTCGGGGCCGTCGTCGAATTCGTGGTTGCCCACGGTCATCGCGTCATAGCCCAGCGCATTCATCATCTCGGCGGCCAGCTTGCCCTTGTAATAGGTGTAAAACAGCGTGCCCTGGAACTGATCGCCGCCGTCCACCAGAATCGCGTTGTTCGACCGCGCCTTGGCATCCCTGATCGCCGTCACCAGCCGCCCCGAGCCACCAAAGCATTTGCCCTCGGCGTTATCCTCGGCACCACAGCCGCTGTCATATTTGTTGATCGGTTCAAAACGCGCATGAAAATCGTTGGTGTGCAGGATGGTCAGCGAATAATCCGCCATCGCGGTCCCTGCGGTCAGCGCGATGGCCGCCGCTGTCTGTGTCAGACGCATAAGCATGTCAGGTGTCCCCCTAAAGGTGTGTTGGCAATGCAAACACTCTGGCGCTGCCCGGATTAAGAGTCAAAACCGTTATGCAGGTTGCGCGAATTGACGTATCGGCAGCCTTGGCCGCTTGACCAGGCGCAAGGCACACGGCATCAGTGATCCATGCTGATTTTGAAAATATTCCGTGCCGATGAATGGCAATATCTGCGCGCCAGGGGTGAAACTTTGGGCGCGCCCATCGACGTCACCGACGGCTATATGCATTTTTCGACACCTGCGCAGGCTGCCGAAACCGCGGCCAAGCATTTCGCGGGCGAAGAAAACCTGTGGCTGCTGGGGCTTGAGGCGGACGATCTGGGCGACAAGCTGGTCTGGGAACCCTCGCGCGGTGGTGCGTTGTTTCCCCATCTATACCGCCCGCTCAAGCTGGACGATGTGGCATGGGCACAGCCCCTGCCCGTGCAGGACGGCGTGCACCAATTCCCCGCAGGTATCCTATGAGCGATACATATATCGACCCCGAGCGCGCGCAGTTCGACGCCTTCAAGGACCTGCCGCGCGACCATCCGATCGAGATGCTGAACCTCGTGCGCTTTCGTGAACGCGCCACCTATCCCGACGATCACCCGCTGGCGGGTCAAGGGCTGACGGGCGCACAGGCCTATGCCAACTACGGGCGCGACTCCGGCCCCGTGGTGGCGCGCTTGGGGGGCAGCATTCTGTGGCGTGGTGCTTTCCAGACCACGTTGATCGGCCCCGCGGACGAGGTCTGGGACGCCTGTTTTATCGCCCGCTACCCCGATGCCCGCGCCTTTCTGGCGATGGTCACCGACCCCGATTACCAAAAGGCGGTGATCCACCGTCAGGCCGCCGTGCTGACCTCGCGGCTGATCCGCACGTCGCCTGCGGACGCGGGGGTAACTTTCGGATGAAGCGCAGCCTTGAAAAACTGGGCCTTGCCGCCCTGCACCGCGTTGACCCCGAACTGGCCCACGGGCTGGCCCTGCGCGCGTTGCACACGCCCTTTGCCGCCCTGCCTGGCCCCGTCACCTCGCCCCGCCTGACCACGCGCATCGCGGGGCTGACGCTGAACAATCCGGTAGGACTGGCCGCAGGGTTCGACAAGAACGCCACCGCCATCCGCCCGCTGACCCGCGCCGGCTTCGGCTTTATCGAAGTCGGTGCCGCCACGCCCCTGCCGCAACCGGGCAACCCCAAACCGCGCCTGTTCCGGCTCAGCGAAGACCGCGCCGCGATCAACCGCTTCGGGTTCAACAACGACGGCGCCGAGGCCATCGTGCGCCGCCTGTCCCGCGCCCACCGCACCATCCCCGTGGGCCTGAACCTGGGGGCCAACAAGGACAGCGCCAACCGCGCCGAGGATTTCGCCCGCGTGCTGCAAGCCGCACGCGGCCACATCGACTTTGCCACCGTCAATGTGTCTTCGCCCAACACCGAAAAACTGCGCGACCTGCAAGGACCGATGGCGTTGGCCGCCCTGCTGGACGGGGTTATGCAGGTGCGCGGCAACGTGCCCGTGTTCCTGAAAATCGCCCCCGACCTGAGCGATCAGGATTTGGCGGACATCGCCAAAGTCGCCCAGGACGCCCGCATCAGCGCCATCATCGCCACCAACACCACGCTGGACCGCACCGGCCTGCGCAGCACCCATGGCAGCGAAGCGGGCGGGCTGTCCGGCGCGCCATTGTTCGAAAAATCCACCCGCACGCTGGCCAGGCTGCACAGCCTCACCGACATCCCCCTGATCGGCGTCGGCGGCATCGGTTCGGCCCGCGATGCCTATGCCAAGATCCGCGCAGGTGCTTCGGCGGTGCAACTGTATACCGCTCTGGTCTACGGCGGCCTCAGCCTTGCCGCCCGCATCGCACAGGGGCTCGACGTTCTGTTGCAACAAGACGGCTTTGGCTCGGTCAGCGAAGCGGTGGGGACCGACACCAAGGACTGGCTCTAACCCCCGCTTCTTTTGGCCCCAAATATCCCGGGGGACGGCCACAGGCCGGGGGGCAGCGCCCCCAGACCCTAACGTGCCCCACGCTCCAACGCCGGATAGCGCAGCCCCAGCGTCACCCCGCGCGCCACAAAGCTGACCAGCAGCGACAGCCACAGCCCGTGGTTTCCCAACAGCGGGATCGCAACCACCGCGCAGGCGACGTAGATCGCAAAGCTGACCAGCATCATGTTGCGCATGTCGGCCCCCCGCGTCGCCCCGATAAAGATGCCGTCCAGCATCCAGGCGGCACAGCCCGCCACAGGCGCGGCCACCATCCACGGCAGATAGACACGCGCCGCGTCGCGCACCGCCTGATCCTTGGCCATCACATCAATCAACCACGGCCCCGCCAGCGCAAACCCAAGCGCGAGCACCGCGCAGGTTGCAGCCCCCCATCCCGACGTCAGCAGCGCCGAGCGGCGCACGCGGTCGGGGGCGCGCCGCCCATAGGCGCGCGCAATCAGCGTTTCGGCGGCAAAGGCAAAGCCGTCCATTGCATAGGCAGTGATATACATGAACTGCACCAGCACCTCGTTGGCCGCCAGCGTCACGTCTCCAAACCCCGCCCCCAGAAACACGAACGACGTAAAGATCGCCATTAACAGCGCCGAACGGATCAGGATATCGGTGTTGATCAGTGCCATGCGGATCAGCCGCGCACGGTCGAACACCCGCGCCCAATCACGCCAGTCGGGCCGCGCAAAGGCATCGCGGCACAGGTACAGGCCAACCCCCGCCCCCAGCGTCTCGGCAATCACCGTGGCAAAGGCCACGCCGCCCACGCCCCAGTCCAGCCCCAGCACAAACCACAGATCCAGCAGGATATTGGTGCCGTTCATCACCAGTTGCACCACAAACACCCCCGACGTGCGCTCCATCGCCACCAGCCAGCCAGTCAGGGCAAAGACCGCGATGGCAAAAGGTGCCGACCAGATACGGATTGTCATATAGGTGTGGGCCAGCGCTTCCACCTCCTCCGAGGCCGGGGCCATCGCAAAGCCCCCCCAGAACACCAACGGTTGCAGCACAATCAGCGCCAGCCCCCCGCCCCCGGCAATCATTAGCGCGCGGGTCAGCAACGCCGAGACTTCGGCGCTGTCGCCTGCACCTTCGGCCTGCCCCACCATCCCGACGGTGCCCATACGCAGAAACCCGAAGATCCAGTAGATCGTGGTAATGATGATCGCCCCCAGCGCCACCGCTCCGATGGGGGCAGCCTCGCCCAGCTGTCCGACAACCCCCACATCAACCGCGCCCAAAATCGGCACCGTGGCATTGCTCAGAACAATCGGCAGCGCCACGGCCAGAATACGACGGTGCGTGATCGGCGCTTGTGGCACATCGGTGATGTCGCCTTTCAATCCGGCGTCAGTCACGCTTTTGCGGCATCAGGAAGTGGCCTGTCGCTTGTGCAAACAGGCGTGTGTGGTCCGCCTGCCATGCTTCGACATGCACCGATGCATAGCGCCGCCCCGCCCGACGGATCCGCGCGCGCGCATAGGAATCGCGCGGCAGGCCCGAGCGCAGATAATCGACGGTAAAGTCGATGGTCTTGGGCAGGCGCGGCACCTCGCCGTTTTCCAGCCGGTCCAGATCCAGCGCGCCATTTTCCAGCTTTTCCCACAGGTACAGCCGCGACAGCGTCATGACGGCTGTGATTTCCAGAAAGGCCGCTGTCACACCGCCGTGGATCGCCGGCAGCAAGGGGTTGCCGATCAACTTGTCCTGAAGCGGCAGGATCGCGGTCAGCTCGTCGCCGCGGCGGTCAAAATCCATCCCCAGATAGGCAACATAAGGCACATTTATTGCCAGCGTGTTCAGCGCCAGATCCCAACGTTTGTGCAAGGCCTGCTGGTCCTTCAGCGACAGACGCTTGCGTGGTGCCGCGGCCCGCTCCCCCGGTTTCGGCTGGCTGTCACTCATCAGTTGCCCTCCACGCTAAATGTGCCTGTTCCGGTCGCAACCGGATTTCCAGTATCGCTGTCGGTGGCTGTCACCCGTACAAAAGCAACCGTCCGGGTGATGTGATGGCATGTCGCCGTCGCGGTGATCATGTCACCCGGATTGGCCGAGCGCATATAGTCAATCCGCAGATCAATGGTTGCCGTTCCGCCCGGCGCGTTGGGGTGGCACATCACGGCAGCGCCACTGCACGTGTCCATCAACGCCGACACTGCCCCGCCATGGATGACACCGGTTGCAGGGTTTCCCACCAGTTTCGGATCATAGGGCATGGTGATGACCGCAACACCATTCTCAAGTTCCATCAGCTGCATGCCCAGATCACGCGCATGCGGGATCGCTTCGATGAATTGTCGTGCTATCTGGATCTTGTCCATGCCGTAAACTCCGCTGCCCCTCGCACTTCATACGTTCAGCGCGCCCTGCGCGTCAAACCACAACTCTGGCGGTTGCGCTTCCTGCCGCTGCGTCCTAATTTGCGCAACGACGAGCGAGGAAGAGATCCCATGAGCGATGACCGTCTGACCTTCAAAGAGATGTGTTCTGAATTTGACGTGACCCCTCGGACGCTGCGGTATTACGAATACATCGAGCTGCTGCAACCCGATCGCGAAGGCCGCGCAAGGTTTTACGGACCCCGCGAACGGGCCCGCATGAAGCTGATTCTGAAGGGTCGCAAGTTCGGCTTCCAGCTTGAAGACATCCGTCAATGGCTGCTGATCTACGAACGTGAAGGCACCCACGCCCAGTGGAACAGGTGGATTGATATGGCCGATGGTCAGATCAAGGAACTGACCGAACAGCGCGCGCATCTTGACGAAGCCCTGAGCGAGCTCAAGCAATTGCGCCGCGACATCGGTGAAGAACTGGGCCGCCCCGCGGTGGAAACCAGCGACACCTAAGCGCTTCAAACTTTCTGAAATTTTGCGACATTTCCCTGAATGCGGGAAAACTCCGTCACTTCAATAGGTTGACGTAGCGGCGACCTGCGTCAACCAAATTGTGACGTGACGTTCAGCTTACGTAAACGTCAACCTGTGTTGTATGGTCCCGCCAAGGCACCCAAATCCTGTGTAGATCGGACTTGTAACAACTGATGCGAGATAACGAGATGGACCACAAAACGATGACCATCCGCGAGATGTGCGACACCTTCGAGGTGACACCGCGCACGCTGCGGTTCTACGAGGCCAAGGAACTGCTGTTCCCGATCCGCGAGGGTCAGAAACGCCTGTTCACCAAACGCGACCGCGCCCGCCTGAAGCTGATCCTGCGTGGCAAACGCTTTGGTTTCAGCCTGGAAGAGATCCGTCAGTTGCTGGACCTTTATGACATGGGCGACCAGCAGCACACGCAATTGGCCAGCACCTACGAAATCGCCAAACAGCGCCTGAACGGCATGATCGAACAGCGCGACGAGCTGACTGAAGCCATCGACGATCTGAAAAGCCAGATCAAATGGGTCGAGAAAATGCTCGCCTCGATGAACAACACCCAAAAAGCCGCCCAATAACGACCTGTAGAGAGACCCATCACATGCCCAGCTACACCGCCCCCACCAAAGATCTTCAATTCGTCCTGCACGATGTCCTGAAAGTGACGCAAAGCGACACGCCGGGCTATGACGAGCTGGAAGCCGATTTCACATCCGCCATTCTGGAAGAAGCGGGCAAGCTGACCTCATCGGTTCTGGCACCGCTGAACGCTGTGGGCGACAAGGAAGGCTGCCGTCTGGAAAACGGTGTGGTCTACACGCCGAAAGGCTTCAAGGAAGCCTTTGCGCAAGTGAAGGAAGGCGGCTGGACCGGTCTGGACATGCCCGAGCAATATGGCGGCCAGAACATGCCCGCTGTCATCGGATCGGCTGTGGGCGAGATGTTTTCGGCCTCCAACCAGGCGTTCACAATGTATCAGGGCCTGACCCACGGGGCAGCCTCGGCCATTCTGGCGCATGGCACCGACGCACAAAAAGACACCTACCTGCCCAAGATGGTCGCCTGCGACTGGACCGGCACCATGAACCTGACCGAACCGCATTGTGGTACAGATTTGGGCATGATGCGTACAAAAGCCGAACCACAGGACGACGGCAGCTATAAGATCACCGGCCAGAAGATTTTCATCTCGTCGGGCGAACACGACATGGCCGACAACATCATCCATCTGGTGCTGGCCAAGATCGTTGGCGGGCCGGAAGGGATCAAGGGCGTGTCGCTGTTCATCGTGCCCAAGTTCATGGTGAAAGACGACGGCACCCTGGGCGACCGCAACGGCGTCACCGTTGGCAAGATCGAAGAAAAGATGGGCATTCACGGCAACTCGACCTGCGTGATGAACTATGACGGCGCCACCGGCTTCTTGCTGGGCGAAGAGCACAAAGGCATGCGCGCCATGTTCACCATGATGAACGAGGCGCGTCTGGGTGTGGGCATGCAAGGTCTGGCACAGGCCGACGTGGCCTATCAGAACGCGCTGGACTACGCCAAGGACCGCCTGCAAGGGCGCGCCGTGACCGGTGCCGAAAACCCCGACGGCCCGGCCGACCCGCTGATCGTGCACCCCGACATCCGGCGCAGCCTGATGGACCAGAAAAGCTTTGTCGAAGGCGCGCGGGCTTTCATCCTGTGGGGGGCTTCGCTGATCGACGCGGCGCACCGCTCGGGCGACAAGGATGCCGACGGGCTGGTGTCGCTGCTGACGCCGGTGATCAAAGGGTTCCTGACCGATCAGGGCTATGACATGACCGTCAAGGCCCAGCAGGTTTACGGCGGCCACGGCTATATCGAGGAATGGGGCATGTCCCAGTTCACCCGCGACGCCCGCATCGCCCAGATTTACGAGGGTGCGAACGGCGTGCAGGCGCTGGATCTGGTTGGCCGCAAGCTGGCGCAGGACGGTGGCAAACACGTCATGGCGTTCTTCGAGATGGTCAAGAATTTCATCAAGGACAACGCGGGTCAGGACGAAACCTTTGACAAGACCTTCCTCGATCCGCTGAAAGCCGCGTCCAAGGATTTGCAGGCCGCCGGCATGTATTTCATGCAGAACGGCATGAAGAACCCGAACCACGCGCTGGCAGGCTCCAACGACTTCATGCACATGTTCGGACATGTTTGCCTGGGCCTGATGTGGGCCCGCATGGCCAAGGCGTCGATGGAAGCACTGGCCAACGGCGCCTCCGACACTGCCTTCTACGAAACCAAACTGGCCACGGGTCGCTATTACATGGCCCGCCAGTTGCCCGCGACGGCCCTGCACCTGAAACGTATTGAATCGGGCGCGGACACGGTCATGGCGCTGGACGCGGCCAACTTTTAAGCCCCCGCCGGATGCGCCTGTGCGCATCCGGCACACCATTGCCGGAGCCAATATGCCCAAACGCTTTCGCCTCACCCGCCGTTTTCCTGTCGCCATGACCGAAGACGGATATCGCCGCCTCAAAAAGTTCTCGGCCGAAGCAGGGCTGGACGAAGGGGAAGCATTGTCCTTTCTCTTCGAGAATTTCGACAGCGTGACGGATGCAGAAAATCTGGGCCACCGGCTGCGCCTGTTCAATGCCGATCTCGACGAACGCAAACGCTGAACGTAACTTCTGGGGAGGACGCGATGACACAACACCACTTGCACTGCGCGGCCCCTACGGGAGCCTCCGGCGGGAGTTTTTCTGGCAAGATGAAGGGAGACCGGGGTGACAAAACCACCCCGCTGCCCGATGCCAATTCGGGATTGACCCATGCAGCCCGGCCAGCGGGGCTTCACCTTGCACGCGGCGCAACTCTCCAGTCTGCCGCGCGGGATCACTTTGCGGCCATCGGGGTTAACAATGCCTGAATCGTTCCCATCTTCATTTTGCCAGATAAACTCCACGGGGGTCCGGGGGTGTGACCCCCCCGGTCCGACCTCACTGACATGCGCCTTGGGAGGGGCCTGAACCTATGACCATGCAACTGCACTGCTTTGGCGAATCCGGCAATTCCTACAAGGCAGCCCTGCCGCTGGAACTGTCCGGTCAGGACTGGACGCCGGTGAAGGTCGACTTTTTCGGCGGTGCCACCCGTGCGCCCGAGTTTCGCAGCCTGAACCCGATGGGTGAGGCACCGCTGCTGATCGACGGCGATATGCGCATCAGCCAGTCCGGCGCGATCCAGCAGTATATCACCGACAAGACGGGCAAATTCGGCGGCACCGAGGCCGAGAAATATGACGTGCTGCGCTGGGTGCTGTTTGACAACCACAAGCTCAGCTCGATGGCGGGGCTGACCCGGTTTCTGATGAACTTCCTGCCCGAGGACAAACGCCCGCAGGCGGTGATCGACTTTAACCTTGGCCGCTTGCAGGCCGCTTACAAAACGCTCGACGACCACCTTGCCGCACGCGACTGGATCGTGGGCGACGGCGTGACCAACGCTGATTTCTCGTGCTGCGGCTATCTGTTTTACCCCGAGCCTTTCGGTTTCGACCGCAAGGCCCACAGCAACATCAACCGCTGGCTGGGCAACATCGAAGCCCTGCCCGGCTGGAAACACCCCTATGACCTGATGCCCGGCAGCCCCGCTGACCGCGCCTGACCGATCCTGAACTTGAAAGGACATCCAATGACCGAAGCTTATATCTACGACGCCCTGCGCACGCCGCGCGGCAAGGGCCGCAAGGACGGCGCGCTGCACGAGGTGACATCGCTGCGCCTGTCAGCGCTGACGCTGAACGCGCTGAAAGAGCGCAACAATCTGGACGGCCATGCCGTCGAGGACGTGATCTGGGGCAACGTCACGCAAGTGATGGAACAGGGCGGTTGTCTGGCACGCTCTGCCGTTCTGGCCTCGGACCTTGACCAGTCGATCCCCGGTCTGGCGATCAACCGCTTTTGTGCCAGCGGCATGGAGGCTGTGAACCTGGCCGCCAACCAGGTCAAGGGCGGGGCCGGGATGGCCTATATCGCCGGTGGCGTGGAAATGATGGGCCGCGTGGCCATGGGCAGCGACGGGGCTGCCATTGCCGCCGATCCGTCCGTGGCGATGGAGACCTATTTCGTGCCTCAAGGCATCAGCGCCGACATCATCGCCACCCAATACGGGCACAGCCGCGACGATGCCGACGCGCTGGCCGTGGCCTCGCAGCAGCGGGCCAAGAAAGCCTGGGACGAAAAGCGGTTCGCCAAATCCGTGATCACCGTGCGCGACCAGAACGGTCTGGCCATTCTGGACTATGACGAATACATGCGCCCGCAGACTGATATGCAGACGCTGGGCGCGCTGAGCCCTGCGTTTCAGGCGATGGGCGAAGTCATGCCCGGCTTTGATGCTGTGGCACTGTTGAAGTACCCGCATCTGGAAAAGATCAACCACATCCACCACGCGGGCAACTCCTCCGGCATCGTGGACGGCGCCGCGGCCGTGCTGATCGGCAACAAGGAATTCGGCGAGCAATACGGCCTGAAACCCCGCGCCCGCATCCGTGCCACCACCAAGATCGGCACCGATCCCACCATCATGCTGACCGGTCCCGTGCCCGCGACCAGGAAGATCCTGGCCGACAACGGCATGACCATCGGCGACATCGACCTGTTCGAGGTCAACGAAGCCTTTGCCTCGGTCGTGATGCTGTTCATGGAAGCGTTCAACGTCGAGCATGAAAAGGTCAACGTTAACGGAGGCTCCATTGCCATGGGTCACCCGTTGGGCGCGACCGGCGCGATGATCATCGGCACCTTGCTGGACGAGCTTGAGCGTCAGGACAAGGAAGTCGGCCTTGCCACGCTGTGCATCGCGTCGGGCATGGGTGCCGCCACGATCATCGAACGGGTCTGACACATGGCGTCGGCGCGTGACATTTACCAAGACCTGCTGGCACAGCTGACCCAAGCTGTGCTGGACAGGGATGCGGCGGGATTTGCCGCGCGCACGCGCCTGCCTTTTGTTATGAAAACTCTGGACGGCAGCACCACGCACCGTTCGACCCAATCGGTCAAGGACAGCCTGAACGCCTATTGTGATCTGCTGGCTTCGCAGGGTGTCGACGGATATCTGCGCAGCTGCGACACAGCCAAATTTGTCTCGCAGCATCAGATATCCGGCTATCATACGACACGGCTGCGTCGGCAAGGCATTGATGTGGCCACGCCCTATCTGACCCGTATGTCGCTGTTTCGCGATGGCGACGACTGGAAGGTTGGCATCTCGGATTCGTCCCTGCACACCACTGACTGGCCGTTGCTGCGCCAGGACGAGTTCGACGCCCCCGCGCAGGAGAAATCCGAATCCAAGAACCGCTTGCAGAACTTCCAGACCATCCTTGACCGGATCAGCGCTGCCTTTATCGGCAACGATGTGCAGGGCTGGCTGAATTGCGTGTCGCTGCCGCTGTGTCTGGTCTCGCGACAGGGCATTGAGACCTTTGAAACCCCTGCGCAAATCATCGCAGACTTCGAAGCCTACCAGCAGGATTTCATGACCTACGGGGTCACCTCGATCGTCCGGCAGGCCAAAACTGCCGAGATCATCGGCGGCGACCAGATGACCGGAACATATCGCATGCACATGATGCGCGGCACCAACCACGCGGTGCCACCCTGGGACGCCTCGATGACCCTGCGCAAAGAAAACGGCCTGTGGCGCGTCACCACCGTGATGCGCGCCATCGGGCATTTGAACTGGTCGGCGCTTAGCCCCGCCGACATGGAAAACATACCGGACTACACTCCAGAAAAGGGAGATCAGAAATGACAGATTTCACCATGAACAAAGACGCCGACGGCGTTGCGATCATCACATGGGACGTGGCCGACAAGACGATGAACGTCATGTCGATCGAGGGCCTTGGCCAGTTGAATGATCTGGTCGACGATGCGCTGGCCGATGATGCGGTCAAGGGGATCGTGATCACCTCGGGCAAGGACACCTTCGCGGGTGGCATGGATTTGAACCTGCTGGCCAAGATGAAGGAAAGTGCGGGCGACGATCCGGCCAAGGGCCTGTTCGAAGGCACGATGCAAATGCACGGCCTGCTGCGCAAGATCGAGCGCGCGGGCATGGACGCCAAGACCAACAAGGGTGGCAAGCCCATCGCCGCCGCCCTGCCCGGCACTGCGGCGGGGATCGGGCTGGAACTGCCGCTGGCCACGCACCGCATTTTCGCGGCCAACAACCCCAAGGCCAAGATCGGTCTGCCCGAGATCATGGTCGGGATTTTCCCTGGCGCGGGCGGCACCACGCGGCTGGTGCGCAAGCTGGGTCTGATGGGGGCGTCGTCCTTGCTGTTGGAAGGCAAGATGCTGGCTCCCGACAAGGCCAAAGGCGCGGGCGTGATCGACGAAGTGGTCGACGATCCGGTTGCCGCCGCCCGTGACTGGGTGCTGAACGCCAAGGACGCGGACATTCTGAAACCTTGGGACGCGAAGGGCTATAAACTGCCCGGCGGCGCGCCCTATCACCCTGCGGGCTTCATGAACTTTGTCGGTGCCAACGCGATGGTACACGGCAAGACCAAGGGCGCATTCCCTGCCGCCAAGGCGATGCTGTCGGCTGTCTATGAGGGCGCGCTTGTGCCCTTTGACACCGCGTTGAAGATCGAAGCACGCTGGTTCACAAACATCCTGATGAACCCGTCGTCCGGTGCGATGATCCGGTCGCTGTTCCTGAACAAGGAAGCCTTGGAAAAAGGCGCGGTGCGTCCCAAGGATGTGCCAGACCAGCGCGTCAGGAAACTGGGCGTTCTGGGGGCGGGCATGATGGGTGCCGGCATCGCGCTGGTGTCGGCGCAGGCCGGTATCGAGGTCGTGCTGATCGACCGTGACCAGGCGGCGGCGGACAAGGGCAAGGCCTATTCCGCCAGCTATATGGACAAGGGCATCGCGCGCAAGAAAGCCACCGAAGAGAAGAAAGAGGCATTGCTGGCCAAGATCACGGCAACCCCGGATCTGGAACAGCTCAAGGGCTGTGATCTGATCATCGAAGCGGTGTTTGAAGACCCCGGCGTCAAGGCCGAGATGACCAAGAAGGTCGAGGCCATCATCCCCGAGGATTGCATCTATGCCTCGAACACCTCGACGCTGCCGATCTCGGATCTGGCCAAGGCGTCGGTGCGTCCCGAGCAGTTCATCGGCATCCACTTCTTCTCGCCCGTGGAGCGCATGGCGCTGGTCGAGATCATCAAGGGAACCGAAACCGGCGACCGCGCCGTGGCCAAGGCGCTGGATTATGTCCGCCAGATCCGCAAGACCCCCATCGTGGTCAACGACGCGCGGTTCTTCTATGCCAACCGCTGCATCATTCCATATGGCAACGAAGCCACGCGGATGGTCACCGAAGGTGTCGCACCGGTGCTGATCGACCATGCAGCGCAGCAACTGGGTTTCCCTGTGGGTCCGATCCAGCTGGGTGACGAAACCTCGGTCGATCTGGCCGTGCGCATCATGAAGGCGACCAAGGCCGCGATGGGCAACGCCTATCCCGGCTCCGAGGCTGACAATCTGATTGTCTGGATGGAGGACAAGGGACGTTTGGGCCGCAAATCCAAGGCGGGCTATTTCGACTATGACGAAAACGGCAAGCGTCTGGGGTACTGGAAAGGCATCCACGACAAATATCCGCTGGCCGAGGAACAGCCCGACCTGATCGAAGTGCAGGAACGTCTGATGTTCGCGCAAGTGCTGGAAGCGGTGCGCGCGCTGGAAGAAGGCGTGCTGGAAGACATCCGCGAAGGCGATGTCGGTGCGATCCTGGGCTGGGGCTTTGCGCCGTGGTCGGGTGGCCCGTTCAGTTGGCTGGATATTCTGGGCACGCCCTATGCGGCGGAACGCTGTGACCAGTTGCAGGAAAAGTTTGGCGACCGGTTCGAATGCCCCGCCCTGCTGCGTGAGATGGCCGAGAAGAACCAGACCTTCTATGGCCGGTTTGGCCCCAAGGCTGAAGCGGCTGCGGCCTGAGACCGAAGCGATACAGAAACGCAAAAGGGCGCCCTTCGGGGTGCCCTTTTCAGTTCAAGACAATGTCACATTGGGTTGCGGTGCTGCGTGCTGATGTTCGTCGCCTAAGGCTTGAAGAAGTTAGCTATCCCCGTCGCCTTCAAGCTTTCTTCCCAGATCAGCGCCTCGTTCACAGGGTTGCGCTCGGGGGACAGCAACACCGCAGGCCCTGTCCGGTGCGGCCCGTTCGGTCCGTAAAACGCACCGCTTTGCACATCCGCCTCGCAACAGCACCGCGCAATCCCGCTGGTCCCGTCCTCGACAGATTGCGCATATTTCAGCGCCTGCCCCAGCACGAACCGGTCCAGCCAGCGGTCCCCGCCCGCCTGTGTCGTCTTGCCTTGCAGCCCTGAATCCGCCGGTCCCGGATGCGCGCACAGCGCCTTGACCCTATTGTCCGCCCGCTGGCCTGCGTGGCTGTCCAAGGCATAGGTGAACATCAGGTTGGCCAGCTTTGACTGCTGGTAGCGCGTCCATTTCGCCAACCCCGGCCAACCGTCGCCCCCCAGATTTCCGCCGTTCCGGCCCAGATACTTCGCACGCAAGGGCCGCCCCGGCTTTCCCCGTGCGCCCGAGGAATGGTTGACCACCCGCGCCTCGCCCCGCTGTGCCCCTGCGGTTTCCAACAGCGGCCAGACCTCGTGCGTGAGCAGGAAATGCGACAGATGGTTCGCCTGCATCTGCACATCGAAACCGTCTTCGGTCGCCTTGTCCGCCACGCCCATGATGCCCGCGTTGTTGCACAATACTTCACAGCCCTGATCGCCAAAGTCCCGACGCAAGGTCGCACCCGCCGCGCGGACACTGTCGAAACTGGACAGATCGCACGGCACCAACACCGCGTCACCGCCCGCATCCAACACCCCCTTTAGCGCCGCATCCGCACGCGGCGACGGACGGTTCAGCATCACGACCCGCGCGCCCAGACCCGCACAGGTCTGCGCCAGAACCAGCCCCATTCCCGAAGTACAGCCGGTGATCATCACCACCTTTCCCGACATCGAAGGAAAGCTTCGGACAAGGTCATCGTAATATTTGGTAGCGTGCGGTGTATGGGTCACGGGGCGGCTCCGGTGCAGGATAATATTTACAGTGTAAATATAAGCTGCCACCAAAACCCCAAGCCCGTCAACAGATATTTACACTGTAAACAATATGTCGAATACTGCCGTCATGACCGACCAAGGCACATATCATCACGGCAACCTTAAAGAGGCCCTTGTTCAGGCGGGGCTGGACATTCTTGAGCAGCAAGGGCTGGCAGCCCTCACCCTGCGGGCCTGTGCGGTGCGCGCGGGTGTCAGCCATACGGCGCCCAAGAACCACTTTGACAACCTCGCAGGGTTGATGTCCGCCATCGCAGCGCGCGGCTATCAACGCCTGACACAATCCATGCAAACCGGCCTGCCCCCCAATGCGTCGCGTGCTGACAGGCGTCAGGCGGCTCTGGGTGGCTATGTCGATTTCGCCAGAGAAAACGCCGGGCTGTTCGAACTGATGTTCTCGCGCCAACGTACCAACAGCGACGACCCGGACCTGCTGCACGATGCAGGACGCTGCTTTGAGGTGCTGCGCGACGTCTCAGAAGGGCTGGTCTGGGACAAATCCGACACGCCCGACGCCGCCCTGCGCGCGCAAATCATGCATTGGAGCATGGTGCACGGCTTTGCCCAGTTGACCGCATCCGGCAAGCTGAACAAGGGCGATATGAAAGACCTGAATATTTTCGATGTTTTCCCGCAGTTTGATTACAGGACCTGAGGTCAAATATTCCGACGGCACAAGGCTCAACTGACAGGGTTTGTCAGTTGCCCTGGCCTATCACGACAGGACCAACCCTAAAGACACAAGGAACCTGTCATGCCCAATCACATCATCGAAACCGTTACCTTTCGCCTGAAAGACGGCGTTGGTCGCGCCGCCTTTGCCAAAAGCGCGACTGCGGTCAACGACTATGTCAACGGCTGCGCAGGCTTCATTTCCCGTCGCCTGTCCTGTGGCGCTGACGGTCTGTGGATCGAACACATCGAATGGCAGAACATGGAGGCCGCCAAAGCCGCCGCCGCTGGCATTGGCGCGCCCGAAGGCAACCGCCCGTTCCTGTCTGCCATCGACGGGCCAAGCGTTACCATGCACCACACTGAACTTGAAATTTCGGTTAACTGATCTGGCAGAACGCGATGAGGCGCAGCGACCGGCTTTCGGAAATCATCGAGATCGTCCGCGACGGTCGTCTGCACCTTGCGCGTGACATTGCGCGGGCACTTGGGGTGTCTGTCAGAACCATCTACCGCGATATGGATACGCTTGTTGCCTCAGGCATTCCGCTGGATGGGGAACGCGGCGTTGGATACCTGTTGCGCGAACCGGTGTTCCTGCCCCCCATGACGCTGTCGATGGCCGAGCTAGAGGCACTGCATCTGGGCATGGCCATCATCGCAAGCGCCGCCGATCCAGAGCTGCAAACCGCGTCCAGAACCCTGCTGGCCAAGGTTGCCGAGACCGCGACGAACCGTCGTAAGGCGCCTGACAACTGGGGCTTTGGCGTATATCCGCAGATGCAAGCCCAGCTTGGATTCAAACACATGCCAACGATCCGCGCCGCCATCCGTACAGGCCAGCAGCTGTGCATCACCTATCACGCGCTGGACGACAGCACGTCCACGCGCATGGTGCGCCCGCTGCAAATCGAATATTGGGGGCAGGTCTGGACCCTGAGCAGCTGGTGCGAGCTTAGGGACAGTTTTCGGGCGTTTCGTGTGGACAGGATCAAGACCTGCGTGCCCACCGGGCGTAAATTCACCCCAGAACCGGGAAAGACCATGCAGGACTATCTGCGCACTATGGGCGCAGAGCAGTCACATTAACCCACTTATCTTGACAACGCCCGGAACTGCGCAAAGGACAGCAAACGCTTGCTGTGTTCGTCCCACAAATGCAGCCGCGCATTGCGCAGGCTTTCACGGATGGTCATGCGGTTGTTGATCGCCAGTTCGGCATGGTCGCGCAGCACCTCGGGCAGTCGGTAAAACGGAATGCGACTGTGCACATGGTGGACGTGGTGAATGCCGATGTTGGCGCTGAGCCATTGCAGCCAGCCGGGCAATACATAATACGAACTGCCGTGCATGGCCGCGTCGTGAAGCTGCCAGTTCTCCTCCTCCTCCCAATGGGTCGTTTCAAACTGGTGCTGGACATAGAACAGCCAGACACCGGCCGTAGCCGCCAAGAGGGTCGAGGGCAGGAAAATCAGCAAGATCGGCATCAGGCCGCCAAAATACAGCATCAAACCCAGCGCGATCAGGATCACCGCATTGGTGCACATCGCGCTGAACCAGTACCGCGCCTTGTTCATCAGCCCCAGAGGAATCCGGTTTTGCAACAAAAACAGGTATCCTGGCCCCAAACCGAACAGCACCACAGGGTGCCGGTAGACACGATAGTGCAGGCGCATCAGCGGGCTGAGTGCGCGGTATTCGTCCACCGTCAGGGTATGAACGTCACCAATGCCACGCCGGCTCAGGTTGCCCGAAGCACTGTGGTGGATCGAATGGGTCCGCCGCCAGACGTCATAGGGTGTCAGCGTCAACACCCCCAAAACCCGCCCCAGCCAGTCACTGGCGGTGCGGTTGTTAAAGAACGCGCCGTGGCCGCAATCGTGTTGAATGGCAAACAGACGCAGCAAGAAAGCCGCGTTACACAGCGACAAGGTCAGCGTCAGCCAATAGCTGACCGACATTGCCCACCACGCCAAAACCCATAGGGTCAGAAAGGGGCCAACGGTCACCGCAAGTTCATAAAGACTGCGCAGAACACTGGGCTCGCGATAGCTGGAAAGGATTTTCACCCATTCCCTTGGCGCGCGTGTTTCGGTCTGTTGCAGAAAGGGATCTGGGAATTCTAGCATGTGCCTGCTTTTTTCTTGTTGCGTGTCTGCATAGAGCATCGTCGGCGTTTTGCAAACGTCGCTTGCGCCAAACGGGTGGAAAACTGATGTACAATGGCATTTTCAAGGGTTCTTTGCCGTCGGCGCACTTTGAAATAGCCCTATAACGGAAAGAAAAAGCTAATGGTCATCACAGAAGTGACGCCAACGATCAGGTTCATCGGCACCCCGATTTTCAAAAAGTCGACAAACTTGTAGTTGCCCGCACCGTAAACCAGCGTGTTGGTCTGATAGCCGATGGGGGTGGCAAAGGACGCGCTGGCCGCAAACATGACAGCCACCACAAAGGGGCGCGGATCAATGCCCAACTGTGTGGCCAGCGGGATCACGATGGGGGTAAACACCACCGCCACCGCATTGTTCGTCACCGTTTCCGTCAGGATCGAGGCGATGAAATAGACTGCGAACAAGGTTGCCAGTGGCGGCAATCCTGAAAGATAGGGTTCCAGCACCGATACGATCAATTCCACCGCCCCCGTGCTTTCCAGCCCCGAGCCGATGATCAGCATCGCAAAAATCAGCACCAGAATCGACCCGTCAATCGACGCCCAGGCCTCGTCTCCGTCAATGCAGCGCAACAGCAGGATGCCCGCGACCCCGACAAGTGCCAGCAGGCCGATGGGCATGACATCCAGCGCAGCCAACACCACAATCGCCGCCAGCGCTGCAATCGCCACAGGCGCCTGACGGCGCCGGAAAGCGCGCGCGCCCGGTTCGGTGATTGATACCGCATCACCGGATCGCGCCATTTCGGCAAAGCCTTCGTGGCTGCCTTCCAGCAGCAGCTTGTCCGAGGGTCGCAGGCGCACGCTGCTGAGGTCTGACCCCGGAATATGGCCATGACGATAGGCCCCCAGAACGCGCACGCCCGCGCGCCGGCCCAATGCCAGATCGGAAATCCGCACACCTGTGTGCCAGCGTGACGGGGCAAGGATTGCTTCGGCAATCTGCACGTCCGCGCCTGCCTCAAGCTCGACCGAGCGGCGCAGGCCCACGCGCAGTCCTTTGATCTGGGCCAAAGTCAGCAACTCGGATGTGGTGGCATGAACAATCACCACCTCGCCCTTTTGCAATACATGGGTGCTGATCTGGTTGCGGTCGATCACCCCCGCCTTGCGCAATCCTGTAATGCGCACGCCAGGCCGCTTGAATTCGACCAGATCGCCCAGGCTTTCGCCAATGCCATGGAAACCGGACAGCACAGTGATTTCGGACAGATACACGGTCTCGCTGGTTTCCGCCTCGATGCCCTTCTGGCCCCGCTCGGGCAACAGGAACCGGCCCAGGATCAGCATCACCACGCTGCCGACAATGGCCACGGTGATGCCCACGGGGGCGATTTCAAAGATCGAAAACGGCTCAAGCCCGCCTTCACGCGCGATTCCGTCCACCAGAATGTTGGTCGAAGTGCCGATCAGAGTGCAGGTGCCGCCCAGAATCGCGGCATAGGACAGCGGAATCAGCAGCCGCGTCGGGGCAAAGCCCAGACTGTGCGCCAGCCGGATCACAACGGGGATCAACACCAGAACCACCGGCGTGTTGTTCATAAAGGCCGAGGCGGCGATGGTCGCCATAAGAAAGATGGCAATCGCCAGAACCGGCCTGCTTTGCGCCCGCCCGATCACCAGATGCGCCATCGCGTCCAGCACCCCGGTGCGCACCAGCGCGCCTGAAATCACAAACATTGCCCCGATGGTGATAGGGGCCGAGTTGGAAAAGGCAGCCATCACCTGATCGCCCGGCACCAGCCCCAGCACAATGAACAGTGCAGCAGCAACGGTGGCCGTGACATCTGGGGGATATTTTTCCAGCGCAAAGGCGACGAACAGGCCAAGGAGAATGACAATCGCAAGAATTGGCGCGTTTGCGGCAATGGCATCAGACATTGAATGTGCTCTCCTCAAAACACCGGTCAGGTACAGCATGCCGATCCTGACGTGCCTATGTGTGACACTCTGCGACAGCATTCAACTGCGACTGATGCATGTGGCGCAAATTCCGCCGATTGCGCCTCGGAACGCGGCAGGTTTGCACCTGCCCGTCGCAAGGGTCAGGAGGGGTCGAAGCTGTAGCCGAAGCGCGCAATATCCTCGGCGCAGGCCTCGGCCACCGCCGCCTGCGTATCGGGCGCATAATAGCGACGGTAATCCGCATCGCGCGGCGACCGGTTCGCGTGCGGCAGATCAAGGGAAAACCCCAGATGCGCCTCAAGCGGGGCGATGTCAGTGGCCATGTGTTCCAGGCGAATAAACAGATCGCAACGCGCGGCCCCTGTCGCATCCGTGACATAATGCTGCGCCGGATTTGCACGCAGCATGGCGCAGACTTGCGGGTGCAGGGCAAAGTCATGAAAACTCAGAACTTGCGCCAAGCCGACAACAGGATGATCAAAGCGCTGCATGCGCAGCCAGTGATAATAGCTGACCAAGCGATCCCAAGGGTTGCGCACCATCGTAAAGACGAACAGCCCCGCCAGCATCTGCGGCGTGACCAGCCCGTCGAGATCCGCCAGCGTCGCATGTTTCCAAAGCCGCCCGCGCGTCTGCACGTCTTTCAATCGACGGCGCCGGTTGATGGCCTTGGGCGTATCCCCCAGCATTACGTCATCCTTCATCGCCCGCGCCTCCAGCGCCAGCGCCATCGAGGTGCCGCCGGTCTTGGGCGCGTGAATGAACAGATAGTGGCGACCGGTGGACAGGATCATGGGCGTTGTTTAGCCCATCGGACCGGCAAGCATAAGAATTTATGCCTCCGGCGGGGATATTTAGTGCCAAAAGAAAGCGGGGTCATTTAGAACGCACGGCGATGATGATGCCTGCAATCATGATCAGGAAGATGCCCGCGATCATGGAAGGTGTCACCACCTGGCCCATCAGAAGCCAGCCAAAGAAGGGGCCAAAGATCATGATGGTGTATTCCAGCACGCTGACCTGGCTGGCCTCGCCCCACTGATAGGCGCGGATCAGGAAGAAGACCCCGACAACCGAGACAAACGCCTGCAACACGATCAGCGGGAAGATCGAAGGAATCGGCCAGACCCAGCCGCGCAACAAAAAGCCGGCAGCGCCATCGGGAACGGTGGGGGCAATCGCGGCAAGGACGATCAGGACACAGGCGCCGACCACCCCTTGCAGGCCCATGATACCTGCAAGCATGGAGATCGTGCTTTCCTCGGCACACAGCAATCGGGTGGCCAATGACCCCATCGCGTAAAAGAAACCGCCCGCGACGGGCAGCAACATGATCGTGCCCGGCAGCCCCTCTTGCACGCCCAGCACCACGAGAATGCCGCTGAAGCCGACCACCACCGCAACCACCCGCCACGGGCCGATCTTCTGGCGCAACACCAGAACCGTCATCAGCAGCACGAAAATCGGCGAGGTGAACAACCCCGCCAGGGATTGCGCGATGGGCATGAAGGCGAGCGAGCCGAAATAGCACATCAAGCCGATGGCAACCAGCAGACTGCGCAGCGCCACAGCCCACCAGCGTCGGGGTTTCAGCGTACCAAGCCCGGCCCGTGACAGCCCTGCTACCAGCGCCAGAGCCATCACCGACCGCACCGCCAGAAATTGCCAGACGCTAACTTCGGTTGCGATGGTTGCCACGTAATTGTCGACAAAGCCGATCAGCACCATGGCAATCAGCATCGACCCGGCCGCCATCACCGGACGCGTGTCCGCCCCCGCGCTGGCACCCGCCGCAGGCAGGGTTCTGACATTGGATACCGCGACGGAGTTATCTTTCTTTTGCAACGCACTGCCCTCTGCCATATTTGATTTCATACAACGCACGGATGCGCACCTAGCAGCAAGAGGGAGATGCCAAAATGGGATGGTTGAGCGATGAGACCGGGCTGGACAAATGTGCCGCCAACCATGTGCCGCTGACACCGCTGTCGCACCTGCGCCGTGCGCGTATGGCTTTTGCCGGTCGCACGGCAGTGGTTTACGGCGATCACCGTGTCACCTATGCCGACTACCACGACCGCTGCACGCGGCTGGCCTCGGCGCTGGCGGCGCTGGGGGTCGCGTCGGGCGATGTGGTGGCCACGCTGATCCCCAACCTGCCCGCACAGGCCGAAGCGCATTTCGGCGTGCCCGCCTGTGGTGGCGTGCTGAATACCATCAACACCCGGCTGGACGTGGATACGGTGGCCTATATCTTTGACCACGGCGGTGCCAGGGTCGTGCTGGCCGACAGCCAGTTTATCGAGCTGGCGGAAGCCGCCAAGGCGCAATCCGGCTCTGACCTGCGCATCATCGAAGTGCCCGACGCCGCCCACGGCTGGCCCGCCTCGGGGCGGCATCCGGTCTACGAGGAGGTGTTGGCCGGCGCCGATCCGTCCTATGACTGGCAGATGCCGCAGGACGAATGGGAAAGCATCGCTCTGAACTATACATCGGGCACCACCGGGCGGCCCAAGGGGGTGGTGTGCCACCATCGCGGCGCGTACCTGATGACCATGGGCACGCCGGTCAGCTGGCGGATGACACTGCATCCGGTGTTCATGGCCATCGTGCCGCTGTTTCACTGCAACGGCTGGAACCACACCTGGATGATGCCCCTGCTGGGCGGCACGCTGGTGTGCTGCCGTGATGTCACTGCCGGCGCGATCTATAACGCCATCGCCGATGAAAAGGTCGCATATTTCGGCGGTGCGCCCATTGTGCTGAACATGATGGTCAACGCAGGCCCCGACGAACGCCGCGACTTTGACCATCAGGTACAGGTCTTTACCGCAGGCGCGCCCCCCGCCCCCACCACGCTGAGCAAGATGGAGGCGATCGGCTTTAACGTCACGCAGGTCTACGGGCTGACCGAAACCTATGGTCATGTCACCGAATGCCTGTGGCGCCCCGAGGATTGGGACGCACTGGATCAGGACGCCCGCGCCGCGATCAAAGCTCGTCAGGGCATTGCCATGCCGATGATGGAAGACATCACCGTGATGTCCGACACCATGGAACAAGTGCCCATGAGCGGCACCCATCAAGGCGAGATCATGATCCGCGGCAATTCGGTAATGAAGGGATATTTCAAGAACCCGCAAGCCACGCAAGAGGCCTTTGCCGGTGGATATTTCCACTCGGGCGACCTGGCCGTTCAGCATGCCGACGGCTATATCCAGATTGCCGACCGGGCCAAGGACATCATCATCTCGGGCGGCGAAAACATCTCGTCAGTCGAGGTCGAAGGTGTGCTGATGGCGCACCCGGACGTGAACCTTGCCGCCGTGGTGGCCAAACCCGATGACAAATGGGGCGAGGTCCCTTGTGCCTTTGTCGAGTTGAAATCCGGGACCAGCCCGACCGCCGAAGAAATGATCGCCTTTGCCCGCAGCAAACTGGCCGGTTTCAAAACCCCCAAACGGGTCGTCTTCGGTGATTTGCCAAAAACATCCACCGGCAAGATCCAGAAATTCGAATTGCGCAAGCAGGCCGCCACACTCGACTGACCGGCTTCATCTTGCCGGATAAACTCCGGGGTCCGGGGCTGGCCCCGGTTCCACATCTTTCCAGACTCTTTGCGCCCGCATTTCGACGTGCTAGGTTGCCACACACACACAAGGCTGTCCGAGCAGACAATGACCGCCCTCAAGAAATACGCCCGTCTCGAAGCGACGGGCCTTTGGCGCCAGACGCCTGACGAGCAACGCCGCGAGGTGGTTGTTTCGATTGGCGATGCCACGCTTGTCATTTCCAGCCTGAACGACACCGCCCTGACCCATTGGTCCCTGGCCGCCATCGAGCGGGCGGGCACAAGCGATGATCCCGCAACCTTTCATCCCGATGGCGATCCGGGCGAAACCTTGCAGTTGCAGGCCGACGAATCCCAGATGATCGAGGCCATCGAGACCCTGCGCCGCGCGGTGATCAAATCGCGGCCGCGGCCGGGCAGATTGCGCTGGCTGGGGGCGACCTTGTCGACAACGGCGGTGGCCGCCTTGCTGATCTTCTGGCTGCCCGGCGCGTTGGTGAACCACGCAATGAAGGTGGTGCCCGAAGTCACCCGCACCGAGATCGGCCGGGAACTGCTGGTCCGCATCGAGCGGGTTGCGGGTCCGCCCTGCGAGACAGCTGAATCGGAACGTGCCCTCAAGCAGCTCGCGGTCCGTACCGGTGCAACGGGCGGCATCGCGGTGCTGCGCGGAGGGGTGCGCACAAGCCTTGCCTTGCCGGGAGGCAAGGTGCTGATCAACCGGGCGCTGGTTGAGGATTTTGAAGAACCGGACGTTGTTGCAGGCTATATTCTGGCCGAAGAAGTGCGTCGTGCCAACCAGTCCGGCCTGCGCGACCTGCTGTCGACCGCAGGGCTGCGCGGCAGCATCACCTTGCTGACCACGGGCGAAATGCCCGAACGTGTTCTGGATCGTTATGCGGAAACCGTCGTGGCAGCCGCGCGCCCGGATGTGGGCGATCAGGACCTGTTGGCGGCATTTGCGGGCGCGCAAGTGCGCAGCACTCCCTACGCCTATGCACAGGACATTTCAGGCGAACGGACTTTGGCGCTGATCGAAGGCGACCCGATGGCAGGAAAAACCCCTGCACCGGTTCTGAAAGATGCCGACTGGTTGCGGCTTCAGGCGATCTGCGGCGGCTGAGGCTTGCGCCATGCCGCCGCTGTCATATTCAAATTAACGCAGCACAGCGCCAGAGAAACCGGCACCGCGCATTTTCGCCAGTGCGCTTTTCTGGGCCGCGGGCGTGCTGAACGGTCCGACCAGCACCAGACGCATTTCCTGACCGCTGCGGGTGAATTTGCCAATCCGCGTGGACATCCCCAAACGTTTGGCACGTTGCGCGGCCTGCTGGGCGCTGTCGGACCCGCTGTAATACCCAAGCTGGACATACCCCTTGCCCGAGATCCGCTCGCCTTTGGCTTGCTGGGGTTTGGGCGCAGCCCGCACCGCAGTTGCCGCCTGTGCGGGGGCCGCTTTGACCGGTGCCGAGCGGCTTGAAATCGTCGGCGCACGGTAGGTGCCCGCATTGCGCTGGATGCGTTTGACCAGGAATCCCTGACGTTTCTCGATTGTCACGATCCCCAGCTCGCGCTGTTGCGTGGCAATGTCCGTGTAGGGATAGACCAGCGGGACCTTGGCTGTCACATCGACACCGTTGCGTTGGTCGATCAGACGACGCGGCACGGTCGACGTCCAGATCAGCAACATGCCCGCGTGGCCGTCCAGCGTCTGCTCGGCGCGGTAAGGGTTCAGGCGGTCATCGGTCCATGCAGGGCGATACCCTTCGGGAAGCGGTGCGTTGCGGGTGTTCAGACGGTGTGTGTAGACGTGTTTGGGCACCACGCGGGTTTGCCCTGTAAGAGCAGAGCGTTGCGGTGCAGGTGCGGCATAGACCGGCGCGGTGTAACTTGGAGCCGCGTAGCTTGGGGCACTGTAACTGGGTGCGGCATAGGTCGTCGTGGCAGGCGCTGCCGCGACAACACGACGTGTTCCGGCAACAATTGGCTCGGCTTGCGGGCCGCAGCGCACCGCGCCGCGCACGCCCGAGTTGATATAACGCGAACTGATCGGCGAAGCGCCCTGACAGGCCGGTTGCCGCGGTGTGGCAGCGGCGACGCGCGGGGCCGGTGCGGCCGGCTTTGGCGCAGGTGTGGATTTGTAGACTGTTTTCGGCGCAGCAGGCGACGGGGCGGGCCGGGGCGCCTGAACAACAACCCGCTTGGGTGCGGGAACAGCGGCAGGTGCAACGGCAGGTGCACGGCGCACAACCGCTTTTGGTGCGGGCTTGGGCGCAGGTGCTGTGGCCACTTTGCGTGGCGCGGGCTTGGCTGCGGGTGCGGGGTTCAGCGTAATCTGCTGTGGTGTCCCCTGCCCGGACGGCGCACCGGCAGCGGTCTGCACGCCCTGGGTCGGCGTCTGGCCGCAAATCACCTTGCGGGACCGGTTGACGCGCGGCACCCAGGTGACGTTTCCGTCAATCCCCGCGCGGATAAAGACGCAGCCTTTGCTGTCGATATACTGCAAGCCCTTGTAGCTGGCAGAGGGAAATTCAGCCGGTGTAATCTCACCGCGTGACAGACTTTGCGCGTGCCCAGCGTCGACATTTGTCGACACTGCGATCACAGCAATTGCAATTGCTTTGGTAACTTTCATCTGCGCCCCCACAGGATTTGGTCGATACTATATATAGTATCGACCACGATGCCCCATAACTAGAGGCAAGGCAAGCATTCTAGGGTCCCGACCCGAAGGTGGGGCGCGCCTATTTGGTGCCGAACATACGGTCACCCGCATCGCCCAGACCCGGAACAATATAGCCGCGATCATTCAGCTTTTCATCAATCGCCGCTGTCACAATCGGCACATCGGGATGCGCTGCCTGCATGGTGGCGATGCCTTCGGGGGCGGCCAGCAGACACAAAAACCGCAGATTGGTGGCACCCGCCTGTTTGAGCAGGTCAATCGCTGCGACCGACGAATTGCCCGTGGCCAGCATCGGATCAACCGCAATCACCAGCCGGTCATCCAGACCTTCTGGCACTTTGAAATAATATTGCACGGGCTTCAGCGTTTCCTCGTCCCGATAAAGGCCAACAAATCCGACACGCGCCGAGGGGATCAGTTCCAGCACGCCGTCCATCAACCCGTTGCCCGCCCGCAGAATCGAGATCAGCGCCAGCTTCTTGCCATCCAGCGTCGGCGCGTCCATCGGCTGCATGGGCGTGTCGATCCGCTTGGTCGTCATCGGCAGGCCGCGCGTCACCTCATAGGCCAGCAACTGGCTGATTTCGCGCAGCAATTGGCGGAACACAGCCGTCGGCGTGTCGCGGTCACGCATGATGGTCAGCTTGTGCTGGACAAGGGGGTGATCGACGACGGTGACATGCTCGCTCATGGCGCTCTCCAAATTTGCTTGGTCCCTATGTGCCAAGCGCGAAGGCCCGAGACAACCTGTGTCGTGCCTATTGTGCCACCCCCAGGTGCTCCAGAACCAGCGCCGCCACATCGGTAAAGGCGATCTGCCCCAGCGTGCCCGCGCCCTTGCCCGCCACCAGAACCGGCACACGTTCGCGGGTGTGATCGGTGCCAACCCACGTTGGATCATTGCCGTGATCGGCGGTGATCACCAGCATATCACCCTCCCGCAACTGCCGCAGCAGCGCGCCCAGTTCGGTGTCGAACCATTCAAGATGGCGCGCATAGCCGGACACGTCGCGGCGGTGTCCATAAAGGCTGTCGAATTCCACAAAGTTGGCGAATGTCAGCGAACCGTCTGCCGCCTCGCGGATCAGGTCGCCCAGATGCCCCATCAGGGTGCGGTCGTCGCCTTTGCGCACCTCGTCAATGCCCTGCATCGAAAAGATGTCGCCAATCTTGCCCACCGCATAGACCGCGCGGCCTGCGTCCTGCACCCGGTTGGTCAGCACCGGCGCGGGGGGCAGAATGGCAAAGTCCTTGCGGTTGCCGGTGCGCTGGAAATTGCCCACATCGCCCACGAAGGGGCGCGCGATCACACGGCCCACTTTCATGTCATGCAGCAGCGGTGCCACATCCGCGCAAAGTTGCAGCAAACGGTCGAGGCCAAAATGCTCTTCGTGTGCGGCAATCTGGAACACGCTGTCGGCGCTGGTGTAGCAGATCGGCCAACCGGTGCGCAGATGCTCTGCCCCCAGATCGGCAATCACCGTGGTGCCCGAGGCATGGCAATTGCCCAGAATACCCGCCGTGCCCGCCGCCTTGCAGACTGCAGCCACGACATCATCGGGAAATGCAGGGGTTTCATCGGGGAAATAGTGCCACTCCCACGGCACCGGAAGCCCTGCGAGTTCCCAATGCCCCGACGGCGTATCCTTGCCCCGCGACACTTCGGTGGCTGCCCCCCATGTGCCGATGGGCACAGGGCCATCGACCGCCTGCCCGCTGGCCAATGTCACCGCCGCGCCAAGGCCCAGCGCCATCATATGCGGTACGTGAAGCGGTCCCGAGCGGCCCTCTTCCGCCTGCCCTGTCGCGCAGGCTGCGATGATATGGCCCAGCGTGTTGGCCCCTGTATCGGGCACATCGCCATTAAAGAAGGTGTCCGCATCCGGCGCGCCGCCAATGCCGACGCTGTCGATCACCACCAGAAACGCACGGCCCATCACGACACCCACGCGTGGATCAGGGACGGGGCTTTCAGCGCCCGATCGCCCACAGTGAACGCAGCCCGCACGGCTGCCTCGGCGCGGTCGGCCTGATCGGGCCGCGCGGCGTGGATGACCGCCAGCGGCTGCCCCTTGGCCACGGCGTCGCCCAGACGCAGCACGCGCGACAGGCCCACCGCCGGATCGACCACATCACTTTCCACCGCGCGCCCGCCGCCAAGGGCCACAACGACACGGCCCAACGCCTCGCCATCAATGGCGCGCACGGTGCCGGCCTTGGGGGTCGCAACCTCGCGGATCACTGTTGCCTCGGGCAGGAAGCGTGCGTGGTTTTCGACGAATTGCACCGGCCCGCCCATCGCCGCGATCATCTTGCCAAAGCGTTCGGCGGCATGACCGCTGCGGATCGCCTGCACGATTTGTGCAGCCCCTGCGTCGGCATCTGCCGCCAGCCCTGCGCCTGCCAGCAACACCCCGCCCAACGCCGCGCTGATCTGCGATAACGGGGCATCGGTGTTGCCTGCCGTCAACACCGCCATCACCTCGGACACTTCCAGCGCATTGCCCAGCGATGGGGCCAGCGGCTGATTCATATCGGTAATCAACGCCGACGTGCGGCACCCCGCGGCGTTCGCGGTTTGGGTCAGCGCCTCGGCCAGCGCCCGCGCGGCAGTCATATCCTTCATGAATGCGCCCGAGCCGACCTTGACGTCCAGCACCAGCCCCTCAAGCCCGCCTGCCAGTTTTTTCGACAGGATCGACGCGGTGATCAGGTCCAGGCTCTCCACCGTCGCCGTCACATCGCGGATCGCATACAGCCGCTTGTCCGCAGGAGCGATGTCACCTGTAGCGCTGACAATCGCACAGCCCGCGCCCGCAACCACATCGTGAAACTGCGCCGCGTCCAGGTTCACATTTACGCCCGGTATCGCCTCGAGCTTGTCCAGCGTCCCGCCGGTGTGCCCCAGGCCCCGCCCCGAAATCATCGGCACGAATGCCCCGCAGGCGGCCAGCGCAGGGGCCAGCACCAGCGACACGCAATCGCCCACGCCGCCGGTGGAATGTTTGTCCAGCACCGGGCCACCCAGATCCCAGCCCAACACCTGCCCGCTGTCGCGCATCGCCAAGGTCAGCGCGACACGGCCCTCGTCGCTCAACCCGTTCAGGCAGACCGCCATGGCAAAGGCCCCCGCCTGCGCATCACTGACCGCGCCATCGGCCAGCCCTTGGGCAAACCACGCCAAAGCATCGCGCGACGGGGTGTCGCCTGCACGCAGGGTGGCAATGATATCGCGTGCCGAAAAATCGCTCATTTCATGTGATCGGGCGTGAAGGCCCCTGGCAGCAATTCGGCCAGCGTCATCACCTGCTCGACCCCGCCGGTGGTCGCCATGGTCACAACCACGTCGCCTGCGCCAAACTCGGCCAGCTTTTGGCGGCACCCGCCGCAGGGGGTCACCGGCATCGGGCTGCCTGCGATCACGTAAACTTCGGTCAACCGCGTCTCACCCGCCGCCACCATCGCAGCGATGGCGCCTGCCTCGGCACAGGTGCCTTCGGGATAGGCCACGTTTTCCACGTTGCAACCCGCATAAACGGTGCCAGAAGCCCCGGTGATCGCCGCCCCCACCTTGAAGTTGGAATAGGGCGCATAGGCCTTTTCGCGCACATCTGTGGCGGCTTGTTTCAACGTCATCAACTCTCTCCTGTTCGGGTGTTGAACACGCCCGGCAAGGACACCTCCAACAATTCCAGATCATCCGAAGGATCGGCATAGCGGACCCTCATTCCCGGCGGCACCACAAATGCATCGCCTGCCTCCAGCGGATAGGGATCACGGCCTTCGCCATGCAATTCCATGGTGCCGTCCATCACAAAGGTGAACAGAATGTCGCTGTCATGCCATGACCACTCCGGCGTGCCCGTGCCCCGCCGCACCACATGCACACCCGCCACATTGTCGGTATGCGCCGCAATCGTGGTGTCGCGTGATTGAAATCCACCCATGCGAAACGGCTGCCACGTCGCCTCGTCCACCTTGTGATGCACAAACCGCTGGCCCTGGAACACGCGGTCCGGGTTGGCCGGGCCGTTGGGCAACTCCATATCGTGGTCAATGGTCGTGACATGTTCGGCCGGCACGCCGATCTCGATCACCTCGATGTTGTCGCTGGCGAACAGCACGCGATGGCGGATCTCGGGCGGCTGTATCACGCAGTTGCCTGCGTACAGGCGGAACGGTTCACCCTGATCTTCGTAGACCAGATCAACCCAGCCCCGATAACAAAAGATCAACTGAAACCCGACCGTATGGTAATGCACCATGTCAGGCACCGGCCCGCCGTCGGGAATGCGGATGTGGCTGGCAATAATCGACCCGCCCAAACGGTCGGGAATCAGGTCGCGGTAATGCATGCCCGCACGGCCGATGACCCAGGGCGCCTGATCCTTCAGTCGCCGCACCACAAAAGAATGGACCGTGTCGGGCATGACCACCGGCTGTTGCAAGGCCTCGATTGTCACCTGCGTTCCACCCGGCGCGGTCACCTCCAGCGCACCTTCGGCAAAATCCGCCGGTTCCGCACATCGGATCAGCAGCCGCCCCGCAGCCGCATCCAGCCCCGAATCCAGCCGCACCGCCAGACCGTGCCCCGAAAACACCGCCACCGCCGGATCATCCGCCGGATAGATCATGTCCATCCGCATCCCCAGCCGCTTGGTGAAAAACCCGATGTCACCGCGCAGATCCTGCGTCGGCAATATCACCTGTGCCCGCGTTTCACTCATAGCATCCTCCGAAGTCCCAACCTGTCCCGACCGCAGCCGTTTGACAAGCCACCGCTTTCTTTTGGCCTTAAATATCCCGGAGCGCGAGGCAGCGCCTCGCAGATAGCTTACCGGTAGCTGTTGGCCTGCCGGAAAAAGTAGTTTAACGCTAAACTAAATTGATCAACCCGGAGCCAAACCAATGTCCGACACCCCCTCGACGCGCCAAGCCGCCCTTGATTACCACGAATTTCCCAAGCCGGGAAAACTGGAAATCCGCGCCACCAAACCACTTGCGAACGGGCGTGATCTTAGCCGGGCCTATTCGCCCGGCGTGGCCGAGGCCTGCCTTGAAATCAAGGCCGATCCTGCAACCGCTGCACGGTATACAGCGCGGGGCAATCTGGTGGCCGTGGTCACCAACGGCACCGCCGTACTGGGGCTGGGCAACATCGGGGCGCTGGCGTCAAAACCGGTGATGGAGGGCAAGGCCGTCCTGTTCAAGAAATTCGCGGGCATTGATTGCTTCGACATCGAAGTGAACGAATCCGATCCTGAAAAGCTGGCCGATATCGTTTGCGCGCTGGAACCGTCCTTTGGTGCGATCAACCTGGAAGACATCAAGGCACCGGATTGCTTTACCGTTGAACGAATTTGCCGCGAGCGGATGAATATTCCGGTCTTTCACGACGACCAGCACGGCACCGCGATCGTAGTGGGTGCGGCGGCGACCAATGCGCTGTACGTTGCCGGCAAGGCATTCGAGGATATCAAGATTGTTTCGACCGGCGGCGGGGCTGCGGGCATTGCCTGCCTGAACATGCTGCTGAAACTGGGCGTAAAGCGCGAAAACGTCTGGCTGTGCGATATTCACGGGCTGGTCTACGAAGGCCGCACCGAAGATATGAACCCCGCCAAGGCTGCTTTTGCGCAAAAATCCGACCTGCGCACGCTGGACGATGTCATTGACGGGGCCGACCTGTTTCTGGGCCTGTCCGGCCCCGGTGTGATGACCCAAGCGCATGTCACCAAGATGGCCAAACGCCCGATCATCTTTGCACTGGCCAACCCGACGCCTGAAATCCTGCCCGATCTGGCCCGCGAGGTTGCGCCCGATGCGATCATCGCCACAGGCCGCAGCGATTTTCCCAATCAGGTCAACAACGTGCTGTGCTTTCCCTTCATCTTTCGCGGCGCGCTGGATGTGGGGGCGACCACGATCAACGACGAAATGCAGCTGGCCTGTATTGACGGCATCGCAGCCCTTGCCCGCGCCACCACCAGCGCCGAGGCCGCTGCCGCCTATCAGGGCGAGCAGATGACCTTTGGCGCTGACTACCTGATTCCCAAGCCTTTTGATCCGCGTCTTGTGGGCATCGTTTCAAGCGCCGTGGCCAAGGCTGCAATGGACAGCGGGGTGGCCACCCGCCCCATCGAAGATCTCGAAGCCTACAAGACCAAGCTGGACGGATCGGTGTTCAAATCCGCCCTGCTGATGCGCCCCGTGTTCGAAGCCGCGCGCACCATGTCGCGTCGCATCGTCTTTGCCGAGGGCGAGGACGAGCGCGTGCTGCGCGCCGCGCAGGCCATGGTCGAGGAAACGACCGAACGCCCGATCCTGATTGGTCGCCCCGAGGTGATCGAGTCCCGGATCGAGCGTGCAGGCATGACCATCAAGCTGGGCGAACATGTCGATCTGGTGAACCCCGAGAACGATCCGCGTTATCGTGACTATTGGGGCACCTACCACGAGATCATGGCCCGCCGGGGTGTCACCCCCGATCTGGCCCGCGCCATCATGCGCACCAACACCACCGCCATTGGTGCGGTCATGGTACATCGCGGCGAAGCCGACAGTCTGATCTGCGGCACCTTCGGCGAATTCAAATGGCATCTGAACTACATTGAACAGGTGCTGGGCACCCAAGAGCTGCATCCCGTGGGCGCCCTGTCGATGATGATTCTCGAAGACGGGCCGCTGTTCATTGCCGATCCGCATGTTCACCCGACACCGACACCCCATGACATCGCGCAGATTGTGATCGGCGCGGCGCGGCACATGCGCCGCTTTGGCATCGAGCCGCGCGTCGCGCTGTGCTCGCAATCGCAATTTGGAAGTCAACCCGGCGGCACCGGCGTGCACATGCGTGCAGCGCTGGAAATCCTCGATTCCGAGCCCCGCGATTTCTGCTATGAAGGCGAGATGAACATCGACGCCGCTCTTGACCCCGAGCTGCGTGAACGGCTGCTGCCGGGCGGACGCATGCAAGGCGCGGCCAATGCGCTGGTTTTTGCCAACTCCGATGCAGCGTCGGGCGTGCGCAACATTCTGAAAATGAAGGGCGGCGGGCTTGAGGTTGGTCCGATCCTGATGGGCATGGGCAACCGCGCCCATATCGTCAGCCCGTCGATCACCGCGCGCGGCTTGCTGAACATGTCGGCCATCGCCGGCACGCCGGTTACTCAATACGGCTAAGTCGCACAGACATGGCGCCGTCCCGTTTCCGGGGCGGCGTTTTGCGTTTCGGCTGGCGGTTTATTTCTGCGCGGGTTTGGCACCGGGTTTGGAGGGTGCTTTTTTCGGCTGCGGTTTTGGCGATGTGGCCATGATGCATACTCTCGTTTGCAAGCGGCCCGGCACAACGTCGGGCCTGCGCGTAATCTGTACCTGAACCCGAGTCGAAGGAAGGGATTTATTTGCGTGCAGATGCAGTATTTTCCTTTTAACGGCAGAAGGTTGCCAGATTCTCTACGCCATGAGCCAAGGTTGGCTGATGCAGCATTTTCCCGCGCGGGGCAGTGAATTTTCGCGGAACGGATTTGCCGCCGTATGCGTTCTGTCCCTTTCACATTTGCGCGTAACTTCCGTCTGCAACTGCGCGCTGAAATACCGCAGAACCCGCCCCTCTCTTGTATTGGACAAGACCATAGGCCGCAGCCTATGACTGATCCCAAGAGAGGGAGGACACATTATGGGATACCGCGAGACCTACGCGCGCTGGCAGAACGACCCCGAAGGCTATTGGCTTGAGGCAGCAAAGGCCATTGATTGGGACGTTGCACCCTCTCAGGCGTTGTTTGACCGTGGCGACCATATCTATGAATGGTTTGCCGATGCGCGGGTGAACACATGCTATAATGCGGTTGACCGTCACGTCATCGCAGGCAATGGCGACCGCACGGCCATCATCTATGACAGCCCGATCACCGGGCGCAAATCCAAGACCAGCTTTGCCGAATTGCTACAACAGGTCGCAGGCTTTGCCGGCGGACTGGCGGCCCGGGGCATCACCAAGGGCGACCGCGTCATTATCTATATGCCGATGGTTCCCGAAGCGCTGGTGGCCATGCTGGCCTGCACCCGTCTTGGCGCGATCCATTCTGTGGTGTTCGGCGGCTTCGCCGCCCATGAACTGGCGGTGCGCATCGACGATTGCGCACCCAAGGCGATTATTGCCGCCTCTTGCGGGCTGGAGCCCAACCGCGTGGTGAAATACAAACCGCTGCTGGACGGTGCCATCGAACAGGCGACCCACAAGCCCGAATTCTGCGTGATCCTGCAACGCGAAGAAGAAATGGCCCCGATGATTGAGGGCTGCGATCTGGACTGGACCGATTTCCAGGCCGGCACCACCCCCGCCGACTGTGTACCGGTTGAGGGCACGCATCCCGCCTATATCCTCTATACATCCGGGACCACCGGCGCACCCAAGGGCGTGGTGCGCCCCACCGCGGGGCATCTGGTGGCGCTGAACTGGTCGATGAAGAACATCTATAACGTCGATCCCGGCGATGTGTTCTGGGCCGCTTCCGATGTCGGTTGGGTCGTGGGGCATTCGTATATCTGCTATGGCCCCCTGATCCACGGCAACACCACTGTTGTGTTCGAGGGCAAACCCATCGGCACGCCCGATGCGGGCACCTTCTGGCGGGTGATCTCTGAACATAACGTGCGCAGCTTTTTCACCGCCCCCACCGCATTCCGCGCCATCAAGCGTGAAGATCCCAAGGGCGATTTTCGCAAACCCTATGACCTGAGCTGTCTGCGCGCGCTGTATCTGGCCGGCGAACGCGCCGATCCTGACACCATCGAATGGGCGCAGGATTTGCTGGGCGTGCCGGTCTTCGACCACTGGTGGCAAACCGAGACCGGCTGGACCATCGCGGGCAACCCTGCGGGGCTGGAAGCATTGCCGGTCAAGATCGGATCACCCACTGTGGCAATGCCCGGCTATGACGTTCAAATTCTGGACGAAGGCGGACGCGCCCTGCCCGCGGGCGAACTGGGGGCGATTGCGATCAAGCTGCCCCTGCCGCCCGGCACCCTGCCAACCCTGTGGCAGGCCCAAGAGCGGTTCCGCAAAAGCTATCTGCACACATTCCCCGGCTATTACGAGACCGGCGATGCCGGCATGATCGACGCCGATGGCTATCTTTACATCATGGCGCGCACCGATGACGTGATCAACGTGGCAGGGCACCGCCTGTCCACCGGGGCCATGGAAGAAGTGCTGGCCGGCCACGCGGATGTAGCCGAATGCGCGGTAATCGGCGTGGCGGACGATCTGAAAGGACAGAATGCCATCGGGTTCGTCTGCCTGACCAAAGGCGTGAACCGCCCCCACAGCGACATCACCGCCGAATGCGTGCAACGCATCCGCGACCAGATCGGGCCGGTGGCGGCGTTCAAACAATGCGTGGTGGTCGACCGGCTGCCCAAGACACGCTCGGGCAAGATCCTGCGCGCGACAATGGTGAAAATCGCCGACGGCGCGGCGTTCAAGATGCCCGCGACCATTGATGACCCCGCCATTCTGGACGAAATCAGCGACGCTTTGAAAGCCATCGGTTACGCAGGCGGCTGATCGCCCATGGCAGAACAGCAAAAGCCCGCAACGCATCCTGCGCTGCGGGCTTTTTTGACCTTGGTATCGAAAGGTTCAGAACATCGCCTTGGCGCTGTCTGCCCATTCGTCGACCTGACGTTCCGCCTCGTCTCGCGCCACGCCATAGCGTTCCTGAATCTTGCCAACCAGCACCTCGCGATCGCCTTTGGCTTCCTGTACTTCGTCGTCGGTCAGCTCGCCCCATTTCGATTGGATCGACCCGGTCAGCTGCTTCCAGTTGCCTTGGATTGTATCCCAGTTCATGGTGAAACTCCTTTGTGTTTGCGTCTGCATACCCAACGCCCAACTCTGTAAGGCGTTCCATGAAAAGCGGGGCAGTGTCGAAACAAGCGGGCGCGCTTCAGCCGATCGGCGCCTGCGCGATGTCGGCCAGATAGGCGTTGGAATAGTCCACCTCCAGCTCGACCCAGACCGGCAGGTGGTCCGACATCTCGTGGGTGCGCCAATCGCCATAGGTGCCGGGCCAGTCGGCATAAGGCTTGCCGGTGTCCGGCGCGGTGCGGATCGCCTTGGCAATTTCCTCGTAGTCGGACATTTCAGCTTCGGTAAACACGGCCTCGTGCCAGCGGATCACACCATGGGCCAGCATATGCGATTCAGATGGCGGCCCGACAAAGGCGATCTGGTCGTAATGTTTGGTGCCCGTCAGTGACGTTGCCCCGATGTCGGGCACATGAAAGCCCGCATCCGTCAGCGCGACCATGCCTGCATCGTCGCGGCTTTCGATGTTCATGTCGCCCAGAAAAATATGCACCTCATCCTCGGCGCGGGCGCGTTTGGCCAGTTCGCGGGCGATCACGCCAATTTCGTCCTCGCGCAGGGGGCGGCCCTGTTCTTCTTTGAAAACGATATGGGCGTTGCACAGGGTAAAGCGGAACCACCCCGCCTGAAACGCGGCAAAAAACGGCGTGCGCCCCACCTGTTCGTCACCGGGCAATGCCCCCTTGGGCAGCACCAGTTCACCGATCAGGTTGCGAAAACGCACGCGGTTGCGGTTATAGACAAAGGCCATGCGTTCATGATTGCCGCGCCCCGAGCCGGAGCTGTCGTTGATGAAGTAATCCCAGTTCGGCCCCAGCAGCTTCATCAGTCGCACCATCGCCTCGGTCGATTTCACCTCTTGAATGGCGCAGATGTCAAAATGGTCGATGATCTCGGCAATATAGTGAAAGCTTTCGGCCAGACGCGGACGGCCACCGTCAAAATGGCGAATGTTCCAGCTGCCGATGATCAGAGAATTGGGTTGGCGGCGTGCGGTGATCTGCCCGTTCAGCAGTGCGCGCAAGCGCAGCAGTCGGTCTGCGATCCAGCCGGATTGCCCCGGGACGGTGCGCCCGTGGGGATAGGCGTGTTTAAGCGATTGATAGAATGCCATGTGCCTTGTCCTGAAAATGAATGCGGGTGAATGGCCGCAAGATAGCACGATTTCCCGCCATGCGAGAGGCTGTTTGCAGCCGTCAGGATCGGGGGCCAGCCCCCCGGCGCATACGCGCCTCCCCCCGGAGTTTATCCGGCAAGATGAAGAAGACTCAGTTGAACTGTTCCGAGATCAGCCGTTCTTCAAGGCCGTGGCCGGGATCGAACAGGATATGGTGCACGATGCGCGGCTCGGAGCGGATCACAACAGTGCGCACATCGCGCACCGAGCGGCTGTCGGCATCGGCCATCACCGGACGTTTTTCCGGTTCAAGCACGTCAAAGCGCACTTCGGCGGTTTTGGGCAACAATGCCCCCCGCCAGCGGCGCGGACGAAAGGCAGCAACGGCGGTCAGCGCCAGCACATCGGCACCGATCGGCAGGATCGGGCCGTGCGCGGAGTAATTATAGGCGGTGGACCCTGCGGGCGTAGCAACCAAAGCGCCGTCACAGCTGAGCGAATCCAGACGCAGGCGGCCATCAACCGTGATGCGCAGCTTGGCCGCTTGCGGGCCGGCACGCAGCAGCGAGACCTCGTTGATCGCCAGCGCATGATGGACCGTACCATCGCCGCAGGTGGCAGTCATCGCCAGCGGGTTCACCTCGGCCTGTTCCGCCGCTTGCAACCGTTCGACAAGGTCGCTTTCGGCATATTCGTTCATCAAAAAGCCGATTGTACCACGGTTCATGCCATAGACCGGTGCGGGCAGATCCTGTGTGGCATGCAGCGTTTGCAGCATAAAGCCGTCGCCGCCCAGCGCCACGATTACATCAGCGCTTTCTTGCGGGACATCCCCATAGCGTTTCACCAACGCCGTATAGGCGGCCTGCGCAACAGGGGCCGCACTGGCAGCAATGGCAATTTTTAGCGACATCAGGGTTTCCTATCGGCACGAAGCTGCACGATTTGAAACATATTATTCCGCAAGGCACCAGCGCAGCCGCAATCTTAGGACTTTACGTCGTATTACCCGCTTTGCCAGTCCGTCGGTTTCCGTTAGGAAGCGGCGCAATACCTCACGCCACGCATGGAGAATTGCACATGTCCGCCACAACACCCGGCTTTTTCACCCAAAGCCTTGCCGACCGCGACCCTGAACTGTTCGGCGCCGTCACAGACGAACTGGGCCGCCAGCGCGACGAAATCGAGCTGATCGCCTCTGAGAACATCGTTTCGGCTGCCGTGCTGGAAGCGCAGGGTTCGGTGCTGACCAACAAATATGCCGAAGGCTATCCCGGACGGCGCTATTACGGCGGCTGCCAGTTTGTCGACGTGGCTGAAAATCTGGCCATCGACCGTGCCAAGCAGCTGTTCAGCTGTGATTTCGTCAATGTGCAACCGAACTCGGGTTCGCAGGCGAACCAGGGCGTATTCCAGGCGCTGCTGACACCCGGCGCGACCATCCTGGGCATGAGCCTGGACGCAGGTGGTCACCTGACACACGGCGCAGCCCCCAACCAGTCGGGCAAATGGTTCAACGCCGTGCAATACGGCGTGAAACGCGACACGCTGAACATCGATTATGACCAGATGGAAGCGCTGGCGCTGGAGCACAAACCGGCGATGATCATCGCGGGCGGTTCGGCCATTCCGCGCCACATCGACTTTGCCCGCATCCGCGAGATTGCCGACAAGGTCGGTGCCTATGTGCTGGCGGATGTCGCCCACTTTGCCGGTCTGATTGCCGCAGGCGAATACCCCTCGCCGTTCCCGCATGTGCATGTGGCAACCACCACCACGCACAAAACCCTGCGCGGCCCGCGCGGCGGCATGATCATGACCAATGACGAAGCCATCGCCAAAAAGATCAACAGCGCCATCTTCCCCGGCATTCAGGGCGGCCCGCTGATGCATGTGATCGCGGCCAAGGCTGTCGCCTTTGGCGAGGCGCTGGACCCTTCGTTCAAGACCTACCAGCAGCAGGTCATCAAGAACGCGCAAGCACTGGCAGACCAGTTGATGAAGGGCGGCCTTGATACCGTTACCGGCGGCACCGACACCCATGTGATGCTGGTCGATTTGCGTCCCAAAGGCGTCAAAGGCAATGCCACCGAAAAGGCACTGGGCCGGGCGCACATCACCTGCAACAAGAACGGCGTTCCTTTCGACGACGAAAAACCCACAATCACCAGCGGCATCCGTCTGGGTTCGCCCGCCGGCACCACCCGCGGCTTTGGCGAGGCCGAGTTCCGCCAGATCGGTGACTGGATCATTCAGGTTGTCGACGGACTGGCCGCAAACGGCGAAGACGGCAATTCCGAGGTCGAGGCCAAGGTTCGCGCCGAAGTCGCGGATTTGTGCGCACGTTTCCCGATGTACCCCAACCTGTAAGCCCGCAAGGCCAGACCGATGACACCCGCAGCCTTGGCGCTGCGGGTGTTTGCATTTGTAAACAAAACAATTTCACTTTGAAGTCCCCGGATTTTTGGTCCATCCTTCGCCAAAGCCTTAGACCTGAACGGAGGCTGACGTATGGCGAAAGCCCGCGCCCAGAGTGACATAGGACCGTCCACCAACGGTCTGGCCCTGCCTGACGAGGCCACCCTGCCCTACCCGCTTCGGGTGCAGGCGATTTATGTGCAGGTCAGCGATTATGTGAATCCAGATACCCATCCGATCTATACGTTGATGGACAGCGCAGGCGCGCAGCACACCTATAGTTTTGATTTGCCCGGACAGGTCACCAGGATTTTGGCCCGGCCCGGCCAGATTTTCACCAAACGCGCCCGCATGTTCGAATTCTGTTGCGACAGGGAAGCAAGGGCCTTTGCTGCCGTCAGCCCGCCTTCAACCATCAAACCGCTATCGGCACCGCCCATTCCTGCACGCCCGGTGTCGGCACGAACAACACCCCGTCCGCAGACCGATCAGACAGGGCATTCCCGCAGACCCGCAAGGGAGGCGCTGTTGCTGGGGGCGCTCGCCACATTGGTTGTGTCTTTGGTGATCTTGTCACAGACCAAACTTCTGACAACGAGCCATGAGAATGCAGGCAGCAGTTTTGCACAGCAGCCTCTGGACCTCGACAGGGCTTCCTCTGCCACGTTTACCGTCTCGGACTAAATCTGGCGCGGTCTGGCCGTTTGTGGATTACAAATGCCCGGACCAAACCATCCAGCCCACGAACAGAGCCACGATCACCAACAGGTTGAACACAATCACACCGGCCAGCCCCAACAGCCGCCCGCGGCGCAAATCGGCGCGGTCAATCGTTTTCAGATGGGCCAGCACTTCGGCCTCGGCGCGGGTGACCGCGTCCAGATCAATCGTGCGTCGCAACTTGGGATGGCCGTCGATGGCCTGTGCGCGGGCCACCACGGCGCCTTGCTGGCGCACCCGTTTGGGCAACCGGCGCCCCGCCTTGCGCAGGGCGGCGTCGAATGTGCGCGCCTTGACGCCCAGCGCCGTTTCCAAAGCCTCGCGCAATCGTTCGGAGCGCGTGTCGATATTCGTCTGCATAACCATGGCGGCAGGCCTAGCGTACCTTGGCAAAACGCGCTAGCCCTAGCGCCATGCTGAATTATATCGACCACGCCCCCGACACCGCCGGCACCCCGCTGCTGATCGCCCATGGCCTGTTCGGCTCGGGGCGCAACTGGGGTGTCATTGCCAAACGCTTGTCGGACGCGCGCCGCGTGATCGCGGTGGACATGCGCAACCACGGGCAAAGTATGCGTGCGGATACCAACAGTTACACGGATATGGCGGCAGATCTGGCCACTGTGATCGACCATTTCGGCGCACCGATGGATGTGCTGGGCCATTCGATGGGCGGCAAGGCGGCGATGACGCTGGCGCTGACCCGCCCGGAGCTGGTGCGGCGGCTGATTGTCGCCGATATCGCGCCGGTGACTTACGAACATACGCAGGCCGAATTCATCACGGCCATGCGCGGCGTCGATCTGGCCACTGTCACGCGTCGTTCGGAAGCAGCCGAACAGCTCGCCGCCCAGGGTGTCGAACCCGCCTTGCAGTCGTTTTTTACACAGTCGCTGGATCTGTCGGAAAAACGCTGGCTTCTCAATCTGGATGCGCTTGAGGCGAACATGCCCGACATCCTGTCTTTCCCCGAACTGGCCGGCGCCTTTGACGGGCCCGCGCTGTTTCTGACGGGGGGCAACTCGCATTATGTCACAGCCGCGCATCGCCCGCGCATCAAAGAGCTGTTCCCGCAAGCGCATTTTGCAAAGATCCCCGAGACCGGCCACTGGCTGCACGCGGAAAAACCGCGCGACTTCGAGGCGGCGGTGCGGACCTTTCTGACGATGGATTTCCAAGGGACCTGACCCTAGCTGGGCTGCTCTTCGCTGTGCAACAGGTCCAGCGACGGCGTGCCTGTGCCGATCACCTCAGCAAAGCTGCGGTCTTCCATGCCGGTTCCGGGATAGGCGAAGGTGTCGATCCCTGCTTCCATGGCGGATTCAGCACCTTCGGGCGTGTCCTCAACGGCCAGCGCGTCCTTGGCCTCGATATGCAAGGCGCGCAGGGCATCGCGGTAAATCGCAGGCTCGGGTTTGGGACGGGCCGCTTTTGAGCCGTCTCCGATATAGTCAAACACCGAAGGGTCCAGATCACGCCCCAGCGCACGCAGGATCAGGGCGACCTGCCGTTTGTCCTCGGTGCTTACAAGGGCGATTCTCAGCTCGCAACGCCGGGCCTCTGCGATCAGGTCGGAAATGCCTGGACGCAGACGCAGGCCCGCCTCCAGCGCCTTGGCAAATGCGTCGATCTTGGAATCATACAGCTCGGTAACGTCGACCTCTTGATCAAGACTGTCGGCGTAATGCTGGATACGGGCCCGGCCACCAATCACGCGGGACAATTCGGTGTAGGTCTCGGCGTTCCAGTCCCACTCAAGATCGTGGGTGGCGAAGGCTGCGTTGAATGCGCAGCGTTGCAGCTCGAACGTGTCGGCCAGAACCCCGATCGACCCCAAAAGCAGTGCAGAATAGCGCAAGACAGATTCCCCCACGATGTGCATTCAAACGCGCAGGCTGGCAGGTGGTTCCAGCCGACAGGCGAGCAGAGGCAAAGATTTTTGCGAATCCACCTGCCTGAATGCCTTATAGCAGGGCAACGGGCCTTGCACCCGACGCCTTGTTGCCTATAACGCAGGACAATTTGGGCGCAGGGGGTGCCCGGAAACGTAAGGGGCCGCGCCATGCCGAAAAGAACCGATATCAAATCCATCATGATCATCGGAGCTGGCCCCATCGTAATCGGGCAGGCTTGCGAATTCGACTACTCGGGCGCACAGGCCTGCAAGGCCCTGCGCGAAGAAGGGTACCGGATTATTCTGGTCAACTCGAACCCTGCAACGATCATGACCGATCCGGGCATGGCCGACGCCACCTATATCGAGCCGATCACCCCCGAGATGGTCGCCAAGATCATCGAGAAAGAACGCCCCGACGCATTGCTGCCCACCATGGGCGGGCAGACCGGCCTGAACGTGTCGCTTGCGCTGGAAGAAATGGGCGTTCTGGCGAAATACAACGTCGAGATGATCGGCGCCAAGCGCGAAGCCATCGAGATGGCCGAGGACCGCAAACTGTTCCGTGAAGCGATGGACCGGCTGGGCATCGAAAACCCCAAGGCCACGATTGTGACCGCGCCCAAGGGACCGGATGGCAAGAAAGACCTTGCCGCTGGCGTCGCACTGGCCTTTGAAACACTGGATTATGTCGGCCTGCCCGCCATCATCCGCCCCGCCTTTACCATGGGCGGCACCGGCGGTGGCGTGGCGTACAACCGCGAAGATTACGAACATTTCTGCCGCACCGGCATGGATGCATCGCCCGTGGGTCAGATCCTTGTCGATGAAAGCCTGCTGGGTTGGAAAGAATACGAAATGGAAGTGGTGCGCGACACCGCCGACAACGCCATCATCGTCTGTTCCATCGAAAACATCGACCCGATGGGCGTCCACACCGGCGACAGCATCACCGTGGCCCCGGCCCTGACGCTGACCGACAAAGAATACCAGATCATGCGCAACCACTCGATCGCGGTCCTGCGCGAGATCGGCGTGGAAACCGGCGGATCAAACGTGCAATGGGCGGTGAACCCCGCCGATGGCCGCATGGTCGTCATCGAGATGAACCCGCGCGTGTCGCGCTCGTCGGCGCTGGCGTCCAAGGCGACAGGTTTCCCGATTGCCAAGATCGCGGCGAAACTGGCCGTCGGCTACACGCTGGACGAACTGGACAACGACATCACCAAGGTGACACCGGCCAGTTTCGAGCCGACGATCGACTATGTCGTCACCAAGATCCCGCGCTTTGCCTTCGAGAAATTCCCCGGCTCCGAGCCGAACCTGACCACCGCGATGAAATCCGTGGGCGAGGCGATGGCCATTGGCCGCACCATCCACGAATCGATGCAAAAGGCGCTGGCCTCGCTGGAAACCGGTCTGACCGGTTTTGACGAAATTGCCATTCCGGGCGCACCCGACCGCGCCGCCATCACCAAGGCGCTGGCCCAGCAGACCCCCGACCGCATCCGTGTGATCGCACAGGCCATGCGCCACGGCATCAGCGACGACGACATTCACGGCATCACCATGTTCGACCCGTGGTTCCTGGCCCGTATCCGCGAGATCATCGACGCCGAGGAAGAGGTCCGCGCCAACGGCCTGCCCGAAGATGAAAAGGGCCTGCGTCACCTCAAGATGATGGGCTTTACCGATGCGCGTCTGGGCACGTTGACCGGCCTGACCGAAGATCAGGTGCGCACCGCGCGCCGTGCTGCAGGCGTTGTCGCCGTGTTCAAACGCATCGACACCTGCGCTGCCGAGTTCGAGGCGCAAACCCCTTATATGTACTCGACCTATGAATCGCCCGTCTTTGGCGAGGTCGAATGCGAAGCGCGGCCGTCCGACCGCAAAAAGGTCGTGATCCTGGGCGGCGGTCCCAACCGCATCGGTCAGGGCATCGAGTTTGACTATTGCTGCTGCCACGCCTGCTATGCGCTGACGGCGACGGGCTATGAAACCATCATGGTCAACTGCAACCCCGAAACCGTGTCGACCGACTATGACACCTCGGACCGGCTGTATTTCGAACCGCTGACGTTCGAGCACGTCATGGAAATCCTGCGGGTCGAACAGGACAACGGCACGCTGCACGGTGTGATCGTGCAATTCGGCGGCCAGACCCCGCTGAAAATCGCCGCCGCCTTGCACGCCGAGGGCATCCCGATCCTGGGCACCACGCCCGACGCCATCGACCTGGCCGAAGACCGCGAGCGGTTCCAGCAGCTGGTGCAGGGCCTTGGCCTGAAACAGCCGCACAACGGCATCGCCCATTCCGACGCCGAAGCGATCGAGATTGCCAAGGACATCGGCTTTCCGCTGGTGATCCGCCCGTCTTATGTGCTGGGTGGCCGCGCGATGGAAATCGTGCGCGATCAGGCCCAGCTTGAGCGTTATATCAAAGAGGCCGTCGTGGTATCGGGCGACAGCCCCGTGTTGCTGGACAGCTACCTGTCCGGCGCGGTCGAACTGGACGTGGATGCCATCTGTGACGGCACCAACGTGCACGTCGCAGGCATCATGCAGCACATCGAAGAGGCCGGCGTCCACTCGGGCGACAGTGCCTGTTCGCTGCCGCCCTATTCGCTGCCCGACGAGATCATCGAGCGGGTCAAGGAACAGACGCACGCGCTGGCCCTTGCCCTGCATGTGGTCGGCCTGATGAACATCCAGTTCGCGGTCAAGGACGGCGAGATTTACCTGATCGAGGTCAACCCGCGCGCCTCGCGCACCGTGCCCTTCGTGGCCAAGGCGACAGACAGCGCGATTGCCTCCATCGCCGCGCGCGTCATGGCGGGCGAGCCGCTGTCGAACTTCCCGATGCGCGCGCCCTATGACGCAAACGCCAAATATTCGGACGTGCTGCCGTTGGGTGATCCGATGACATTGGCCGACCCCAACATGCCCTGGTATTCGGTGAAAGAGGCGGTGCTGCCCTTTGCCCGCTTCCCCGGTGTCGATACGATCCTGGGGCCGGAAATGCGTTCCACCGGCGAAGTCATGGGCTGGGACCGCGATTTCCCGCGTGCCTTCCTCAAGGCGCAGATGGGGGCAGGCAACCCGTTGCCGCGCGAGGGCTGCGTGTTCGTGTCGATCAAGGACGACGACAAGACCGCCGACATGCTGGAAGCCGCCAAAATCCTTCTGGGTCTGGGCTTTACCCTCGTGGGCACGAACGGCACCGCCAAGTGGCTGACCGAAAACGGTCACACCTGCGGCACCGTCAACAAGGTCTACGAAGGCCGCCCCGATGTCACCGACCTGATGAAGAACGGCGGCGTGCAGATGGTCATGAACTCGACCGAGGGCACGCAGGCAGTCGAAGACAGCAAATCGATCCGCTCGATCGCGCTTTATGACAAGATCCCCTATTTCACCACCGCAGCCGCCTCCTACGCCGCCGCGCTGGCGATCAAGGCACAGGCGGCCGACGATGTGGGCGTAAAGTCGCTGCAAGGGTAGACAACGCACAAGATTCCCGCACAGGTTGGTGGCACATGCCTCCAACCTGACAGGACTTCCGAATGCGCCTTTTCGTTCTTTTTGTACTGCTGGCCGGCCTTGCCGCCTGCGACGTGCCTTTTGTGCCGCTGATCTGAAGCGTTCAGGCCCAACCTTTTTGCGAAGTGGTGTGCCCTTCCGTCCATGCAGGCGCAGGCCCACCGGCACATCACTTGAACGACGCCCCCAGCCGCCTAAATCAAGACGATGTCCCGCCACCCCACCTTGACCTTCCGGCGCTAACACGGCTTCATATGGGACGCTGAAAAAAGGGGCAGATCATGTACACACCGGCGATCACGGGCACAGGTGTCTTTACACCCTCCGAGACAGTCACCAACGCAGAACTGGTGACAGCGTTCAACGCCTATGCGGATCTCTACAATGCCGAACACGCCGCCGAAATCGCCGCGGGCACGCTTGCGCCCAAGGACCACTCCTCGGAAGAATTCATCGTCAAGGCATCGGGCATCGAACAGCGCTATGTGATGGTCAAGGACGGCATTCTGGACCCGCATGTCATGTACCCAAAAATGCGCCAGCGCAGCGATGACGAACCGTCGATCATGGCTGAAATGGCGCTCAAGGCCGCCAATATCGCGCTGGAAAACGCAGGCAAGACCGCCGCCGACGTCGGCGCGGTGATCTGCGCCGCCTCAAACCTCGAACGCGCTTATCCGGCCGTTGCCATCGAAATTCAGGATCTGCTGGGCATTCAGGGCTTTGCCTTCGACATGAATGTCGCCTGCTCCTCTGCCACCTTTGGTATTCAGGCCGCCGCCGACATGATCCGTTCGGGTTCGATCCGCTCGGCGCTGGTGATCAACCCCGAGATCTGCTCGGCGCATATCGAATGGCGCGACCGCGACTGCCACTTTATCTTTGGCGATGTGGCCACCGCCACCCTGCTGGAGCGTGAAGAGGACGCCGCAGGCCCCTGTTTCGCCGTCAAATCCACCCGTTGCGCCACCAGCTTTTCCAACAACATCCGCAACAACAACGGCTTTCTGCGCCGCTCGCGCCCCGACGGCATGAAAGACCGCCGAGACATGCAGTTCATGCAGAACGGCCGCAAGGTGTTCAAGGAAGTGGTCCCGATGGTATCGCAACACATCATGGATCACATGGCGGACGAAAACCTGAACGCAGAGGACATCAAGCGCCTGTGGCTGCATCAGGCCAACAAAAGCATGAACGACTTTATCGGCAAAAAGGTACTGGGCCGCACGCCCGAACCGGATGAACAACCCAACATCCTGCAAGACTACGCCAACACGTCATCGGCGGGGTCCATCATCACCTTCGCCAAACATTCCGCCGATCTCAAGGATGGCGACCACGGTCTGATCTGCTCGTTCGGTGCAGGCTATTCCGTTGGCAGTGTGCTGGTCGAAAAACACGGCTAAACCGGCTTCTTTTGGCCAAAAATATCCCGGGGGGCCAGGGGGCAGCGCCCCCCTATTCGGCTTCAACAAGCCAGACCCGCTATTTCTGCGAAACCCGCTTGTGCACCGCCTCGACCGTTTCCACCCGTTCCGAATACCGGTCCACCAGATAATCGGCCCGCCCGCGCACCAGCCAGGTAAACTTCACCAGCTCTTCCATCACATCAACGATGCGGCGGTAAAACGGCCCCTCGGGCAGACGCCCGTCCTGAAACTCAAGCCACGCCTTGGGAATGGACGACTGGTTGGGAATCGTCACCATCCGCATCCAGCGTCCCAGAATCCGCATCTGGTTCACCGCATTGAATGATTGCGACCCGCCCGACACCTGCATCACTGCCAGCGTCTTGCCCTGTGTCGGGCGAATGCCGCCCTGCATCGACAACGGCAGCCAGTCGATCTGGGTCTTCATCAGCCCCGTCATCGCCCCGTGACGCTCGGGCGACGACCAGACCATGCCTTCGGCCCAGACCGCCAGTTCACGCAACTCGGTCACCTTGGGGTGATCCTCGGATGCATCATCCACCACTGGCAGGCCGGTGGGGTCGAACATCCGCGTCTCGCAGCCCAGATGCCGCAGTATGCGCGCGCTTTCCTCCGCCGCGCGGCGGGAATAGCTGACATCGCGCAGCGAGCCATACAGCAGCAAAATGCGCGGCGGGTGGCGCGGATCATCTGCCGCCGCCAGTGCATTCACATCAATGTCGGGCAATGCGTCCGTGAAAAGCGCGCCTGTGTCTTCAGGCACTTTCTTCTTCCAGATGCAGCTTCATGTCGATCAGCACGCGCTGAAGCAGCGAGGTCTCGCGCAGCAGACGTTTGGCTTCGTTGACGGTGATAATCCCGTCTTCGATGGATTGCTGGTATTCGCTCATCAACATGGCAAACCGCTGGCTCAACGCGATCACATCGGCATTTATTCCGCCGGTCGACGGCGCATTCTGGCGGCGGTCCTCGAATGCCAGAACGCCGCCCTGCAATTCGGCCAATGCTGTGGTGACAAAGGGAAAGGACGCCTCTTTCTCAAGACGCACCACCGCGTCAATCGGCATGAACCTGTCGGCATGTTCGGGATTGTCCGAATAATACCGCCCCAAAGTCGCTTTGGATTTGCCGGTCACAGCGCATGCGGGCTCTATGCCCACATCCTTGACCAACGCCTCGGTGTGCTTTTTCAAGTAGCTGCCAATACCTGCCATACGTCCCCACTCGACTCTCGCGTGCCCTCCCCGTTGATAGGCAGGGGAAAGCATCTTGTCTTTTCCCATTAAATCAACAGCGTGGAAATGTCATTTTTTAATCGTCCCGCCGGTTTCGGGATTTTTTTTCGAGTGGCCCGTGCCTCCCCCACGGGAAAGTGTGAGACCCGTTGCGCTTTCGCCGCTTGGGAACGGTGGGCTGGCATGTCCGGCAGTCGGCGTGACGGGCTCCTTTGCGGGGCCTTTCCGCACCCCTGCGGCCATCGCACCGCCACAGCTTAGCGCTCTGCCTCTGCTGCAAAAACGGGCGCTGCGGCCCGCCCTCTCACTTGCCTGCCCGCGCCCCTTGGCGTACCCCTTGGCGCTATGGCCAAGCTCTATTTTCACTACTCCACAATGAACGCAGGCAAATCGACAGTTCTGTTGCAAGCCGCGCACAATTACCGCGAGCGCGGTATGCAAAGCTATTTGCTGACTGCGCAATTCGACAACCGCGCAGGTCAGGGCCGTATCGCGAGCCGTATCGGAATTGGACAGGATGCAGACACTTTCGCACCCGGCGAGGATCTGTTTGCCAAGATCGAAACCCATCTGGACACCGACAACATTGCCTGCGTTTTTATCGACGAGGCGCAGTTTCTGAGCGAGGCGCAGGTCTGGCAACTGGCCCGTGCGGTGGATGATCTGAAAGTGCCCATCATGTGCTATGGCCTGCGGGTCGATTTTCAGGGCAAGCTGTTTCCCGGTTCGGCCACACTTCTGGCGCTGGCGGATGAAATGCGCGAGGTGCGCACCATCTGCCATTGCGGCAAAAAGGCCACGATGGTCGTGCGTCAGGATGCGCAGGGCAATGTGGTGCGCGATGGGGCGCAGGTGCAGATCGGGGGCAACGAAACCTATGTCAGCCTGTGCCGTCGTCACTGGCGCAAGGCCACGGGCGACAAGGCATGAAACGGTTCTGCGCCGGTCTGCTTTGCGGTATCGCGCTGGCCTGCGGGTTGATCCTGACCGGCGTGCCGGGGGTGTTGCCGGGCATGTACGCCCGCATGGATCAACGCGCGACAAACGACTGGCAGGTAGCAAAATTGCTGATGTTGCGTGATACGGCTTTTCTGGCCTGCGCCGGTCAGGAAGACATCCGCCACGCCGCCCAGATCCGGGGCTGGGAGGTCGAGATCATCAACCCTGACACCGAAGCGATGCCCCGGCAGTTGCAAGATGCCCACTGGGCGCTGCGCATCCACACCCGCCCGGCGCCGCCGTTGGCAACGGAGCCGGGTGATATTTACGGCTTTGACAGCCGGGGATGTTTGATGCGCTAGGTCACATACCCATAAAAGGGATTCACAGACTTTAGAAAACGTGATTCACTTTCCGGCAAATGTGGAGGTGAGAATGGCACGTTTTGATTTGACAGATTTTGAATGGTCGGTGATCCAGCCGTTGCTGCCGACGAAGGTGCGCGGCAAGCCCCGTGTGGATGACCGGCGGGTTTTGAACGGCATCTTCTGGCGCTTGCGGACTGGTGCGCCCTGGGCAGACATTCCTGCCCGATACGGGCCGCATACGACCTGTGTGAACCGCTTCAACCGCTGGCGGCGTGCGGGCCACTGGGCGCGTATTCTTGAAGCAATATCAGAGGCATATGAGGGTGAGGTGCAAATGATTGACAGCTCCTCCATCCGGGTACACCAACAGGGCGCAAATGGCCCTAAAAAAGGGGGCGATCCGATTGCCTGGGTCGCTCAAGGGGCGGGCTGACAACGAAAATCCACGCTTTGGTGGACGCGCTTGGCCGCCCGATCCGGCTCATGCTGACGGCTGGGCAGGCCTATGATGGACACGCGGCAGAGCAGATGCTGGATCGACTGAAAGAAGGCTGCAGCGTGCTGGCGGATCGCGCCTATGACAGCAACGCGATCCGTGATTTGATCGCCAAACAGAAGGCGCAAGCCGTGATCCCTTCGATGCCGCAACGCAATCCTGTCATCGCGCATGATCGCGAGCGTTACAAAGCACGCAACGCAGTGGAGCGTTTCTTCAACAAACTCAAAAACTTCCGCGCGGTAGCAACAAGATATGACAAACGCGATGATAATTTCCTCGCATCCATACAACTCGCGTCAATCAGAATCTGGTTGCGAACTTATGAGTCGGTGACCTAGGGTCCGGATCCTAGACCGCGTTGGGCGCGTCCTGTCCGTCGATCAGCACGGCCTTGAGGTTGCACACGGCCATCAGCCCCATATCGGTGCGTACTTCCAGTGCCGCCGTGCCCAGATGCGGCAGCAGCACCGCGTTGTCCAAGGCCAGCAGCGCAGCAGGCACCTCGGGTTCGCGCGCATAAACATCCAGCCCCGCGCCACCGATGGCCCCGGTTTGCAGGGCGTCGATCAAGGCACCCTCATCCACCACATCGCCGCGTGCGATGTTGATCAGATGCGCATGGGATTGCATCGCCGCCAGCACCGCCGCGTCGACCAGATTGCGCGTGTCGGGCCCGCTGGGCACCGCCAGCACCAGCACATCCACCGCAGCCGCCAGTGTTAACAGGTCATCATAAGGCGTCGCGTCAAGGTCGAGTTCTTTGGGCGAGCGGGTGAAATATGCGACCTTCATGCCAAAGCCGAAATGGCAGCGCCGTGCTATCGCCAGCCCGATGCGGCCCATGCCGACAATGCCCACGGTCTTGCCCGACAGGTGCATCCCCAGCATCTGCGTCGGGTGCCAGCCGTCCCACTGCCCTGCCCGCACCATCCGTTCGCCTTCGCCGGCACGCCGCGCGCTCATCAGCATCAGGGTCATGGCGGTGTCGGCTGTGGCATCGGTCACCGCCCCCGGCGTGTTGCTGACGATCAGCCCCTTGGCCCGCGCCGCCGCCACGTCGATGTGGTTATACCCCACGCCAAAGTTGGCCAGCATCACCGCGCGGGGCGTGACTTGCGCAAAAACCTCGGCGCTGAACATATCGCCCAGCGTCGGCAGCACGGCGTCGTAGCCATCCAAGGCGTCAATCATTTCAGCCTGCGACAGCGGCGCGTTGCTGTCCCGCATGGTCACGTCGAAATGCCTGCGTGCCTCGGCCTCGACGTCGGCGGGCATGGGGCGCGAGATGAAGAGGCGTTTCAATGCATCCGCCCCCCGTTTGGCACCGCCTGATCGGGGCGCAGCAGCACGATCTCGCCTGCGTCATCGGGCAAGCCCAGCACCAGAACCTCGGACATGAAGGGACCAATCTGGCGGGGCGGAAAGTTCACGACTGCAACCACCTGTTTGCCCACCAGCATCTCGGGCGTGTAATGCGCGGTGACCTGTGCGCTGGTCTTGCGCTCGCCAATGTCACCACCAAAATCGACCCACATCTTGATCGCAGGCTTGCGTGCCTCGGGGAAAGGTTCTGCGCGCAGCACGGTGCCAACGCGAATGTCGACCTTGAGGAATGTGTCAAAGTCCAGATTATCAGCCATCTGCCAGCTCCTTTGCACGGCGTGTTGCGGCGGCCACGGCGCGGGGCAGCAGCGACGGAAAGCCCGTTTCTTCATCCATCAAGACCTCAAGCGCCGCCTGCGTGGTGCCGTTGGGCGAAGTCACGTTGATGCGCAGTTGCGCGGGGTCCTCATCCGCATCCTCGGCCAACGCCCCCGCGCCTGCCACCGTGGCCTTGGCCAGTTGCATCGCCAGTTCCGGCGAGAGCCCCTGTGCCACGCCACCGGCTGCCAGCGTTTCGATCATGTGGAACACATAGGCCGGCCCCGACCCGCTGACCCCGGTCACCGCATCAATCTGCGATTCCGTTTCCAGACGCACCACCTGCCCCACGGCACTGAGCAATTCTTCGGCCACGTCCAGCGCGCCTGCGCCCGCTTCGTTGGCGACGATAGCGGTGATACCGCGACCCACGGCGGCAGGGGTGTTCGGCATTGCCCGCACCACGGGCGTGCCTGCACCCAGCGTTTTCTCGAAATAGGAAATCGGCGTGCCCGCCGCGACGCTGACGAACGTGGTGCCGCCCCCGCCCATGTGGGCCATATTGGGCACCGCATCGCCCATCATCTGCGGCTTGACCGCCACCAGCACGATCGCCGGATGCGCAGGCAGGTCGGCGTTGATGTGCACGCCTGTGCCCTTCAGCCAGTCCGACGGATTGGGGTCTTTCACCCAGACCGACGTGGCGGGCAAACCGCGTTTCAGCCAGCCCGCCAACATGGCCGAGCCCATCTTGCCACAGCCCAGCAGCACAAGGCCGCGCTGCGCAATTACCTCAGTTGTCATGGTTTGCCCTTCCCCGAATATGGTTCAGGGCAAAGGTTTACGCGCGGCCATAGGCCTCTGCAATGGCAACTTCCAACGCATCCTTGGGCGTACGATCACCCCATGTCAGCAGTTGCAGCGCGGGATAGTACCGCTCGGCGCTCATCACGGCGGCGTTGATCATGGTATCGACCTGTTCGGGGCCTGCGATCTGACCACCGGCCAGCACCAGACCATAGCGGTAGACCATCAGCTTTTGCTCTTCCCAAAAGGTAAAGGCGCCCGCCCAGCATTGATCGTTGATCAGGTTCAGCAAAGCGTAGAGGTCACCCAGCTTTTCAGCGGGTGGTTCCATTTCAAAGGTACAGACCAGACGCAGCGTTTCGTCATAGCCCGACCAGGCCAGCGTCAGGGAATAGGTGCGCCACTGGCCTTCGACAGCCATGGCGATCTGATCGTCTGCAATACGGTCGAAATCCCAGTCGTGGTGTGCTGCGATATTCTCGACAATATCAATCGGGTGAATCTCGTCTTCCAGGAATTGCTCGGAAAGGGCCATGTCGCCACCTCTTTTTCTCGCTCTAGCGGTGGGGCATTGCCGCGCCCCCAAGCGCTAGGTGCCTGCTCTGAGTGTCGAGGGTCATCCCCCGTATCTCTACCAAATATGGTGCAGGCGGGGCGGCCATCTGGCAACCCTTTATTTGGGGATAACTTCAATAAGTTGTGGAAAAGGCCGAGGGGCGCACAAAATGCACGCCTATTTTGGATGTTCGAGGGAATGAGCCCACCACAAGGTCGGCGCCCGCCAGTCGCACCAAAGGTGCGCCGTTTATCTCACCAAAGCTGCGCCGTTCATTACCGTCGCGCCTGCGGCGTGACGGGCGGTCGGGCGCGGCCTCTCACAGAATGCAAGGCAATGTGTTGCGGGGCTTTAGTGCCTGGGCGCGTGTTGCGCGCGCCAGGTTCGCCTGACTTACTTGCTTTCCAGCGCGTCCAGACGCGCCTTCAGCGCCTCGTTCTCTTCACGGGCCTTTTGCGCCATCGCCCGCACCGCGTCGAATTCCTCGCGGGTGACAAAGTCGCGGTCCGCCAGCCAGCGGTCCATCAGCGACTTCATCGCGGTTTCGGCTTCGTCTTTTGCGCCCTGCGCCACGCCCATGGCGTTGGTCATCAGTTGCGAAATATCGTCAAAAATCTTGCCACGCGCCTGCATGTGCATTCTCCTGTAACTGGCTTGTGTTGTATATGGGGCCATGCGCGCGCGCCCGCAAGGTTGACTTCCCCCGCGCCGCACATGCATGTCGCACCCATGACCGGTCTGATCCCCTTTCCCGACATCTCTCCCGACATCTTTTCGGTGTCGATTTTTGGCATGACCATTGCCCTGCGCTGGTATGCACTGGCCTATATCGTGGGCATTCTCGCGGGATGGCGGCTGGTGATCCGCGCGATCAAACGCCCGTCCCTGTGGCGCGATGACACGCCCCCGATGACGACGACGCAGATCGAGGATTTGCTGACCTGGATCATCATCGGCGTGATTCTGGGCGGGCGGCTGGGCTATGTGCTGTTTTACCAGCCGGCCTATTATCTGGCCAACCCGATGCAGATACTGGCGATCTGGCAGGGCGGCATGTCGTTCCACGGCGGGCTATTGGGCGTCATTGCTGCCGCCTTCATTTTCACCTGGCGTCAGGGCATCCCGAAAACCGCCGCCGCCGATGCCATCGCATTGGGCGTACCACCGGGGCTGCTGCTGGGACGTATAGCCAATTTCATCAACGCCGAATTGTGGGGCCGCCCGACCGACCTGCCGTGGGGCGTCGCCTTTCCCGGCGATGCAGCGCAATATTGTCCCGATGTTGTGGGCCTGTGCGCGCGTCATCCCAGCCAGCTGTACGAAGCGCTGCTGGAAGGGCTGATTCTGGGCGCGGTTCTGCTGGTCCTTGTCTGGAAACGCGGGGCGCTGAAACACCCCGGACGGGTCGCCGGTACGTTTTTCGCAGGTTACGGCCTCTCGCGGTTTCTGGTGGAATTCGTACGCCAGCCCGATGCGCAGTTCATTTCCGAAGGCAACCCGCTGGGGCTGGCATGGCACGTCGGTGGTTGGGGGCTGACAATGGGGCAGATTCTGTCTGTGCCGATGATCGCTCTGGGCCTGTGGCTGATCCTGCGTGCCCGCAAAGACACCGCCACCCCATGAGCCTGCTGAGGATACTGACCGAGCGGATCACGACGACAGGTCCGATCACGCTGGCCGACTATATGTCCGAGGCGCTGCTGCACCCGACCTATGGCTATTACGCCACCCGCGACCCGCTGGGCGCTGCGGGAGATTTCACCACCGCCCCCGAGATCAGCCAGATGTTTGGCGAACTGATCGGGCTGTCGCTGGCACAATGCTGGCTGGATCAGGGCGCGCCTGCGGCCATCACGCTGGCCGAACTGGGACCGGGGCGCGGCACGCTGATGGCCGACATCCTGCGCGCCACCGCCCGTCTGCCGGGGTTTCATGCGGCCCTTACCCTCACGCTCGTCGAAGCCTCGCCCACCCTGCGCGCCGTTCAAGCCACCACGTTGCAGGCCCACACGCCCGACTGGCTGGACAGCGTACACGCCCTGCCCGAACAACCGCTGTATCTGGTCGCCAATGAATTCTTCGACGCGCTGCCGGTGCATCAATATCAACGCGACGGCGCACATTGGCGCGAGCGGATGGTGGGGGCGCAGGAGGGTCTGCTGCACATGGGGCTTGGCCCCGCCGCGCCGCAACCGGCACTGGCGCACCGGCTTGAGGACACGGCCCAGGGCGACATCGTCGAGATCTGCCCCGCCGCTGTGCCAATCATCGACACCATCAGCACCCGCATTCACGATCACGGCGGTGCGGCGCTGATCGTTGATTATGGCGACTGGCGGTCTTTGGGCGACACGTTGCAGGCCCTGAAAGCCCATGCAACCACCGACCCGCTGACCGATCCCGGCACCGCAGACCTGACCACCCATGTCGACTTTGAGGCCCTGACGCAGGCCGCCCGCTGCCCGTTTACCCGCGTAACCCCGCAAGGAGTGTTTCTGGAACGGCTTGGTATCACCCAGCGCGCCCAGACGCTGGCGCAAACTCTGCGCGACGCGCCGCTGGAAGCGCACATCGCCGCACATCGCCGGTTGACGCACCCGACAGAAATGGGAAACCTGTTCAAAGTGCTGGGCCTCTATCCAAACGGCGCCGCACCACCACCAGGTCTGGAACCATGACACTCAAACTGCTGACACATGATACACTGGATCCGCTGCAACACGGGTTCTTCACCCGCGCGGGTGGCGCGTCCTCGGGCGTGTTCGCCGGGCTGAACTGTGGCAGCGGCAGCACCGATCAAACCGAGATTGTCGCGATCAACCGCGCCCGTGTCGCGGCCCGTCTGGACGTGCCCGCCGACCATCTTCTCAGCGTGTATCAGGTGCATTCGACCAAAGTGATTCCTGTCACCGCGCCGTTGCCCAACAAACCCAAGGCCGATGCGATGGTGACGGCAACACCGGGGCTGGCCCTGTCGGTTCTGTCAGCGGATTGCCAGCCGGTGCTGTTTGCCGATCACAAGGCGCAGGTGATCGGCGCCGCACATGCAGGGTGGCGCGGAACGCTGGACGGTGTGCTGGAGGCGACGGTGGACGCGATGGAGGCTTTGGGTGCCTCTGCCCGGAACATAAATGTAGTCATCGGCCCCTCGATCAGCCAGCGCGCCTATGAGGTCGGACCCGAGTTCTTTGAAGCCCATATGGCCGAGGATGACGCAAGCGCGCGCTATTTCGCCAACGGCAAGGGCGACCGGATGATGTACGACCTGCCCGGATACGGGCTGCACCGCCTGCGACAGCGCGGCGTTGCGTCGGCTGAATGGACCCGCCATTGCACCTATAGTGATCCCGAGCAGTTTTTCTCCTATCGCCGGTCTGTTCACGAACGTGCTGCCGATTATGGCCGGTTGATCGCAGCCATCCGGCTCTGAGACCCGCAAGAACGGAAACAATTGCGGCCACGGCGCCTTATTTAATCCTCATTTGCCTCAAATCATCTTGAAATCGGCAGAAACCGGTCCCAGTCGGGCCAGAATGCTCCTGCAAAACTGTTGTTAACAGCGGCGCACTTTGCCGCATCTATGACAGAGCAGAGGACAAACACATGAAAACCAACACACGTTTCATCAAGTCCGTGGTTGCAGCAGCGGCTGACGAAAAAACCGTGATGCCTTGGGCGCGCGGCAAACGTCGCGCGGCGTTCATCGCAAAACGCAAAGCCGAGCTGAACAGCAAAGCCGCCTGATCCGCTGCCTTCAGGCCGAATCATGGTGCAAAAATAGAATCACATTGCGCGCAGGGCTGCGGCAAATGTGGCAAAATCTGGCGCGCGCCGCCTGACAATCCGCCTCAAATGAGGCGGATTGGTGTGATTTGAACGGCAAATGTCGTCAATTCTTTGACAATCCACCCTTTAAACAGCGATTAACGGTTCATCAGACACGTGAACCTCAGTTCATCTATCGTCGTCGGTGGGGGCCGACATCAGATGTGACCGACCAGAACAAGGTTAATCGCATGACCACGACTATCGCCCTTGCAGGGCAATCGCGCTACTACAGCCAATATGCCCCGACTGCTCAGGGCAAAAGACTGCCGCCGAACCGGACATATGAAATCGCCGCCTTGCGCGCCGATGGCAGCCGTATGGTGAGCCAGATCAAGGCACCCGCCCTGCCGCTGATCGAATCGGCCTTTTCCGCATTTGCGCGTGGCACTGTTCTGGAAGGACGCGATGGTCCCATCGCCATCGAAGATCTGCAACCGGGCGACTGGTTGCGCACCTCGAACGGGGATGCTGCGCAGGCCGTTTGGATCGGGTCCACCACTTTTGTACCCGCCGACACCGGACAGCGCACGTCGCTGATCCGCATCATGGCCGACACCTTCGGCCCCGCGCGCCCCGAAAGCTTTCTGACCGTCGGGCCGTCGGCCCGCCTGCTGCAAACGCCGCACAACCTGCGCGGCACCCTGGCATCGGGTGCGCAAATGCTGACCCCTGCCCGGGATTTTGTCGACGGTGTGAATGTCATTGAAATCTCGCCGCCCACATCGGTGCGGCTGTTCCACATCGGCCTGACACGCCATGCCGCGGTTTATGCCGGTGGCATGCTTATGGAAACCTTTCATCCCGGCGCCAACGCGACCCGCAACGTCAGCCATTCCGTGCGCGACATGTTCCTGTCGATGTTCCCGCGCATTTCCCATGTAACCGACTTTGGTCCGCTGGCGCATCCGCGCGCGCCAGAGCAGATCGAAACCGCAGCCTGACGGCCCGCGCCTGCTGCGCGGGTCATCCCTCAGGCGGTCTTGCTCAGCCGGTCTTCCAGAACGTCAAAGGGCACACCCGCCTCGTCCTTGGCCTGACGGATCACAAGCGATGTCTTGACGCTGGCCACATTGGGTGTGGTCAGCAACTGCCCCGTCAGAAAGCTTTGGAAGCCCGACAGATCGGGCGCCACGCATTTCAGGATAAAATCGACTTCGCCGTTCAGCATGTGGCACTCCCGCACCAGCGGCCATGCACGGCAGCGGTCCTCAAAAGCACTCAAATCACTTTCGGCCTGACTGGCCAGACCAACCATCGCGAACACCTGCACTTCAAAGCCCAGAACATGCGCATCCACATCCGCATGAAAGCCGCGAATATACCCCGCCTCTTCCAGAGTGCGCACCCGCCGCAAACAGGGTGGCGCGGAAATCCCCACCCGTTTGGCAAGCTCGACATTGGTCATGCGCCCGTCTGCCTGTAGCTCTGCAAGAATCTTGCGATCAATTGGATCAAGCCGCGTATTCGCCATTTCACCCCCGGAATTTGCGGTTGTTATAGCACCGACCGCGTTGTGCGCAATAATGTTTCGCTCAGACGCAAGAATCTTGCACTCTCATCGACGGAATCGCCTGTTAGCGCTGCATATCGGCCATGCAATTGCGGGGTTCAATCACAAAGCGCAGATGTCTATATCCAAGGAGCTGCACAATATGTACCACCACTCACCAAACCGCGCCGTTTCGGCGCACAGGGATATCGACCTAAGGGGATCATCATGGGCGAAACACGCAAAACCAAGGTTCTGATCATCGGATCGGGCCCCTCGGGCTATACAGCCGGCATCTATGCCAGCCGCGCCATGCTGGAGCCGATCCTTGTTCAGGGCATCGAACCGGGCGGCCAGCTGACCACCACGACCGAAGTCGAGAACTGGCCCGGCGACACCGAAGTGCAAGGCCCCGACCTGATGGTGCGCATGGAGGCCCACGCCAAGGCGATGGGCTGCGACGTTGTCAGCGACATCATCACCTCGGTCGATTTCTCAAAACGCCCCTTCGTGGCGCAGTCCGACAGCGGCACGGTCTATGTGGCTGATGCGATCATTCTCGCCACCGGCGCGCGCGCCAAATGGCTGGGCATGGCGTCCGAGGAGAAGTTCAAAGGCTTCGGTGTCTCGGCCTGCGCCACATGCGACGGCTTCTTTTATCGCGGCCAGGAAATCGTGGTGATCGGCGGCGGCAACACCGCCGTGGAAGAGGCGCTGTTCCTGACCAACTTTGCCTCCAAGGTCACGCTGATCCACCGCCGCGACGAATTGCGCGCCGAGATGATCCTGCAAGACCGGCTGAAAAAGAACCCCAAGATCGAAACCCTGTGGTTCCACCAGCTCGAAGAGGTTTACGGCACCGACAGCCCGCTGGGCGTCGAGGGCGTGAAGGTCAAGAACGTGAACACCGGCGAAATCACCGACATTCCTGCCAAGGGCGTCTTTGTCGCCATCGGCCACGCGCCTTCGAACGAACTGGTCAAGGACGTGCTGGAAACCCACATGGGCGGCTATGTCGTCACCAAACCCGACAGCACCGAAACATCAATTCCGGGCGTGTTTGCCGCGGGCGACCTGACCGACCACAAATACCGCCAGGCCGTGACCTCGGCAGGCATGGGCTGCATGGCCGCGCTCGAAGCCGAACGCTGGCTGGCAGAAAACACCGACACGGACGTGGCAAAAGACACCTCCCTGCCGCTCGGTCACGGCGCCGAAGTCCAAGAGAGCGTCTGACCACTTCGCCAGCCCCTTCATCTTGCCGGATAAACTCCGGGGGACGGCGCGCATGCGCCGGGGGGCTGGCCCCCATCTTTCGTTGACCGCGCACGCAAGGTCGGGCCATTCTGCGCCAAATCAAGGAGCAGATCATGTCCGACCTCTGGCGCGGCAACTGGGCAACGCGCGCCCGCATCGTCAGCGGGCTGGCCCTAATGCTGTATGCGTTGCTGCACTTTCTCAATATCGGCCTGGGCCTGTTCTCGCCCGACTGGCTTGAAAGCGGCCAGGAGCTTCGCAAAATATTCTCCCGCAGCCCGGTGGGCGGCGTGTTGCTCTACGCAATGCTGATCCTGCACGCGGGCCTGGCGCTCTGGCGCCTGATCGAACGGCGCAGCCTGCGCATGCCGCGCGCCGAGGCGGTGCAATACACCTTTGGCTTTTCCATTCCGCTGTTGCTGATAACGCACATCACCTTCACCCGCATTGCCCACGAGGTTTACGACGTCGAGGACCAGATGGGATATCTGATGTATCTGATCTGGGGCACCAAATCGGCGCTGACCCAAAGCGTGCTGCTGCTTATTGTCTGGATACACAGCTGCATCGGCCTGCACTTCTGGCTGCGCGGACGGGCGTGGTGGCGGCGCAACACCCATGTGCTGACGGGTCTGGCGGTGCTGGTCCCCGCCTTTGCGCTGGCCGGCTTTGTGACCGAAAGCCGCCGTTTGCAGCTGGCTGCCCAGGACGAAGACACACGTCTGGACATGCTGGATGCCTACAACTGGCCCGGCCCCGGGCAGTTCACGCACCTTTTCGAGATCGACGCCGCATTGTACTGGGGATTTGTCGTTCTTCTCTGCTCTGCTCTGGCGCTGCACTTTGCCCTGCGGCTGAATGCACGGCGCAGCAGCGTACGTATCACCTATTCGGACGGGCCAACCATCACCGCACCCGTGGGCCAGACACTGCTGGAAATGTCACGCGGCGCGGGCGTGCCGCACACCGCCCTGTGCGGGGGCAAGGGCCGGTGCACCACCTGCCGCGTAATGATCGAAGCGGGTGCCGAAGATCTCCCACCGCCCTCGGAGGCCGAAGCACGCAGCCTGCAAGCTGTGGGGGCTGCCTCGGGCACGCGGCTGGCTTGCCAGATCAAACCTGCGCAGGCGATGACTGTTCATCGTGTGTTTGCCCACGGCACCCGTATCGCGCGCGGATCGGCCACGCAGGGGCAGGAACGTCCGCTTGCGATTCTGTTTCTGGACATGCGCGGCTTTACCGCGCGCACCGCAGGGCAACTGCCCTATGATGTGGTGTTCCTGCTGAACCGGTTCTTTGACGCGGTTGTGCCAGCGGTGACGGCTTCGGGGGGCAAGATCGACAAATATCTGGGTGACGGGTTTCTGGCCCTGTTCGAAACCCCCGACACCGCCTCTTCGGCACAGGCTGCCTTGACGGCGGCCGCCGGGATCGGGCGGGCGCTGGATGCGTTCAATGCCGGCCTGCAAGCCGAAGGCGCGCCGCCCGTGGGTATTGGAATCGGGCTGCATCTGGGCAACGTCGTGTTGGGGGAAATCGGCGCGCAGGGCGATGCGCCGCGCACCCTGATCGGGGATGCCGTCAATGCCGCCAGCCGGCTTGAGGCCGCGACCAAGCCGATGAAAGTCGAACTGCTGATCAGCGCCGCCGTGCTGCACGCCGCCGGCCTTGAGCCCCCCGGCGAACTGGTGCCTCTGTCCTTGCGCGGGGTTGATGGCGACATCCACGCCCTGCCTGTACCCAAGGCCGCCAACGCGCCACAAATGCCCGCGCCCTAGGGCAAAACGCATGACCAGCACACAAAGCCGATATGCGCCATTCGCCAAAACCCGCAAAAACAGGACAAAACACCCCGAAAACCCATCTCGACAGGGGAATTTGTGCCGATTTTGCGTCACATGTGATTTTGCCTGCGCTCTGCATCTGGACGCCCAGCGCCCAGCCCGCTATTGCCCGCATCAAGCGCTGTCCGCAGGGCCGCCTCCACCCGTTGAACGAAAGCAATCTTCATGCCGATGCAGAATAATCTCGCCCCGATTCCAGAACTATATGTTTCCTACGATTCAGCCCAGAAGCTCAAACTCGAGGCGGCCGATCTGGTCAGCCACGATCTGACCCCGCGCCAGATCTGCGATCTGGAATTGCTGATGAACGGCGGGTTTAACCCGCTCAAGGGCTTTTTGACCGAAGAAGATTACAACGGCGTCGTGGAAAACATGCGGCTGGCCGACGGCAGCCTGTGGCCGATGCCGATCAACCTCGACGTAAGCGAAAAATTTGCCGAGTCGCTGGAAATTGGTCAGGACATCGCCCTGCGCGACCAGGAAGGCGTAATTCTGGCCACCATGACTGTCACCGACCGTTGGGAGCCGAACAAGGCCAACGAAGCGGAAAAGGTCTTTGGTGCCGATGACATCAAACACCCCGCAGTGAACTATCTGCACAACCAGGCAGGCAAGATCTATCTGGGCGGTCCGGTCACCGGTATCCAGCAACCCGTGCACTATGATTTCCGCGCCCGCCGCGACACGCCCAACGAATTGCGCAGCTACTTCCGCAAAATGGGCTGGCGCAAAGTGGTTGCATTCCAGACCCGCAACCCGCTGCACCGCGCCCACCAGGAACTGACCTTCCGCGCCGCGCGCGAAGCACAGGCCAACCTGCTGATCCACCCCGTTGTCGGCCTGACCAAACCGGGTGATGTCGATCACTTTACCCGCGTGCGCTGCTACGAAGCCGTGCTGGACAAATACCCGGCGGCCACCACGTCGATGTCACTGCTGAACCTTGCCATGCGTATGGCCGGCCCGCGCGAGGCCGTGTGGCACGGTCTGATCCGCAAGAACCACGGCTGCACCCACTTTATCGTTGGTCGTGACCACGCGGGCCCCGGCTCGAACTCCAAAGGCGAAGATTTCTATGGCCCCTATGACGCGCAGGACCTGTTCCGCACGCATCAGGAAGAAATGGGCATCGAAATGGTCGATTTCAAACACATGGTCTATGTGCAGGAACGCGCCCAATACGAAGCCATGGACGAAATCGAAGACAAAGACGACGTCACAATCCTGAACATCTCGGGCACCGAGCTGCGCCGCCGTCTGCAAGAAGGTCTGGAGATCCCCGACTGGTTCTCCTTCCCCGAAGTGGTCAAGGAACTGCGCCGCACCAAGCCGCCGCGTTCGCAGCAGGGCTTTACCGTGTTCTTCACCGGTTTTTCGGGCTCGGGCAAATCCACCATCGCCAACGCCCTTATGGTCAAGCTGATGGAAATGGGTGGCCGCCCCGTGACATTGCTGGACGGCGATCTGGTGCGCAAGAACCTCAGCTCGGAACTCGGCTTCTCGAAAGAGCACCGCGACCTGAACATCCGGCGTATCGGGTATGTGGCGTCGGAAATCACCAAGAACGGCGGCATCGCCATCTGCGCGCCCATCGCGCCCTATGCCACAACCCGCCGCGCTGTGCGTGAAGACGTTGAAGCCTTTGGTGCCTTTGTCGAAATTCACGTTGCCACCTCGATCGAGGAATGCGAGCGCCGCGACCGCAAAGGCCTGTACAAGCTGGCCCGTGAAGGCAAGATCAAAGAGTTCACCGGCATCTCTGACCCCTATGATGTGCCGGAAAACCCCGAGCTGAGCGTCGAAACCGAGAATGTAGACGTCGACAACTGCGCCCACCAGGTTCTGCTGAAGCTGGAAAGCATGGGTCTGATCGCCGCCGAATAAAGCGCGCAAGACCGACAGATATGAAAAGGCCCCGTTGTGTTCAGCGGGGCCTTTTTAGTGATGCAATGCCGTGCCGGTGGCCGTCAAACCCCGTCGCGTACCATTTCGGCGGCGCTGCGTTCATAGTCCGACCACTCCACCGCCTGCGCTTTGGCACGCAGCAGCGCAGGGCGCATCGCCGCGTAAAGACCGGCATCGGCTTTTGCAATCGCTGCCAATATCTCGTCTTTGCTGGTGCAGACTATCATCGCGTCCGTGTCGAAATAGTCGGCCACATCCGGCGCGCCCCAATAGATCGGCACCGTTTCGCACAACAAGGCATCTACCAGCTTCTCGCTGAAATACCCCCCTGCCCGCATGTTCTCGATCACCACCGAAAACCGGAATGGCGCCAGCCCTTCGTGCTTGTGCTCGAAGGGCGCATAGCCGCGCCCCATCAGCGTTACCCCCTGCGCCAGGGCGGCGACGTCGTGGCGCAATTTGTGCCCCTCCAGATCACGCCGGTTCGACGCAATCAGCGAAACCTCCTGGGTCTTGCTCAGATCCAGCGTCTCCCACTCTGGCACCCAAGTGCGCGCCGCTGCCAGAAACCGCGCATTCGGCGCGCCGCGCAACAGACCGGGATCATGGGTGAATATCCGGTGATAGCGCCAATGCGTCCAGCGCAGCAGCCGCAGGTGGCGTAAATGAATGGCGCGCGGCTCCACCACCATCACGCTGACCTGTGCAGCCACCCCGAAAGGGCGCAGATGCATCGCGGTCTTGGGGTAGACCAGCAGGTGATCCTGCGCCCCCAGATCCGCGACCGTGCCCTTGCTCAGGTGCGCCGGACGCCCGACAGGCCAGTGCAGCATGTCCAGCGGCAGATCAGCCACCCGCCGCCCGACGCCCTTGCCATAGGGCAGCACAGCGATTGCAGGATCAGTCATCGCCAAGATCAAGCATCCCGGACATCAACACAAACCCCGCGCCCGCAACCTCGACGCCCGTGATCGCGTTGCGCGGCCCCAGCACCCGCACGTGTGCCTGTCCGGGGCGGCCCATTCCGTGCCCTTGCTCGGCAGTGAACGTCGGCGTCTCGATCAGCCCCTGCCCCCACAGATAGGCTGCCATCGCGCCTGTGGCCGATCCGGTAAACGGGTCTTCGGACGGGCTGGGCGGGGCCATCAGCGACCGCGCGGCGGTGTCGCCTGCGGGCGTGAACCCTTCCAGCGTGCACCAGAACGGTTCCATCATGTCGATGTCAGTGCCCTGCGCCGCCGCCAGGTCGGCCAGGGCCTGAAGGTTCAACTGCACCCGCTCCAGCGTCGCCCGGTCTTTCAGAACAGTAATGACAAAGGGCAGACCGGTGCTGACCTGCTGGGGCGGGCTGACAATGTCATCCGCCGTCAAGCCCCCCACGGCCGCGACCAGCGCCGGATCGGCAAAACCACCGAATTGCGGCGCCACCTGCGTCATCGTCACATGGTTGCCCTGCACGTTCACCGGCACCAGCCCCGCACCGGTTTCCAGCACCAGCGGACCATCCGCGATCATCCCGCGCGCACGCATCGCGGCGACAGTGGCAACGGTGGGATGCCCCGCAAAGGGAATCTCGCGGCTGGCCAGAAAATAGCGCACCCGCACATCGGCCACCTTTGACGGTCCGGTAAAGGTACACTCGACCAGAGATGTCTCGCGGACATAGGCCATGCAGGTTTCGCTGCCCAGCCCTGCGCCCTGATGCACCACGGCACAACCATTGCCACCAAAAGCACGGTCGGTGAACGCATCCACCCAGTCAAATTCATATGTCATCGCATCCTCACACAGGCATTGGCCGCGCCGAAGCTGGCATCAAAGGCCACCATAGCCCCCGCGAAGACCGCAAGAAAAGCTGCATCTTCATCAGGCGGCGCGATGGGCAGACCGGATCAATTTACAACTGATTGGCCTATTCTTGCCCCAACGGATTTACGATGTCCCCATCGCCGCGCACAGAAACGGTTCCGGGCTGTCCACCTCTTCAAGCTTCTTGCCCTTGATCCACCAGAACCGATTGCCGACATTGCGCAGAAAGCTGCGGTCGTGACTGACCAGCAGGCAAGACGCGTCATGCGCAATCAGCTCGTCCTCCAGCGCTTCCTGTCCCTGGATATCAAGGTGGTTTGTCGGTTCGTCCAACAGGTAGAAATTCGGATTTTTCAGGCGCAGGACCAACATCGCCAGACGCGCCTTTTGTCCGCCAGACAATGCGCCAATCTTGGTATCCTGCATCTGTATCGCCACACCCGCGCCCGCCAACACGCCGCGTGCGCGTTGATCACCGATGTCAAACTGCCCAGCGATTGCCGTCATGGGCGTGTCGCTGTCCGAAAGCTGGCTAAGATGTTGATCGGAACAGGCCGGGACAATCGAAGGTGCACATTTCACCACGCTGTCACGGCCTTCGAATGCGTTTTGTATCAACTTGACCAGTTGCGTCTTTCCGGTGCCATTGGCCCCCAGCAACACAATCCGGTCGCCGGGAAGAATCCACTTTTGCCCCGTTTTGTACAAAACCCGGCCATCCGGCGTTTCGACCGCTATGTCATCCAATGTAACCAGCGCCTTTGCGTGAGTGCCGCTGTTTGCCAACGTGATGTCACCTGCGCTGCGATCCTGATGGGATGGCTTTGCCGCCGCCTCCATCTGTGCTGCACGATCATTCAGTTGCCTGGTCTTGGTAACAAGCAGGTCCGAGCCGGAATTGATCCCGATATTCTTCAACTTCGCGGCCTGTTTGCGCAGCTGCTGTGCTTTGTTCAGATCGTTGGCAAAGCGCCGCTGGTCGGCAGCATCCGCTTCGTCCAGTGCCGCGCGGGCCGCCGAAAAAGCCAGCTGAAACACCCGCGACCGTTCGGCCCGCAAGAACAGCGTCCGGTTGGTTGTGGCATCCAGAAACGCCCGATCATGAGAGGTGATGACAACAGGCATATCGCGCGGCAGGCCGGCCAACCATTCCTGAAGCAATCCGATACGGTGCAGGTCCAGATGGTTCGTGGGTTCATCAAGCAGCAAAATATCGGGTTGCGTAATCCACGCAGCCGCCAACATCGCGGTGCGCTGCCATCCACCGCTCAGCGCGCTCAGGGGTTTGTGTTGCAACTCATAAGGGACACTCAGGTCGCCCAGCACCACATCCACACGCCAGCTTTCATATTCAGCTTGTTCAGCCGGAAGCGCGGCCAGCACCCAGTCGTAAAGGGTATGACCGTAGGCGTCCTGTGGAACGTTTTGCGGCACATATCCGGTTCGCAGACCGCGTGCGCGGATGATATCGCCGGTTGTCGGTTCACCGATCCCCGCCAGACACTCCAGAAGTGTCGTCTTCCCGCGCCCGTTTGCGGCGACCAGACCGACACGGTCACCCTTGGAAATGGTCAGGTTCAAGTCGTCAAAGAGAGGATCGCCAAGGACGACGCCCAAAGCGTTGATATTCAGAATTGTCATAGGGGTCTCGGATCATACAAAAGGATGCCGCAACGCGGCTATGGGCGACCAATTGAGATGTATGTCTCGGGTCGGCCCTGCAAACGGATTTACAGGGCGAAGCGGGGACCATGCTGAAGTCGGCGGATGATACGCATGTTCAGCTTGTGCCCTCCCATTGTAGATTGTGACCTTTGAAGTTTAGAAAACACAGTCCGTTTTCACAAGCCCCCGATGAAAGGGCAGAGCTTTGGGCCGTGTTGCAGAGAGTTGTGATGTGGCGCGCGATCAAGTCCCGCGCTTCGTCCAGCGCCGCGAGGCCCGCAGGCTGCCGGCCTGCAAGGCCAGCAGCGCAGTTGTGTTAATGCACCGCTTGCGGGGCAAGGTCATTCTGGCGGGCCAGCACAAAGGCCATCTTGCGGTCTGCAACCAAGGCAATTTGCGTGCCCTGCGCGTCATGGACGGCATAAAGGTGGTCAAGCCCTTCGGCCTGTTCCTGAACGTCCTGCGGCAGATCGCTTACATCGATGGTTTTGACATACACGATGTTGCTTTTGGGTTCTGTGTCAAATGGCGTTTCCATGTGGTTACCCTTTCCGAATGCTGATGGTCTGGACGACTGTTTCGGGTTTTGCCCGCGTCAGATCGACATGCAGCAGACCGTTTTCAATGATCGCCTCTCCAACCTCAACGCTGTCGGCCAGCACAAAGGTCCGTTGGAATTGTCGCGCGGCGATGCCACGGTGCAAAAACACCCTGCCCTCGCCGTCATCGGATTGCCGCCCGCGGATCACCAGCGTACGGTCCTCGACCGTGATTTGCAGATCGTCCTCGGCAAATCCGGCCACCGCAAGGGTGATACGATAGGAAAAATCGGATGTTTGTTCGATATTGAAAGGCGGATAGCCTTCGTTTCCGGATTTCGCCGTGCGTTCCAGCAGGCGTTCCAGTTGCTCGAACCCCAACATATGCGGGTGCGAACCAAGGGTCATTTTCGTCATTGCGACACGTCCTTATCAGATCAAGCGACAGTCAATTGCGGCCCCTTTTGGCAACCGCCTGATAAGAATATGGGAAGATTTTCGCGCCCAGACAAGGGGCCGGGCGGCCATGCCGGTGTCGCTTTGTTAAAAAGCAGCAATTTTAGCCACCCAATCGCAGCATTTGCGCTGCACGCACTCTATGCGCAACGGGGATCATCGCTTATGTTTACAACTCGTTACTCATCAGGAATCAACAATCCATGAATGCGCCCTCTGACCTTTCGATGAAAAATGACGATGTGCTGCGTGTTGAACTGGAAGTGTTCAGGCGCGAACATCGTGATCTGGACGAGGCGATTTCGGCCATGACCCAGCGTGCCACATCCGATCCGCTGACATTGCAACGGCTGAAAAAACGCAAACTGCGCCTGAAAGACCTGATTTCGACACTCGAAGACCGTCTGACCCCCGACATCATCGCCTGAGCCTTGCCCCGCCGGATCAGGCCCGTATAAGTCCCTGACCAAACGACAATACACGAGGGCACAGGATGACAGACCAATCCCCCAAAGTCGGCATTATCATGGGCAGCCAGTCCGACTGGCCGACCATGCGCGAAGCTGCGCAAATGCTGGAGGATCTGGGCGTAACCTTTGAAACCCGCATCGTTTCGGCCCACCGCACGCCCGACCGGCTGTGGGACTATGGCAAGACAGCCGTGGATCGCGGTTTGCAGGTGATCATCGCCGGTGCCGGCGGTGCAGCCCACCTGCCCGGCATGATGGCCTCGAAAACCCGCGTGCCGGTGATCGGCGTTCCGGTGCTGACCAAAACGCTGTCGGGTGTCGATTCGCTGTATTCCATTTTGCAAATGCCGCGCGGCTTTCCCGTGGCGACCATGGCCATCGGTGCCGCAGGTGCTGCCAATGCCGGTCTGATGGCGGCGGGCATCCTTGCCCTGACTGACGCCGACCTTGCACAGCGTCTGGACCAATGGCGCGCCGATCTGTCGGCCTCTATCCCGGAAGAACCTTCCGATGACTGATCCCCGACCCACTCCCTTGGCCACAGGCGCCACCATCGGCATTCTGGGCGGCGGCCAACTGGGCCGTATGCTGTCGGTTGCTGCGGCCCGCCTTGGCTTCAGAACCCACATCTACGAGCCCGGCGCCAACCCGCCGGCCGCAGACGTGGCCCACGCCTGCACCACGGCGGCCTATGACGACACCGCCGCGCTGACCGCCTTTGCCCGCTCGGTCGATGTCATCACCTATGAGTTCGAGAACATCCCCACCGAGGCGCTCGACGTCCTCGAGGCGATCAAACCGATCCACCCCAACCGCGAGGCACTGCGGATCAGTCAGGACCGCCTGACCGAAAAGGATTTCCTGAAAGATCTGGGCCTGAACACCGCGCCCTATGCGGACATTCCCGACGCCGCCGCTCTGGACGCCGCCCTCGGCACCATCGGCACGCCGTCGATCCTGAAAACCCGCCGCTTCGGCTATGACGGCAAGGGACAGGCCCGCCTGAAATCCGACGCCGACGCGGCCCGGGCCATTGCTGACATGGCAGGCGCACCCGCCCTGCTCGAAGGCTTCGTCGACTTCACCATCGAGGTGTCCGTCATCGCCGCCCGCAGCGCCAAGGGCGAAGTCGCCTGCTACGACCCCGGTGAAAATGTTCACCGCGACGGCATCCTGCACACCACCACTGTCCCGGCCTCGCTGCCCGCCAGCGCGCGCACCGATGCCGTGCTGCTGGCGGCGCGCATCCTGAACGCACTGGATTACGTGGGCGTCATGGGGGTCGAACTGTTCGTCACTCCTGCGGGCCTGATCGTGAACGAGATCGCCCCGCGCGTGCACAACTCGGGCCACTGGACCCAGAACGGCTGTGCCGTGGACCAGTTCGAACAGCACATCCGCGCGGTTGCCGGCTGGCCTCTGGGCGACGGCCAGCGCCACAGTGACGTGGTCATGGAAAACCTGATCGGCCACGACATGGACCGCGTCCCCGAACTGGCCGCCGCCCCCGACACCGCCTTGCATCTTTATGGCAAGGCCGAAACAAAACCGGGCCGCAAGATGGGCCACGTCAACCGCATCACGCGCTGACTGCTTTCTTTTGGCTTAAGAAATCCCCCCCGGAGGGCCGCTGTCCGCCAGCGCCCCCCGTTGGGGTCAGGCCACCAGCCGCGCCGCAATATCGCCCGACAGATAGCTGACGCGCCCGCCTGATACGGTCATCGCCACGCGGTCAGCGCCGTCCAGCACCACCAGATCGGCGCGCTTGCCCGCCTGCAACACGCCGCGATCTTCCAGCCCCAGCGCCCGCGCAGGTCCTGCTGACACCAGCGCCCACGCGGCAGCAAAATCCAACACCCCCGAACGCGCCAGCATCAAGGCGGCACGGCGCGGGCTGGGATAGTGGTAATCCGAGGCCACCGCATCGGCCATCCCCATCGACACCACATCCAACGCCGAGACATTGCCCTTGTGCGAGCCACCCCGCACCAGATTGGGCGCCCCCAGAATGACGACATCTCCCCCCGCATGTGCCGCCTCGGCGGCGTCCAGCGTTTCGGGAAATTCCGACACTTTCACACCCCGCGCGCGCCACGCAGCGCGGTCTTCGGCAGTCTGATCGTCGTGGCTGCCCATCTGGACGCCCATCCGGCCCAGTTCGGCGCACAGCCCGTCCAAAGCGGCAGGCACTTCGGCGCGACGCGCGTGCAGGTCCAGCAGCATCTGGAAATGCACCTCCGGGTTCCGCTGCGCTTTCAGCGCCTGCCCCACCAGCCGCGGCGGCTTGCGCCCTTCGGCCAGACGCGCGTGCGGCAGGTGGTCGTTGAACACCACATAGGACACGCCCCATTCCGCAATCCGCGCAGGCAGGCCCGCGTAATCATCCAGCAAATGCGTCTCGAAGCGCAACTGCGGGCGCAGGTCGGTGACCAGCCCGCCCGCTGTGTCGCGGATGGCGGTGAACACCTGATCGGCAAAGTCCATCCCGCGCAGGCCGCCTTCCCAGCTGACAAACTGCGCCAGAACACCGGTGGTGATGCCGTTGGCGGCCAGTTCCGCCTCGGCGGCGATCAGCCCTTCGGCCATCTGCTTCATCGCACCGCGACGCGGAGCCAGATGCCGCTCGAAACCGTCGCCGTGCACATCCACGATGCCGGGCAGCACGCGAAAGCCGCTCAGATCCACCGACCGCCCCACAGGTGCATCGGCAATCAACCCATCGCACAGGCTCAGCCCGTCACGGTGAAAGCCCTGCGGGCCCAACACCTCGGCCCCTGTCACATCAATTGTCAGCATTGCGCTTTGATCCCCAAAACCCGCCGCGCGCCACGCAATCGCCGCTGGGGCAATCCAGTTGCTCCAGCACCGCATCCAGCCACGAGATATTGTCCTCGAAGGTGCCGGTGCGCAGGAAATGCACGGTCTGTGAAATCACGCGCGGGTTGTTCATAATAAATGTATGCGTGACCGGCAGAACGATATGCGCGCTCATCCCCTTCACACGGGTCGAGGCCACGCTGACCTTGCCGTCATCCGGCCCCGGCAACAGCGTCGAGAAATAGGCGTTCAACGACTGGTCACCGGCAATCACCCCCAGCGGAAAATCCACCGGCGGCAAGCTGCGCGGCAGGCTGTCGGGGCCGGTGCCCATCTGCGCGCCTGCGGGGCCGTTCATCCACTCGAAAGCCGCCAGATCGCCCAGCTTGTCCACCACTTCGCTGCCCTGATTGGGCGGCGCCAGCATGACCACACGCCCCAGGTTCGGCAGATCGTGGTCACGCAACCATTCGCGCACCAGAATACCGCCCATCGAGTGGGTGACAAAATCAACCTTCTGGTCGCCACATTCCGCCAGTGCCGCCGGCATCACACCTTCGGCCAGCGACTTCACGCGCGCTTCGGTCGACGGATAGCCGGGGCGCACCACCTGAAACCCGTCCGCCTCCAGCGCCGCTTCCATCAGGGCAAAGGAAGTCTCGGTGCGGGCCAACCCATGCAACAAAATAACACAGTCCGCCCGCGCAGGCGCGGACAGCAGCATCAGCAACGACAAGATCGACATGCAAATCTTCATGGGGTGTGAGATAGTGCCATTGCGCCCCTTATGGAATGCCCCGTTCGCGACAACTTACAGAAAGCCGCCTATGCCCAAGCCACGCCCGCCCCGTATCGCTGCCCGCGCGGTGATCGTCCACGACGGGCGGTTGTTGTTGGTGAACGCCTTTGCCGGCAACCGCAGCCCGCTGATGTGCGCCCCCGGCGGCGGGGTCGAGGCGCACAGCAGCCTGCCCGCCAATCTGGCGCGCGAAGTGCATGAGGAAACCGGCCTGCGGGTCACCGTGGGCGCCCCTTGCCTGGTCAACGAGTTCCACGACCGCAACCGCGACTTTCATCAGGTCGAGGTGTTCTTTCGCTGCACGCTGGACGGCAGCGCCGACACGCCTGACAGCTGGAAAGACCCCGAGGCGGTGGTGACCAAACGCCGCTGGGTGACTCAGGCCGAACTGGCCGGGATACCGCACAAACCCTCAAGCCTTGGGGCCGTGGCGTTTGACAATGACGGGATCAGCTATGATCCGTTGGAGCCTTTGGTGTGGTGACCGCCCATGCGATACCACCCAGCACCAGCGCGGCCGCGACCAGCATAAGCGCGCTGACCGGTTCACCCAGAATCACCGCCCCCGCCGCAATTGCGATGATCGGCACGCTCAGTTGCACAACCGCCGCGGTCGCCTGTGCCAGACGCGGAAGCACCGCATACCACAGCGCATAGCCCAGCCCCGAGGTCACAGCCCCCGACACCATCGCCAGCCCGATCCCCACAGGTGCCGCATGCATCCCGGGCCCGATCAGAACCAGCGCCAGCACCGGCAGGCACAAAAGGAAGTTCGCCGCCGTTGCGGGCAGCGGGTCGGCTTCGGCCCTGCCCGAAATCGTATAGGCAGCCCAGCCCAGCCCGGCCATCACCATCAACGCCGCCCCCGCCGGATCGGTGTGACTGCCCGGCCCCGGCCACAGCACCAGAAGCAAACCGGCAAAGGCCACGCCCGCCCCCGCCATCTGCCGCCGCGTCGGTGCGGTGCCGCGCAGCGCACCCCAACCGAACATGGTGATCTGCACCACCCCGAACAGGATCAGCGCGCCCAGCCCTGCATCCAGCACCACATAGGACAGCGAAAACCCGGCCATATAGGCCGCCAATGACAGCGCCCCCGGCACCCGCGCACGGCGGAACAACGGCAGCGGTGTGCCCCGCACGCTCAGCACCATGCACAGGATCACGATGCCCGCGACCACCCGGATCAGAGCAAAGCTGGCGGCATCAATGCTGCCACTGCCGACAGCAGCGCGGTTCAGCACCGAGTTGGCCGCGAATGCCGTCATCGTGAGGGCGGTGAGAAGCGCAAGTTTCATTCTGGTGCCCGTTTATCCAAAGGCTTTCGGATACTTCAAAGCGACCGCAGGCACATCCGTCCCTGGCCCCGCAATCATTGTATACGTCAAGGGATAGGGCGATGTCAGTCCCTGTGCGCGGGCCTGCGAAAATCCGGCCCGTTCGTAAAACGACACCTGCCCCAGCACGACAACATAGGTTTCGCTCAGTCGCGCCCATTCGCTCAGCATACCCATCATCCGGCGCCCCAACCCATGGCCCTGACGGTCGGGGGCTACGGCGACAGGGGCCAGACACAACCAGCCCTGCGGCGCGACCATATGGGACAGGGCATAATACCCCGCGATCCGGCCATCCCAGGTGGCCACGCTTTCGCCCGCCATCGCACCGGCCTTGCGCAGCGCGTGCACCAGCTCCGCCTCGGCCGGGCCGTCAAAGGCGCTGCGCAACAGCGCGTCTACCGCGTCCTCTTCACCGCGCCGCAATTCGCGCGAGAAATCCGGTCCGATCAGCATAGGCTGCCCTCCTGAATGGCATATGAAAAAAGGGGCCGCCCGCAGGCAGCCCCTTCTTATAGAACAAAGCGTTCGGTGAGGAACGGCAGATTACATCATGCCGCCCATGCCGCCCATGCCACCCATATCGGGCATGCCGCCGCCGCCATTGTCTTTCGACGGCTTGTCGGCAACCATGGCTTCGGTGGTGATCAGCAAAGCTGCAACCGATGCCGCATCCTGCAGTGCGGTGCGCACCACTTTGGCAGGGTCGATCACGCCGAACTTGAACATGTCGCCATATTCTTCGGTCTGCGCGTTGAAACCGAATGTCAGGTCGCTGCTTTCACGGATCTTGCCCGCAACAACAGCGCCGTCGACGCCAGCGTTCTCAGCAATCTGACGCAGCGGTGCTTCCACGGCCTTGCGCACGATGCTGATACCAACGTCCTGGTCGTTGTTGTCGCCTTTGAACCCTTCCAGCACTTTGCCGGCTTGGACCAGGGCAACACCACCACCCACAACGATACCTTCCTGAACAGCGGCACGTGTCGCGTTCAGAGCATCGTCAACGCGGTCTTTGCGTTCTTTGACTTCGATTTCCGACATGCCGCCCACGCGGATCACGGCAACACCGCCTGCCAGCTTGGCAACGCGCTCTTGCAGCTTTTCACGGTCGTAGTCGGATGTGGTTTCTTCGATCTGGTTACGGATCTGGGCAACGCGTGCCTCGATCTCGGCCTTCTCGCCAGCGCCGTCAACAACGGTGGTTTCGTCTTTGGTGATCGAAACTTTCTTGGCCGAACCCAGCATGTCCATGGTGACGGACTCCAGCTTCATGCCCAGATCTTCCGAGATCACCTGACCGCCTGTGAGGATCGCAAGGTCTTGCAGCATCGCTTTGCGGCGATCGCCGAAACCGGGCGCTTTCACAGCAGCGATTTTCAGACCGCCGCGCAGTTTGTTGACCACGAGTGTCGCCAGCGCTTCGCCTTCGACATCTTCCGCGATGATCAGCAGGGGTTTTTGCGACTGGATGACTTGCTCCAGCAGCGGAACCATCGGCTGCAGGCTCGAGAGTTTTTTCTCGTGCAGCAGGATGATCACGTCTTCCAGCTCGACAGTCATCTTGTCGGCGTTGGTTACAAAATAGGGGCTCAGGTAGCCACGGTCGAACTGCATACCTTCGACAACAACGGTTTCTGTTTCCAGACCCTTGTTTTCTTCGACGGTGATAACACCTTCGTTGCCGACTTTTTGCATCGCGTCGGCAATCTGGCGACCGATTTCTTTTTCGCCGTTGGCCGAGATGGTGCCAACCTGAGCAACTTCGTCGCTGTCGGTCACGTCACGTGCGGCGGCCTTGATCGCTTCGACGACTTTGGCTGTTGCCATGTCGATGCCGCGCTTCAGGTCCATCGGGTTCATGCCGGCGGCAACCGATTTCATGCCTTCGCGCACGATCGCCTGGGCCAGAACTGTGGCGGTTGTTGTACCGTCGCCAGCTTCGTCGTTGGTCCGGGAAGCAACTTCCTTGACCATTTGTGCGCCCATGTTTTCGAACTTGTCTTCCAGTTCGATTTCCTTGGCAACCGATACACCGTCCTTGGTGATGCGCGGTGCGCCAAAGGATTTGTCCAGAACAACGTTACGGCCTTTGGGGCCCAGTGTAACCTTGACGGCGTCAGCAAGGATGTTGACACCTTTCAGGATCTTGTTGCGGGCTTCGCTGTCAAATTTGACGTCCTTAGCAGCCATGATTTTTCTCCTTTGAGAATGTGTAGGTCAATGAGGGTCAGAGCAGGCGTGGCGCTTACTCGATGATCCCCATGATGTCCGATTCTTTCATCATCAGCAGTTCTTCGCCTGCGACGGTGACTTCGGTGCCCGACCATTTGCCGAACAGAATTTTGTCGCCTGGCTTGACGGCCATTTCGATCAGCTCGCCGCTGTCTTTGCGGGCGCCTTCGCCAACCGAAACAACTTCGCCTTCCGAGGGCTTTTCCTTCGCGCTATCGGGAATAATCAACCCGCCAGCAGTTTTCTCTTCGCTTTCCGTGCGGCGAACCAGCACGCGGTCATGAAGCGGTTTCAATGCCATCTTTGCAGCTCCTTAAGGCTCAAAGTTACTCCCTTGCAGGGCACCTTGGTACCCCGTGTTAGCACTCAGCTCGTCCGAGTGATAACGACGCATAGCTAGGGATGTGCGGCAAGGCTGTCAACAGGTGTGTTTGCAATTTTTGCGTTGCTTTTTCAGGGTCGCCCCTTTGCCTTCGCAGCCCAAGGACATAGCGTGGCCTGACACTGACCAAGAGGCCCTTGATGATGCTGCGCACCCTTGTTTTCACGCTCGCCCTGCTGCTGCCGCAGATGGCGGTTGCCACCTGTAACGGCACCGATCTGCGCACCCGTCTGACTGCGGATCAGACCGCGGACCTGGACGCGCTGATGCGCGACATGCCCTACCCAGATGGGAACCACTGGATCGCACACAAGGGGGACCAGACAATTCATTTGATCGGCACGATCCATGTGGCCGATCCCCGCCTGCCAGCGGTGGCCGACGCGCTGGCACCCGTGATCGCGACAGCCGACGCGCTGCTGGTCGAAGCCACCGCAATCGAAGAAGAACAGTTGAAAGACGCGATGGCCACCCGCCCCGAGCTGATCTCGCTCGCCTCCGGCCCGACGCTGATCGACCTGATGCCCGCCGAAGACTGGGCCGAACTGGCACAAGCCGCGTCCCAGCGTGGCATTCCGCCCTTCATGGCCGCGAAACTCCAGCCCTGGTATCTCTCGCTGATTCTGGGCATGCCGCCTTGCGTCATGACGGCGATGCAGAATGGCGGCGAAGGTCTGGACAAGGCACTGCTGCGCGTCGCCAGCGAAAATGGCACGCCCGCCACAGCGCTTGAACCCTTTGACACGCTCTTTACCCTGATGGGGCAGGATCCGCTGGAAGAACAGGTCGCGCTGCTGCGCCTCGGTACGTTTGGCGTGCAGCAACTCGAAGACCTGACCGCCACGCTGGTCGCACAATATTTCGCGCAAGAGCACGGCGCGATCATGCCCCTGAACCGCGTGGTGACCCGCAGTTGGCTCGACCTTCCAAAGAGCGAATTCGATGTGCTCTTTGACGATATGCTGGACAAATTGTTGGTCCGGCGTAACGCAAACTGGTTGCCCAAGATCACCGCCAGCCAAGGTGTCACCGTCGTCGCCGTCGGCGCGGGTCATCTGGGTGGCACGCACGGCTTGCTGAACCTGCTTGCAGGCGACGGTTACATGCTCACACGCCAGCCGTTCTAACTGCCCAGCGCAACGCCCGCCGCCATCACCGCCTCGGCCCCCTTGGGGGTCAGGCCATATATGCCCTTGTCCACCTTCTCGAACCAGCCGTAATGATCGTCGCGCATCATCGTGGTGGCCCGCGCAACACCCGTCTCGCGCGCCACATCCGCGCCCTTGCAGGCCCCTGCCTCGTATAAATACAGCGCCAGCTTTACCGCATCCTGACGATAGGCCGTGACCAGCCCCACCCGCGTCTGACCGCCATCGTTCGGATCGCCCTGCCGGCGCGCAAATTCGCGCAGCAACTGGCCTTGCCGTTTCTTCGACTTGCGCGGCACATAAGGCCCCGGATCGCAATGCACCTCGACCAGCCCGTCGCTGATCCGAACCGTCAGCAGGCCCAGCCCCAGCCGACGCGCCAGCGTGGTCATCTCTTTCAGCGCGCGCTGGAACCGCTTCCCCTGCCCGCGCGCCACGGCCATATACACATCATCCGACACCGCCAGCCGCGCCACGCATTGATGCACCAGCGTCAGCGAAAACCCCAGCTTCAGCTCCACCACCACCGGCGGCTCGCCCCCGCGCACGGCCACCACATCGGCAGCGCCCACTTCGGCTTTCACCACATAGCCCTGCCCCTCCAGAAAGGCTTTGACGGGCAAATACAGATCGGTTTCACGCGGCGCACTCATGCCCGCCAGATAACACCATTTCCCAACCCGCCCCAAGCCGCTAATGTCCGCCCATGACCCGCGATGAATTCAACGCCCACTGCGCCGCAAAACCCGCCACAACCCATGTGGTGCAATGGGGCAATGCAGATGTGTGGAAGGTAGGCGGCAAGGTCTTTGCCATCTGCGGCTGGGCCGACGATGCGCCGGCCTTCACGTTCAAAGTCACCGAGATGGCCTTTGAGATCCTCAGCGACATGCCCGGCCTGCGCCCCGCGCCCTATCTGGCCTCGCGCGGCATGAAGTGGATTCAGCACCACGCGGCCCCCGGCCTGAACGATACCGAACTGGCCCAGCACATCGACGCCTCCTATGAGATGATCGCCGCCAAACTGCCGCGCAAGACCCGCACCGCGCTGGGGCTGTAACCCCGCCCCTTCTCTGGTTCAAAAAATCCTGGGGCGTATGAGGGGCAACGCCCCTCATCCAAACAAACAGCGTCCGCGCCAGCGGGCCTTTTTGACACAGTCCAAGGGGCCAAAATACCGCAGGTGACAATGCGCATCCGCCCCCCTATAAGGCCCGCAAAACCACACATAACTTCAGGACGTCCCATGACAACGCTCGTATTTGGCCACAAATCCCCCGACACCGACAGCACCGGCAGCCCGATCATCTGGGCGTGGTATCTGAAAACCGTTCACGGCGTCGATGCCAAGCCGGTCCTGCTGGGCGAACCCAACACCGAAGCGGCATTCGTGCTGAAACGCTGGAACCTCGACAAGCCCGAGATCGTCAGCACCGTGGCCGACGGCACACCCGTTGTCATCGTCGACACCAACAACCCCGCCGAGCTGCCCGACAACATCAACAACTGCGACATCAAGGCAATCATCGACCACCACAAGCTGGTGGGTGGTCTGGAAACTGCCGGCCCGATCCACATCGTAATGGAGCCGCTGGCCTGCACCGCAACCATCATGTTCAAAGCCATCGGCGCGCATATGGCGCAAATGCCCGAGAACATCAAAGGCGCGATGCTGTCGTGCATCCTGTCCGACACGCTGGAATTCCGCAGCCCGACCACCACCGACGAAGACAAGGCCATCGCACATGATCTGGCTAAACAGCTGGGCATCGACATTGCGTCCTACGCCTCGGAAATGTTCGAAGCCAAATCCGACGTTTCGTCCTTCTCGGATGCGGAACTGCTGCGCATGGACAGCAAGGAATACACCGTTGCCGGCAAAGACTTCCGCGTCAGCGTGCTGGAAACCACAGCGCCCAAGATCGTGCTGGACCGCAAGGACAGCCTGATGGCGTCAATGGTGGACGTAGCTGCCGAAGACGGTGCCGATCAGGTGCTGCTGTTCGTCGTCGACATCCTGAACGAAGAGGCCACATTGCTGGTGCCCAACGATCTGGTGAAAACCGTGGCCGAGAAAAGCTTTGGCGCGACCGTGACCGGCGACACCGTGGTGCTGCCCGGCGTGATGAGCCGCAAAAAGCAAATCATCCCCAACCTCAAAGTTTGAGGCCGGTGAAACGACATGTGAAATAAGGGGCGCAGCCCCGCAAAAGGCGGGCAGCTTGCCCGCCTTTTTCTTTGCCGACCAACCACAGTCCCAGCCCTTGCACCCAACTCACCTTTCATGCTCGAAGCATTATAACCCAAGTCAAAAGGACCGCCCCATGACGCAGATCATTTCCGCCCTTTCCGAAGTTTCCGACCGCTATGACGCGCTGTTCGTTGATCTGTGGGGCTGTGTGCACAACGGCATCAGCGCCTTCCCCGATGCCGTGGCCGCCCTGCAAGCCTATCGCGCCCGCGGTGGCACAGTCGTTCTGGTCACCAACGCGCCGCGCCCCCGCGCCAGCGTCACCACGCAGATCGCAGGCATGGGCATTCCCGACGATGCATGGGACACAATCGCCACATCCGGCGATAGCGCGCGCACGGCGATGTATCGCGGCGCGGTCGGGGAAAAGGTGTTCTTTATCGGTGAAAACCGCGACACCAACTTTTTCGATCCCATCGGCGTGGTGGACGAGCCGGTCGACATCAGGATCGTGCCGCTGGAAGAGGCCGAAGGCATCGTCTGCACCGGCCCCTTCGATCCGCTGGCCGATGTCGCTGATCTGCGCCCCCAGCTTTTGTATGCCAAGCAAAAGGGCATGAAACTGCTGTGCGCCAACCCTGACATCGTCGTCGACCGTGGCGATGTGCGCGAATGGTGCGCCGGGGCCGTGGCCAAGCTGTATACCGAAATGGGGGGCGAAAGCATCTATACCGGCAAGCCGCACCCGCCGATCTATGATCTGGCACGGATGCGACTGGCCGAGATCAACCGCAAGACCGAAAACGGGTCTATTCTGGCGATTGGCGACGGTGTTCTGACCGACATTCAGGGCGCTCTGGGCGAGGATATCGATTCTCTGTTCATCTCTGGTGGCCTTGCCGCCGAAGAGACGAAAACCGAAACGCAGCCCGATGCAGCGGCTCTGAAAGCCTATCTGGACAAAGAAATGGTTGCCCCCACCTACTCCATAGGCTTTTTGCGCTGACAATTTTCCGCTTGGCTTTTCTGCACCTGCAAAGTAATAATGTTGCGGATAGAACTGCCATTACGTCAGAAAATAACCGGAGCCTGGAATGTTGGACAACCTGCCACGCGGTACGATCTGCATCGAAGACATTGAAATGGGTATGACCCGTCACCTGCGCAAAGTGGTGACGGACGAAGACATCGAGATGTTTGCCCAGATCAGCACCGACCGCAATCCGGTGCATCTGGATGACGATTATGCCCGCGACACCATCTTTGAAGGGCGCATTGCCCACGGGATGCTGACTGCGGGTCTGATCTCTGCGGTGATCGGTGAACAGCTGCCCGGTCACGGCACGGTTTACATGGGGCAAAGCCTGAAGTTTCTGGCCCCTGTGCGCCCCGGCGACATGGTCTATGCCGAGGTCAAGGTGATCGACATCGACATGGCCAAACGCCGCGTCAAACTGGATTGCCATTGCAGCGTCGAGGGCAAGAAAGTGCTGATCGGCGAAGCCTCGGTTCTGGCCCCGTCGCGCAAATTCGACTGATGCGGCGGGGGCACTGCCCCCGGCCCATCGCTTTTCCCATGGTTTTTGCCCCCTGCAACGTCGGGACGTGTCTTGCCTCTCGTCATGGGCGCAGCTAGGCATTGGCCATGCGGATCATTCGAGACTACCAGTTTGTCGAGCCTTCAGATCGCGGGGCCTCTGTGGCCATCGGGAACTTTGACGGCGTTCATGTGGGCCACCAGTCGGTGATTGATCTGGCGCGCACAGCCGCGCCTGACGCGCCCTTGGGCGTTCTGACCTTTGAACCCCACCCGCGCGAATTCTTTGCCCCCCACTCTGCGCCCTTCCGGCTGATGGGCGCCGAGGCGCGGGCGTCGCAGCTGGCCAAACTGGGTGTCGAACGCCTGTACGAGCTGAATTTCAACACCCAGCTTGCCGGCCTGTCACCCGAAGCATTTGCCCGCACGGTGATCGCTGACGGTCTGGGCCTGCGCCATGTCGTCGTGGGGGCCGATTTCTGTTTTGGCAAGGGCCGCGCCGGTACAGCGGCCGATCTTCAACAGTTCGGGGCCGACATGGGCTTTGGCGTGACCATCGCGCCGCTGCTGGAAGCCAGCGATGCCACCGTCTCGTCAACAGCCATCCGCGACGCACTGAGCAACGCCCGCCCCCGTGACGCCGCCGCGATGCTGGGCCACTGGCACCGGATCGAAGGCCCGGTCATCGGCGGCGAGCAACGGGGCCGCGAGTTGGGCTTTCCCACGGCCAACATGTCCATTGATGGCCTGCACCCGCCGGCCTATGGCGTTTATGCCGTGCTGGTCGACGTGCTGGAAGGGCCACACAAGGGCCGCTATCAGGGGGCCGCGTCCATCGGCGTGCGCCCGATGTTCGGCGAAAACCGCGCAAACCTTGAAACCTTTATCTTCGACTTCTCCGGCGATCTTTACGGTACCCATGTCTCTGTTGCCCTTGTCGAGCATCTGCGTGGCGAGGAAAAATTCGACAGCCTTGATGCGCTGATCACCCAGATGGACGCCGATTGCGCCCGTGCACGCACCATATTGGCCGCGCTATGAGCGGCGCGAAACTGGGGCACAAATTCTGGGAACGCAAGACACTGGACCAGATGACCGCCCCCGAATGGGAAGCCCTGTGCGACGGCTGCGGCAAATGCTGTCTGAACAAGCTGGAAGACGAAGACACCGGCGACGTGGCCCTGACCCGCATCGCCTGCCGCCTGCTGGACGATGCCACCTGCCGCTGCGCGCATTACGAAAACCGCCACCAGTTCGTGCCCGATTGCATCGTGCTGAAACCGTCAAATCTGGACACCCACGCCTACTGGATGCCGCAAACCTGTGCCTACCGTCTGCTGTGGGAAGGCAAACCGCTGCCCGAGTGGCACCCGCTGCTGACAGGCACATCGCAATCGGTGCATGATGCCGGCGTCAGCGTGCAAAACATGACGCTCAGCGAATTCGACATTCCCGAAGAAGACTGGGAAGAGCACATAATTGAGGAACCCACCTAGATGTTTTTCGCCTCTGACAACGCCGGTCCCGTTCACCCGCAGATCATGACGCGCATGATCGACGACAACACGGGCCATGCCATGCCCTATGGTGCCGATCCGGTGATGGACGAGGTGCGACAAGCCATCCGCCGCACGTTCGAGGCCCCCGAAGCCGAAGTGTTTCTGGTGGCCACAGGCACCGCCGCCAATGCGCTGGCGCTGGCCTGCTACACCCATCCCTTCGACACCATTTTTTGCAGCAACGTCGCCCACATCCACGAGGACGAATGCAACGCCCCCGAGTTCTACGCAGGCGGGGCCAAGCTGACGCTGGTGCCCGGCGGCGACAAGATGACGCCCAAGGCGCTACACACCACCATCGCCGGCGAAGAGGTGCGCGGTGTGCACGGCCCGCAACGTGGTCCGGTCAGCATCACCCAGGTCACCGAACGCGGCGAGGTGTACACGCTGGACGAGCTGCGCGCCCTGACCGCCGTGGCCAAGGAATTCGACCTGCCCGTCCATCTGGACGGCGCACGCTTTGCCAATGCGATCAACACGCTGGACTGCACCCCTGCCGAAATGACGTGGAAATCAGGCGTCGACATCCTCAGCTTTGGCGGCACCAAGAACGGCTGCATGGGCGTCGAGGCCGTGGTGCTGTTTGACCCCGACAAGGCGTGGGAGTTCGAGCTGCGCCGCAAACGCGGGGCGCACCTGTTCTCGAAACACCGCTATCTGTCATCACAAATGGCCGCCTATCTGGACGGCGATCTGTGGATGGAAACCGCTGCCGCCGCCAATGCCCACGCCCAGCGTCTGGCCGCAGGGCTGCGCGACAAGGGTGCCGAGTTTCTGCACCAGCCCGACGCCAACATGATCTTTGCCGCCTTCCCCCGCGCCGCGCACAAGCGGCTGCACGCGGCAGGGGCGAAGTATTACATCTGGGAAGGCGAACTGGAAGGCGACGACCCCGACGAAATGATCGCGGCCCGTCTGGTCTGCGACTGGTCGATCTCGGATGCGCAAATCGACCAGTTTCTCAGCTACCTTTAAACCGCGTCCAGAAACCGGCGGATTTCGGCGGCGACCTTCTCGGGGTGGGTAATCGGGGCCATGTGCCCCGCACCCTCCAGCACAACCCGCTCGGCCTGTGGAATACGGCGCTGAATGGCGCTGTTGGCCGCGGCGATGGTGCCGTCGGATTGGTCACCCTCGATCAGCAGCACAGGGCATTTGATCACGTCCAGCGCGCCGGGCTTCAGCAGTCCGATGCTGTCGCGCTGCACTGCGGGCGCGGAACCCGCGACAAAGTCGATACGGTCGGCCATGTACTGCCGGGTCTGTTCGGGAATTTCATCCCACGGCACACCGTTGCCCCAGCCGCGGTTGAACGACCGCGCCGCCTGCATCTTGTCACCCGCCTGCATCGCCGCATCGAAATCCAGATTGCGCTGGCGGTACTCCTCGACCTTGGCCGGATCATCCGCCGCCACAAAGGCAAAGGCGACCGGTTCGATCAAGGTCAGACTGCGCACCCGCTCGGGCGCCTCGGCGGCCAGCCGCAAGGCCACGATCGCGCCAAAGCTGTGGCCGATCACGTCCATAGGCTCGGACAGCATGTCATGGCCCCAAGCGGTCACCAGATCATGCAGGTCGCCGGTGCCGTCCCAGTCGGGAGATTTGCCGTGGCTGGGCATGTCATAGGCGTTGATCGTCAGCCCCGCGCCCATGGCATCGGCCAGACCGCGCCACGCGCCCGAATGGGCCAGCGTGCAGTGAATCGCAAGGACCTGTCGGGGGCCCTTGCCATAGCGTCTTGAGTGGTACTGCATGCCTAAAGCTTGCCTGCCAGATGCAGATCCAGATCTTCCAGCCGGTCCTGCCCCCAGAACCGGTTGTCGCCCTCGCAGATGTAGAATGGCGCGCCAAAGACACCGCGATTGGCGGCCTCTTCCAGATTGGCGGCATAGGTTTCAGCCCCCTGCAACAACCCGCTGTCTGCCAGCGACGGCGAGAATCCCGCCTCTTCCAGACAGGCACGCACCACGTCATCCTGCGCGATGTCTTTCTCTTCGGCCCAAACCGCGCGCAGGAACCCATGCACCAGCTTGCCCAGATCGCCACCACCCGCATGAATCGCCGCGATGATCGCATAAGAGGCAGGCGCGCCATTGGTGGGCCAATGGGCGGGCTTCAGATTGAACGGCATGTCCAGTTTCTTGGCCTGCCGCACCAGTTCCTGTGCCCGGTATTCCTGGCGGCTGGGGTGGCGGTCCTTGGGGGGTGTGCCCCCGGTGCGACCGAACAGGGCCACCACATCTGTGGGCTTATAGTTGATCGTGGCGCTGTGTCTGGCCGCGATTTCTTCCAGCCGCGTGCCTGCCAGATAGGTATATGGCGACAGCACGGAAAAAAAATAGTCGATCTGGTGCATGTTCTTCTCCGATAGGGGGGTGTCCCGCTTTGCCGGACCGTAAGGCCATGCTAAGCGGTGTCAACGTTACGATTCTGTCACAAGCGCCTTGGGGGGCCACAAGACATGCCACACGTTCAGGAACCCAAGCTGATCGCCGGAAACGCCAACCAGCCGCTTGCACAGGCCATCGCACGCAGGATGTCGATGCACCGTGGCAAGAAAATGGGTCTGGTTGACGCCCGCGTCGAACGGTTCAACGATGGTGAAATATTCGTCGAAGTTTTCGAAAACGTCCGCGGCGAGGATATGTACATTATCCAGCCCACGTCTAACCCGGCCAACGACAACCTGATGGAACTGCTGATCATGTGCGACGCGCTGCGCCGCTCGTCCGCCGCCCGCATCACCGCCGTGATCCCCTATTTCGGCTATGCCCGCCAGGACCGCCGCACCAAGGCCCGCACGCCGATCAGTGCCAAGCTGGTGGCCAACATGCTGGTCAGCGCCGGTGTCGAACGGGTTCTGACCATGGACCTGCACGCCGCGCAAATTCAGGGCTTCTTCGACATCCCTGTCGACAACCTCTATGCTTCGCCGATCTTTGCACTGGATATCGCCAACCAGTTCCGTGGCCGCATGAATGAGCTGATGATCGTCTCTCCCGATGTCGGCGGCGTGGCCCGCGCCCGCGAACTGGCCAAACGCCTGAACGCGCCGCTCTCCATCGTCGACAAGCGCCGCGAGAAACCCGGCGAGATTGCCGAAATGACCGTGATCGGTGACGTCAAAGACAAAATCACCCTGATCGTCGATGACATGTGCGACACCGCCGGCACCCTGTGCAAAGCCGCCGAAGTGCTGATGGAAAACGGCGCCAAGGAAGTGCACAGCTACATCAGCCACGGCGTCATGAGCGGCCCGGCCGTCGAGCGTGTGACCAAGTCGGTGATGAAATCGCTGGTGATCACCGACACGATCGCCCCCACCCAGGCCATCCTTGGCGCGCCGAACATCCGTGTGGTCCCAACTGCGCCGATCTTTGCCCAGGCCATCCTGAACATCTGGAACGGCACCTCGGTCAGTTCGCTCTTTGAACAGGACACGCTGGGCCCGATCTACGACGGTATGTACGCCGCCGAGTAATCACCCAACTTCATCTTGCCAGATAAACTCCGGGGGAGCGCCACAGGCGCGGGGGCAGCGCCCCCTGCCCCGGTTCAGTACAGATCCCAGTCTTCTGGGTCGACCAATTCACCGATGGCCGTCCACCCGACCCGTATCCGCGCGACGCGGGTGTCGCCCCATGTGCGAAACACCAGATCAAACCCGCTTTCGGTAATCGTCTCGCTGGCAATGTCGGCGCGGATCACTGTTGTGGCATCCATATCCCACAGGCTGATCGCGATCTGAATCGCTGGCGGACTGCGGAACGGTTCAGAAAATGAAATCCGCCGCCGCCGCTCGCGTTGGCCGCGCCCGGTCCACATCTCGCCACCGTCCTCGAAATCCGAGAACAACACAGGGTCGCCCTGTTCGATGCCGATCAAATTGTTTCGCAATTTCTTCATTCTTGGATCCCGACGGCACAGAGTTGGCGCGAACCGCAGAATGCACAACAATGTCGCCTGAATGCAAGAAGGCCCCGAAAATTTCGGGGCCTTTTCAACGATTTGAAGTCAGAGCTTACAGGTTTGGCTGTTTGGTGCTCAGGCCGATCTCGCTGCCCATGGCGACCATGTCGCCCAGCAGCTTGGCCGCGTCATCGACGGGGCCCGGCTCGTTGTGGAAGTTTTCCTTGGCCGTCTTGTACATATTCTCGGCTTCTTCGTACATCTCGTCGAGATGTTCCTGAGTGATGTCACCACGCGCCATGGCGCGTTCCGCCAGAACGGTCACGCCTTCGGCGTTGATCTCGGCAAAGCCGCCGGTGACAACGTATTCGGCTGTCTTGCCGTCGGCCTCGACCTTCAACAGGCCGGGACGCAGCGTGGTAATGGTCGGCGCGTGGCCGGCCATCACGGTCAGATCCCCATCGGCGCCGGGGATCGAAACCGCGGTCGCCGCGTGCGAGGCAAGGCTGCGCTCGGGCGAAACCAGATCGAATTGCATATCTGCCATTTTAGTCCCCTTGGATCAGTCACGTCACCCGGACAGCACTGCCTGCCATCCGGGATCGGTGATTGGGATTTAGGCCGCGTCAGCCGCCATTTTTTCGGCTTTGGCGATCACTTCGTTGATGCCACCAACCATGTAGAAGGCACCTTCGGGCAGGTGATCGTATTCACCGGCCACAACCGCCTTGAACGACGAGATGGTGTCTTCCAGAGGAACCTGCACACCGTCCGAACCGGTGAACACTTTCGCAACGTCGAAAGGCTGCGACAGGAAGCGTTCGATCTTACGCGCACGGGCAACGGCCAGTTTGTCTTCTTCCGACAGTTCGTCCATGCCCAGAATCGCGATGATGTCTTGCAGCGACTTGTAGCGTTGCAGAACCTGCTGCACGTCGGTTGCGACCTTGTAGTGTTCGTCACCGATGATCAGCGGATCCAGCAGACGCGAGGTCGAGCCCAGCGGGTCCACGGCGGGATAGATGCCTTTTTCCGAGATCGAGCGGTCCAGAACGGTTGTCGCATCGAGGTGGGCAAAGGATGTCGCAGGCGCGGGGTCGGTCAAGTCGTCCGCGGGAACGTACACGGCCTGAACCGAAGTGATCGAACCGTTCTTGGTCGACGAGATGCGTTCCTGCATGGCGCCCATGTCGGTCGCCAGTGTCGGCTGATAGCCCACAGCCGAAGGAATACGGCCCAGCAGAGCCGACACTTCCGAACCCGCCTGGGTAAAGCGGAAGATGTTGTCGACGAAGAACAGAACGTCCGAACCTGTGTCGTCACGGAACTGTTCCGCCAGCGACAGGCCGGTCAAAGCGATCCGCATACGCGCACCGGGAGGCTCGTTCATCTGGCCGTAAACCAGCGCAATTTTCGATTCCGGCAGGTTGTCGGGAACGATAACGCCGGATTCGATCATTTCGTAGTAAAGGTCGTTGCCTTCACGGGTCCGCTCACCAACACCGGCGAACACGGACACACCCGAGTGCACTTTTGCGATGTTGTTGATCAGTTCCATGATCAGAACGGTTTTGCCCACGCCGGCACCGCCGAACAGACCGATTTTACCACCCTTGGTGTAGGGGGCCAGCAGGTCGATAACCTTGATGCCTGTGGTCAGGATCTCGGTCGCTGTCGACTGTTGGTCGAAGGCAGGCGCTTCGCCATGGATCGAACGTGTTTCTGTCGCGTCAACAGGGCCCTTTTCGTCAACGGGGTCGCCGGTGACGTTCAGGATGCGGCCCAAAGTGCCGGGACCAACGGGCACCTGGATAGGCGCACCGGTGTCCGACACGGGCGCGCCGCGGACCAGACCTTCGGTGGCGTCCATCGCAATGGTACGCACGGTGTTTTCGCCAAGGTGCTGGGCAACTTCCAGAACCAGCGGGCGGCCGTTGTTTTCAGTTGTCAGAGCGTTCAAGATCTCTGGCAGGTTGTCTTCGAAGTGCACGTCGACGACGGCCCCGATGACTTGGGTGATTTTTCCGACTGCTTTTGCCATGTCGTATAACTCCGGTTTGTCTTAGAGCGCCTCGGCGCCCGAAATGATTTCAATCAGCTCGTTGGTGATCACGGCCTGACGCGAACGGTTGTACTGAATGGTCAGCTTTTCGATCATGTCGCCTGCGTTGCGGGTGGCGTTGTCCATTGCGGACATCCGTGCGCCCTGTTCGGACGCCCCGTTTTCCAGCAGAGCCGAGAAGATCGCCGTCGCAATCGCACGCGGCAGCAAATCAGCCAGAACGGCCTCTTCGCTGGGCTCGTAATCATAGACGGTCGAGCCATCGACATCGGCAACCGCCTCGGCAGGCACCTCGAACGGAATGATCTGTTGTGCTGTGGGCGTCTGGCTCACAACGTTCACGAACTTCGCATAGAAGATCGTGGCAACATCAAATTCACCAGCGTCAAAGCGGCCAAGGATGTCCTTGGCGATGCCTTGCGCGTCGGGGTAGCTGACACGCTTGACCTCGGTCAGGTCGACGTGGCCCACAAAGCGCGATCCAAGATCACGTTTCATGGCGTCACGGCCTTTTTTGCCAACGGTCAGGATTTTGACGGTCTTGCCCGCCGCTTCCAATTCCGCTGCCTTGGCCTTGGCCTTTTTCGAGATGTTCGCGTTGAAACCGCCGCACAGGCCACGTTCCGCGGTCATGACGACCAACAGGTGGGTCTGGTCACTGCCCGTGCCGCTCAGCAGCTTGGGCGCACTGTCAGATCCGCCAACGGAACCCGCCAGCCCTGCCATCACGGCATTGAACCGCTCTGTATAGGGCCGCGACTGTTCGGCAGCTTCCTGGGCGCGGCGAAGTTTCGCCGCGGCCACCATTTGCATGGCTTTAGTGATCTTCCGAGTGTTCTTCACACTCTGGATCCGGTTTTTAAGGTCCTTGAGACTTGGCATTGCCTTATCTCTCCTTAAGCGAAGTCAGTTGCGAAGGTGTCCAGAGCTGCACGCAGCTTGTCTGCGGCATCGCCCTTGATCTTGGGATCTTCGTTTGTGATCCAGTCCAGAACATCCTGATGCTTGGAGCGCATGTGCGCCAGCATGCCCGCTTCCCAGCGGCCGACGTCCTTGATCGCAACCTTGTCCAGGAAGCCGTTGGTGCCTGCGAAGATGACGCAGACGATTTCGGCGTTGGTCAGGGGCGAATACTGCGGCTGTTTCATCAGCTCGGTCAGACGTGCACCACGGTTCAGCAACGCCTGTGTCGACGCATCAAGGTCGGAACCGAACTGGGCGAAGGCCGCCATTTCACGGTACTGGGCCAGCGACAGTTTCACCGGGCCTGCAACGCTGGACATCGCGCTGGTTTGCGCCGACGAGCCAACGCGCGACACCGACAGACCGGTGTTCACAGCAGGACGGATACCCTGGTAGAACAGTTCGGTTTCCAGGAAGATCTGGCCGTCGGTGATCGAAATCACGTTGGTCGGAATAAACGCGGAAACGTCACCACCCTGGGTTTCGATGATCGGCAGAGCCGTCAGCGAGCCCGAGCCGTTGTCTTCGTTCAGCTTGGCCGAACGCTCCAGCAGGCGCGAGTGCAGATAGAAAACGTCGCCGGGGTAGGCTTCGCGGCCGGGCGGGCGGCGCAGCAGCAGCGACATCTGGCGGTAGGACACCGCTTGTTTGGAAAGGTCATCATAGATGATCAGCGCGTGACGGCCGTTGTCGCGGTAGAATTCCGCCATGGCTGTCGCGGTATAGGGTGCCAGGTACTGCATCGGCGCGGGGTCCGACGCGGTGGCGGCAACCACTGTGGTATATTCGATGGCGCCGCTCTCTTCGAGCTTTTTCACCAGCTGGGCAACGGTCGAACGCTTTTGACCGATGGCAACATAGATGCAGTACAGCTTCTTGCTTTCATCGTCGCCTGCGGCGTCGTTGTAGGATTTCTGGTTCAGGATCGCGTCCAGGGCCACGGCGGTTTTGCCGGTCTGACGGTCACCAATGATCAGCTCGCGCTGGCCACGGCCGATCGGGATCATCGCGTCGACCGATTTCAGGCCGGTTGCCATCGGTTCGTGAACCGATTTACGCGGGATGATGCCCGGTGCCTTGACGTCCGCCACGCGACGCTCTTTGGCGTTCAGCGGGCCTTTGCCGTCCAGCGGGTTGCCCAGACCGTCCAGAACGCGGCCCAGCAGTTCGTCACCGACGGGAACGTCCACGATCGAGTTGGTGCGTTTGACAACGTCACCTTCCTTGATGTCGCGGTCGGACCCGAAGATCACGACACCGACGTTGTCGCTTTCCAGGTTCAGGGCCATGCCCTGAATGCCACCGGGGAATTCGACCATCTCGCCGGCCTGAACATTGTCCAGACCATAGACACGGGCGATACCGTCACCGACGCTCAGAACGCGGCCGACTTCGGCGACTTCTGCTTCTTGACCAAAATTCTTGATCTGGTCTTTCAGGATCGCAGAAATTTCTGCTGCTTGGATACCCATTTATCCGACCTCTTTCATTGCATTCTGAAGGGAATTGAGCTTGGAGCGGATCGACGTGTCGATCATCTTCGAGCCCACTTTGACGACAAGACCGCCGATGAGGCTTTCATCAACGGTCGCATGAATAGTCACGGTTTTGCCCATCGACGCGGTCAGCGTCTTGGCCAGTTTGTCCGATTGCGTCTTGGTCAGTGCCTTGGCCGATGTCACATCAGCAGTCACTTCGCCTTTGTCTTCGGCAATCACCTCGCGCAGGGTCTGCACCAGCTGCGGCAGCACAAACAGACGACGCTTTTGCGCCATCAGTGCCAGCGTGTTGGACATCACGTCCGACAGCTTCATCTTTTTCGCCAACGCCGTCACGGCCGCGCCTTGCTGGTCGCGGGTGTAGATCGGCGAATGGATCATAGCGTTAAAGTCGCCCGACTGTGCCATGGCATCTTGCAAGGCAGCAATATCGGTCTCGATGGCTTTTACGGCCTTGGTCTCTTTGGCCAAGTCGTAGACGGCAGTCGCATAGCGCTTGGCGATGCCTGTGGAGATCGAAGCTGGTTCGGACACGTCCACCCTTCCAATGTCTGGCCCCGGTCTTCGCCGCATCCGCGACGACAGAACGAGGGAGTTGGTGCGGGCTGATGGGCATCAATCCGCTGAAATCAGGGGGGATGTATCAGACCCCTGCGCACCCCGCAACTGTGGACAGCACCCTGTGCAAAAGGGTCTTATCTTTTAATTTCAAATATTTAGGCCAACTGCGACCCTTTGCGCCAATGAATTTGTTAAAAAACTGTTCGGATCAGAGGCCGTGAATGAGCGATTCCGAGGCATTCACCACAAATTTACCACCCCCAACCCCGCGGCGGCCCTCTGCTTCATTTTGCCCGAAAAACTCCGGGGGACGGCCGCAGGCCGGGGGGCCGGCCCCCTGCCTGCGCGCGCAAAAAGTGCTAGTGATCGTACCCCGGATTGGTCCGTTTCAGTTTGCGCATCAGACCCGGCCAGATCAGGTTGTCGCCATATCCCGGCGTGAACGCGCCTGCGGCCTGTGCCTGCACCGTATCGGCCATTGCCTGATCCTCCTCATGCAGGTTTTCGGTTCCGGCTGCCTGCGCGAAAATCTGCGTCTTGCAGGCGTTCTCAAGGAAATACATCCGCAGGAAAGCGATCGCACAATTCGCCCCCAGCGTCAGGGTACCATGGTTGCGCAGCATCAGCAGCGACTTGTCGCCCAGATCGTTGACGATGCGTTCCCGCTCGTCCAGTTCCAGGGCGATGCCTTCGTAGTCGTGATAGGCCAGATCGTTGTTCACGATCATCGAAAACTGTGTATAGCGCCGCAGCCCGCCGTTCTGCACCGACACCGCAACACCGTAAGGCGTGTGCACATGGATCACACAGCCCGCATCATGGCGCGCCGCGTGTATGGCCGAATGGATGGTGAAGCCCGCCGGATTGATGTTGTAGGGCGTGTCCTGACAGATGTTGCCCTCAAGGTCGATCTTGACCAGCGACGACGCCGTCATCTCGTCAAACATCACGCCGTAAGGGTTGATCAAAAACCGCTCGGCCCCGTCCTCGTCGGGCAGCCGTGCCGAGATGTGGGTGAACACCAGATCGGTCCAGCCGTGCATGGCGCACAGCCGGTAGGTGGCCGCCAACTGGCAGCGCAGCGCCCATTCTTCCTCCGAGACCTTGCCTTTCAGCGAGGGCATTTCAGCCGGATCGGGCATGTCCTTGATGTCCATAGCTGCCGGCAAGGCGGTGGCTGCGTCTTTCATTGGTCTCTCCTCCCAGAGTCGCGTGCGTTTGCGCGCAGCCTAGACGAACACGTCACGGGTTGGAAATTACGCCGCGTTCGGCGCTGGCGGATTTTGGCGGAGTGCTGGAGGTGGGGTTCGGTAATACGAAGTGAATGGCAGGATAGAGCGACCCAACAACAACGGGCAGCGCCCGACCGCGGGTGGGCATTGGGACGTCAGTGGATGCCACTTAATTTCTCGTCTTTGGCGTGGGGAAGCAGAATTGCAATACAGCGAAGAAGCGCCCGCCCGTCCGGGCGGTCGGGCGCTGCCCGGCGGCTCTTCGAGCCTCGATTCCGGGCATTGGTGAACCGAGTAAGCTTTTGAGGATGCTGCACCGATTTGCAACTTCGCGTGCTTAGGGTCTGGGCCCTAGGCTCTGGGCCCATTAATCTTACATGCTCAGTTTGACAGATTTTTTCGCTGGTTAGGAGCATTTGCGCGGGAATAGTGGTTCTATTTCAAGCAGATGTGACGCTTCCAGCGGGAAAATCCGTCAAACCCGAAAGGGCGGCGATTTCACTTGATTTCAACGGCTTGGGCCGCTTGCAAATAGAACCACTATTGGCTGCGCACCCCAAACCACTGAAATTTCGTGAAATAGCCGCTGAGCATGTAAGATTAATGGGTCCAGAGCCTAGTGACCTTACCACTCATGGCAGTGCCTCCCGTCATTCCAAAGGCGTGACCGCCGATCAGGCGCTCCGCTCTGATCAAAGACAAAAATGCCCCCGCCGGATAACCCTGTCTGGAACTCAGACAGGCTTCGCCACGGGTTCGGTCAACCCTTCCAGCACGCTTGCCCGTTTGCGCGCGCGGCTCGATTTGCCCTTGGGCGGATAGACCAGCTTGGTCGCTTCAACCATAAACGCCCCGCCCGCGATCATGCCGGGCACGGCGCGCCCCACCCCTTCGAACATGGCTGCGGATTTCATCCAGACACGTTTGCCCGATGGAAACTGATACAGCGCGCCCACATGGCGTTCGGGCAGGAACTGATGCGTGCGCAACTGCGTTTCCAGCTGCGACGCCGAATAGGGCCGCCCGTAGCCAAACGGCGTGCGGTCCCGCCGCGACCACAGCCCCGCGCGGTTGGGCACGATAAACAGCGCCTTGCCCCCCGGCCCCAGCACCCGCCAGCATTCTTCCAGCAGATCCTGCGGACGGTCCGAGGTTTCCAGCCCGTGCATCACCACCAGCTTGTCCACATGTCCGGTCTCGATGGGCCACATCGTCTCTTCGATCAGCGCCGACACATTTGCCTGCCCCGCGGGCCAGGGCATGACCCCCTGCGGCCCCGGCATCAGCGCCATCACCCGACGCGCGTCTTGCAGATAGGGGCGCAGCAGCGGCACGGCAAAGCCGTATCCGGCCACCGTCTGGCCCTTGGCCTCGGGCCACAGTTCCAGCATGCGCCCGCGCAATGATTTCTGCGCGGCACGTCCCAGCGCGCTGCGATAATAAAAATTGCGCAAGTCCTGTACGTCGAGGTGCATTGCAGCCCTTCATCGGATCAGTCAAGTTGGCGGTCGCGCTGATCCTATCAACCGTGAAGGAAATGACCATGCCTCTCGAACTCGTCACCGTTCCCTGCCTTGAAGACAACTATGCCTTTTTGGTCCATGATGCCAAAAGCGGCGAAACAGCGGTGATCGACGTGCCCGAAGCCGGACCGATCAAAGCGGCGCTGGCCGCGCGCGGCTGGACGCTGAGCCATGTGCTGCTGACCCATCACCACTGGGACCACGTCGACGGCTTGCCCGACCTGCTGGCCGATCACCCGGCCAGGGTTGTGGGTGCCGCCGCAGATGCCCACCGCCTGCCACCGCTGGATCTGGCCGTGACCGAGGGTGACAGCTTTCGCCTGGGCAGCGATTCTTTTGAAGTTCTGGATGTCAGCGGCCACACCATCGGCCACATTGCTTTTTATACCCCCGAATCCAAACTGGTGTTTACCGCCGACAGCCTGATGGCCCTGGGATGCGGACGCCTGTTTGAGGGCACCCCTGCGCAAATGCTGGAAAGCATGGCCAAACTGGCCGCCCTGCCCGGTGATACCACCGTGTGTTCGGGCCACGAATACACCACCACCAACGCAAAATTCGCCGCCACGGTTGATCCGCAGAACCCTGCACTTATATCTCGGATACAGGACATCGCCGAGAAACGCGCCGCCGGAATGCCCACCGTACCATCCAGGCTTCAGCTTGAAATGGACACCAACCCCTTTTTGCGCGCCTCAGACCCTGCCATTGCCGCTCATCTGGAAATGGCAGATTCAACGCCACTGGACGTCTTTACCGAAATCCGCGCCCGCCGCGACCGGTTTTGAAGCTCCCCATTCGCAACAATCGACAGCATTTCTTTCAGGTTTGCCACTTTTGTGACCGGATTATGAAAGAAAACCCTTGAAGCCAGCCGTCGATCAACCAAACTCTAACAGTATGAGGCCATGGTTGGCAGCAGGGCCGTCAAACGCCTTCACCGACCCAGATCAGAAGGAGCACGAGCGTGCCTTCATTCTCGACGACATTGGAAAAAGCAATCCATTCCGCGCTGGCGCTGGCAAACGAGCGCCGCCATGAATTCGCAACGCTTGAGCATTTGCTGCTGGCGCTGGTCGACGAACCCGACGCCAAACGTGTCATGCAGGCCTGTAGCGTAGACGTAGACGAACTGCGCACGACGCTGAACGAATTCGTCGACGAGGATCTGTCGAACCTTGTCACAGACATCGACGGCAGCGAAGCCGTGCCCACAGCGGCGTTCCAGCGTGTTATTCAACGCGCGGCAATTCATGTGCAGTCGTCGGGCCGCACCGAGGTGACAGGCGCCAACGTGCTGGTCGCGATCTTTGCCGAGCGCGAAAGCAACGCGGCCTATTTCCTGCAAGAACAGGACATGACCCGTTATGATGCGGTCAACTTTATCGCCCACGGCGTCGCCAAAGACCCCGCCTTTGGCGATCCGCGCCCCGTCTCGGGCGCGCCCGAGCATGAGGACGAGCCGCAGGGCGTGACCGAAGGTGAGAAAAAGGATTCGGCGCTTGAGAAATACTGCGTCGATCTGAACGCCAAATCGCGTGAGGGTGAAATTGATCCGTTGATCGGACGCGACAGCGAAGTCGAACGCTGCATTCAGGTTCTGTGCCGCCGGCGCAAGAACAACCCGCTTCTGGTGGGCGACCCCGGTGTTGGCAAAACCGCCATCGCGGAAGGTCTGGCGCGCAAGATCGTATCGGGCGAAACGCCCGAGGTTCTGGCCAACACCACGATCTATTCGCTGGACATGGGCGCATTGCTGGCCGGCACACGCTATCGCGGTGATTTCGAGGAACGGCTGAAAGCGGTCGTGACCGAGCTGGAAGCGCACAAGGACGCGGTTCTGTTCATCGACGAAATCCATACCGTCATCGGAGCCGGTGCCACATCGGGCGGTGCGATGGACGCGTCCAACCTGCTGAAGCCTGCGCTTCAGGGGGGCAAATTGCGCACCATGGGTTCGACCACCTACAAGGAATTCCGCCAGCATTTCGAAAAGGACCGCGCCCTGTCGCGCCGGTTCCAGAAAATCGACGTCAGCGAACCGTCGGTCGAAGATGCGGTGAAAATCCTGCGTGGTCTGAAACCCTATTTCGAGGATCACCACTCGGTCAAATACACCTCGGATGCGATCAAAACCTCGGTGGAACTGGCCAGCCGGTACATCAACGATCGCAAACTGCCCGACAGCGCCATCGACGTCATCGACGAGGCCGGCGCGGCGCAGCATCTGGTGGTCGCCAACAAGCGGCGCAAGACCATCGGCACCAAGGAGATCGAGGCCGTGGTGGCCAAGATCGCCCGCATCCCGCCGAAAAACGTATCGAAAGACGACGCCGCTGTGCTGAAAGACCTCGAAGGGTCGCTGAAACGGGTGGTCTTTGGTCAGGACAGCGCCATCGAGGCGCTTGCCTCGGCCATCAAACTGTCGCGTGCCGGCCTGCGCGAGCCGGAGAAACCCATCGGCAACTACCTGTTCGCAGGACCAACCGGCGTGGGCAAGACCGAAGTGGCAAAACAGCTGGCCGATACGCTGGGTGTGGAACTGCTGCGGTTCGACATGTCGGAATACATGGAAAAACACGCGGTCAGCCGTCTGATCGGTGCCCCTCCGGGCTATGTCGGCTTCGATCAGGGCGGTCTGCTGACCGACGGGATCGACCAGCATCCGCACTGCGTTCTGCTGCTGGACGAGATGGAAAAGGCGCACCCGGATGTCTACAACATCCTGTTGCAGGTCATGGACCATGGCCGCCTGACCGACCACAACGGTCGCACGGTGGACTTCCGCAACGTGGTGCTGATCATGACCTCAAACGCCGGTGCGGCGGAACAGGCGAAAGAGGCGATCGGCTTTGGCCGTGACCGTCGCGAGGGCGAGGACACAGCCGCCATCGAACGGACCTTTACGCCCGAATTCCGCAACCGTCTGGACGCGGTGATCAGCTTTGCCCCACTGCCCAAGGCGGTGATCCTGCAAGTGGTCGAAAAGTTCGTGCTGCAACTCGAAGCACAGCTGATGGACCGTGGTGTGACCATCGAACTGACACGTCCCGCCGCTGAATGGCTGGCCGACAAGGGGTACGACAGCAAGATGGGCGCGCGCCCCTTGGGCCGCGTGATCCAGGAATACATCAAGAAGCCACTGGCCGAAGAACTGCTCTTTGGCAAACTGGCCAAAGGTGGCGTGGTCAAGGTCGGCATGAAAAACGGCGTGCTCGACCTCAAGGTCGAAGGGCCGGAAAAACCGCAGATTTCGGGCAACAAGCCGCCCCTTCTGACGGCGGAATGATCCGCACGCTTTGCGCTGCACTGTCACTCACGCTCGCCGCAGGGATGCCTGCGGCGAGCGAACCTGTTTTGACATCCCCGATAGCCTGCGATCTGGGGCGCGACTGTTTCATCCAGCAATATGTCGATCACGACCCGACCACCGGCGCATTCGACTACCGCTGCGCCCCGCTCAGCTATGACGCCCATAAAGGCACCGACTTTGGCCTGGCCACCCTGAAACAGATGCAGGCGGGCGTGAATGTTCTGGCCAGCGCCACCGGCACTGTCAAAGGGGTGCGTGATGGCATGGCCGACCGCACCTATTCCAAGGATAACAGCGCCGAGGTTGCGGGCCGTGAATGCGGCAATGGCGTGGTCATCGACCACGGCAAGGGCTGGGAAACCCAATATTGCCATATGAAAAAGGGCAGCCTGTCGGTGCGCACGGGCGAGCAGGTCGAACGTGGTGCGGTGCTGGGACAGGTTGGCAACAGCGGGCGCGCCCAATTTCCCCATGTCCACCTGAGCGTGCGCCACGATGGCGCCACCATCGACCCGTTCGATCCCGATGGCGCGATCACCTGCGGCAGCCCTGATACGCATACCCTGTGGCAGGACCCGCCGCCCTACCGGCCCGGCGGCATTCTTGACGTGGGCTTTTCCGATACCGTTCCCGCCTATGGCGATGTCAAATCAGGCCAGGCCAACGCCCCGTCCCTTTCGGCCACAACACCGGCTTTGGTCGTCTATGGCTTTGCTTTTGGCGGCCAAAAGGGCGACAGGTTTCGCATCGCCCTGACCGGACCCGATGGCACCATCGTCGATCAAAGTGCCACGCTGGAAAAGCCACAGGCCCAGTTTTTCCGCGCTGTCGGCAAACGGCTGAAACGGGCCCGCTGGCCCGGCGGCACCTACACCGGCACCGTCACGCTGATCCGTCAGGGCCGCGACATTGACAGCCGCAGCGCCCGCATGACCCTGCGCTAGGCTCTGGACCCATTAATTCTATATACTCAGTTTGACAGATTTTTTCGCAGACAAGAAGCATTTGCGCAAGAATAGTGGTTCTATTTTAAGCAGATGCGCCGCAGGCTGCGGGAAAATCCGTCAAACCCGAAGGGCGGCGATTTCGCTTCATTTCAACGTCTTGGGTCGCTTGCAAATAGAACCACTATTGGCTGCACGCCCCAAACCTTTGAAATTTCGCGAAATCGCCGCTGAGTATATAGAATTAATGGGTCCAGAGCCTAAGCCCTCCTTCATCTTGCCAGGCAAACTCCGGGGGCGGCGCGCCAGCGCCGGGGGCAGAGCCCCCAGACGCACAGCGCACCACCACGCACTTACTTCTCGGTAAATTTCAATTCGATCCGGCGGTTCTGCGCCCGCGCCGCGTCGGTGTCCGCGGTGTTCACAGGCTGGTACTGGCCAAACCCGTTGGCCGACAGCCGGTCCGGCGGAATACCAAGGAAATTCACCATATATTTCACAACCGACAGCGCGCGCGCCTGGCTCAGTTCCCAGTTGTCGGCAAATTCGCCAAAGCCCGACAGCGGCACGTTGTCGGTGTGCCCGTCCACACGGATCACCCAATTGATCTCGGGCGGGATATCGCTGGCCACGCTGCGCAGGATTGCCGCGATTTTGGAAATCTCGCGCTGTCCGTCCTCGGACAGGGTGGCGGCACCGGGCGGGAAAAGCACTTCCGAAGAAAACACAAACCGGTCGCCTTCGATCCGCACCCCTTCCTGATTGCCCAGGACATCACGCAGGCGGCCAAAGAACTCCGAGCGGTATTTTTCCAGATCCTGCGCTGCCGCTTCCAATCGCTTGCGCTCCTGCTCTTCCAGCAGACGGCGGCGGCGCTCTTCTGCGGCCACACGCGCCAAAGCGGTGTTCAGGTCCTGGCCCAGCGATTGCAGTTCAACCTGCGCAGCTTCGTCCCGCGTCTTGGCGTCGTCCAGCAGCGCCTGCAATTGCCCCAGTTGCGCGCGCAGCGCCGCGACCTGCTGATTCAGCACCTCGGTCTTTCGCTGGGCGGCGGCAGATTTTTCCTGTTCCTCGGCCAGTTTGTCGCGCGCGGTTTGCAACAGCGCCGCGCGGCGTTCTGCATCGGTCATCGTTTCGTCGATGGCATTCTCGGCGGCCAGTTTCGCCGCCAGCGCTGCGGCCAGTTGCGCACGCACTTGCGCCGCATCAGCGTTCAGGCTCTGCGCCTCTGTTTCCGCTGCCAGCTTGGCCGCCAGAGCCGCCTGCAACTGTGTGCGCAAATCGGCGCTGGTTGATTTCGCCGCCTCTGCCGCAGCTGTCTGCGCCGTAACATCGGCAAGGGCTGCTGTGAGACGTGCGCGCAGATCCTGGGTCTCGGCGCTGCCTGCCTCGATGGTGGCCTGTGCCACGTCCAGCTGCCCTTGCAGCGCCGCAAGCTGACCTTCCAGGGCCTCCTTCTGCGCGCTCAGCGCCTGCCGCTGGCTGGCCAGTTCCTGCACTGTGCTGTCGGTGCCTTCGGCCTGCCCTTTCAGGGTTTCCACCTGCAAAAGGGCCGCAACCAGTTGCGTGTCCAGATCCGCCTCGGCCGCGCGCGCGGCGGCCAGAAGGGTCAGGGTTTCTTCGGCCTTTTTGCGCTGCGCTTCCAGCGCCAGGGTCATCGAGGTCAGTTCGGCATCTGCCTCACTCAGCCGTTCGCGCAAAAGTTTGGCGGCTTCTGCTTCGGCAAGTTTGGCCGCCTCTTCCTCGCTCAACGCTGTCTGGGTTTCCGCCAGCGCGCTGTTCAACGTCGCCAGTTGCCCTTCAGCCTCGGCATTTCTGGCCCGTAAATCCGCCACCAGCGCATCCAGTGCCTCGCGCCGTGCCGCAGCCAGTCGTGCCGCTTCCGTGCCGGCGTCGATTTCTTCCCGCGCTTGCGCCAGCGCCAGATTCAGCGCCTCTTGCTCGGACAACAGCCGCGTCTGTTCTGCCTGCAAATCCGCAACCGCAGCTTGGGCCTGATTGCGGTCGGCAAGCAAGGCTGCCACCTGCGCCTCGAAACTGGTAATCCGTGTCTGCGCGGCGGCCAGTTCGCTGGCCTGTGCATCACGTTGCTGGGTCAGCGAAGTGATCAGCGCCGCCTGATCCGACACCTGTTGCTGGGCATCGCTCAGCGTTGCTGAAAGCGCCGAAAGCCGCGCATCCAGTTGGTTGCCGCGCTGCTCTTCCAGCCCCAGCGCCTGTGCCAGCGCCGCTACTTCACCGGCCAGTTGGTCCAGTTCGCTTTCCTGCCCCGAGATGGTTTCGCGCAGCACATATTGCACCACCATGAAAATGGTCAGCACAAACATCAGCACCAGCAGCAGTCCGGTCATCGCGTCGACAAAGCCGGGCCAGATCGACCCCTGAAACCGCGAACCCGTGCGCCGCGACAAAGCCATCAGCCGTCACCTTTGATGTCGCCCGTTCCGCTTTGGACCCCGCGGCCACGATTGCCCCGGTTCTGCCCGCGCGGCTTTGACAGCGCCTGGGCCAACCCGGCAATATCGGTGCGCAGCTCGGCCAGGCTTTCCTGACGGCCTGCGGAAATCTCTTCCAGAATACGCAGCATCTGCACGTCGATCGACCGCAGCCGCATCCGGCTTTCCGCGTCAATCCCGTCGCCCGTCCCCTGTGCTTCCAGATGTGCAATCAGCCGCTCCTGCCCCGCGGCCACCCGCTCCAGCGCCGAATTCTCCGGGTCGCCGTGTTGCATCTGGCGGGTCATGCCCTGAATCGCATCGGCCAACGTGCCAAGCTTTTCGTCGACCATGGTGCGCGAGATATCAGACTGTGTGAACATCTGTTGCAGCGTTTCCATCTGCCCGGCCAGATGATCAATCACCCCCGCCATCACCTGACCGTCACCCGCCGCATCATCGCCCGACGCAAAACTGACGCGCGTGATCGAACTTAGCCATTCTTCCAGTTCGCGGTAAAACCGGTTCTGTCCATGGCCTGCAAACAGTTCCAACAGCCCCACGATCAACGATCCCGCCAAACCCAGCAACGACGATCCAAAGGCGACGCCCATGCCACTGAGTTGTGAATCCAGACCATCCATCAGGCGGCCAAACACGTCGACGCCCGCGTCACCCTCTTGCGGTGCCAGGCTGCGAATGGTGTCGACCAATGCCGGAACGGTGGTCGCCAGACCGTAAAAGGTCCCCAAAAGTCCAAGAAAAATCAAAAGGTTGACGATGTAGCGCGTGATCTCGCGCGCCTCGTCGACCCGCGTGGCCACCGAATCCAATATCGACCGCGTGGAGGTGGCCGAAACCTGCATCCGCGCCCCGCGCGTGCGCAGCAACGACGCCAGCGGCGCCAGCAGTTGCGGCGCCTTGTCATCGCCTTCCAGCGTGTCGGCGGCAAAGCCTTCGATCCACCGCACCGATCCGATCAGCTGCAAGACCTGCCAGAAACAGGCCACGACGCCGATCAGGAAAACAAAGAAGATAAACCCGTTTAGATAGGGGTTGGCCTCGAATACCGGCAGCACGCTGGGGGCCGCAACAAAGACCATTCCGGCACTCAGGGCGATCACAATCAGCATCAGTGCGATCTGACGCACCGGTTGTGAGAATTGTGGCCGCGTTTCGCGATCCATCTGCGACATGCGCCCGGGTCCTTGCCCTAAATTACTGCTCTGCAGCAACGATAACGAACATTTGCCATCAAGGCCAAGGGATTATGCACAGATTGCCCGCACACGCGCCGCCAACCAGTCCAGATCGGCATCTTGCAGGCCAATCTGGTTCAAATGATCGGCAGTGTTGAACAGATACTCGGTATTGGGGCCACGTCCGCCCACGGCCCTGGCGATAATCTGCGCCTGTTCTTCCAGTGGCAGGTCGCCGCAATACTGGTCGTGTTCCGGGTCAATAATATAGGCCACCGCATCGACAACGCGCCCGTCCACCAGTTGCAGCGACACCGTCGCCTCGTAATAGGCCGACGAAATCAGCTCGCGTGCGCGCAAATACTCCAGTGTCGCCGCTTCCTCGCCCTCGGCAACCGCCATTGCTATGCCTTCGCATGACGCAGCGCCCACCGCATCCAGCGCCAGCACCAGCCCCGGTTCTTCCTCAGAGCCACGGTGATGGATCGAGCGCATACAGAATGATCGCTGATACCCTTTCAACCGCGCCACCACGCGGTCCGCCACCGGAAATCCGGGGTTCCAAAGCAAGCTGCCATAGCCGAAAACCCACATCGTCATCGCATCTTATCCCTTCTGTCCGTCCATAGGGTAAATCCGATCCGCACTGCGATGAAAAGGGCAAGCGCCCCAGATTTCTTTTGGCCCGAAATATCCTGGGGGAGCCGCGCAAGCGGCGGGGGCAAAGCCCCAATCACCTATCGGCAATACGAACCACTGCGATAACGCGCCGTGTCAAAATGGAAATGGTCGCGGTGAAAGCGGTCGGCATTCGGGCCCAGCACCGTGCCAAAGGGCCCGCAAGCCCCCGCGTGCATCTTGCGCAGCGCCTTGTTGTAGCGCGCAGAATTCCACCCTTCCTGAACGCTGACAATCTGGCCGTTTTTCAGTTGAAACCCCGAGATGTCGATCGCATGGCCCTTGCCGTGCTCCGACACTTTCGCGCCAGGCTGGTTGTTGCGGGTGCGACAGGTGTAATGCGCCGCCACGCGGTATCCGGTCAAACCGCCCAGACGCGCCATTGCGGGCTTTGCGCTGCGTTCAGTCCATTTTTTCAATGCCTTGGCCGTCGTGCAATCCATCACGGCCTCCTGGCTGAGCACGACGCCAGACACCGACCTCAGCTTGACCGCCTCGTCGATGCCACAGGCCGCAATCCGCCCCGGCACCGGACCGATATAGGTGCCTTGAAGCGCCAGGTCGCCGCACACCGAACCTTTGGCGCGCTTGCGTTTCTTGGCCATCGCTTTGTGTTCCAGCGCCTTGGGGCGCACGAACGGGCGCAAGGCGACCTTCGGGCCGGTGAAGGACGCCACCATCGCCAGATGCACAGCGCTTTGGTCCGGTTGCAGGACAATCACGCCCAACGGATCAATCTGCGCCCGTGCGACCACTTCGTTGGCTCGTGCAATCGGGCGAAGGGAGGTCTTGGGGGCCTTGGCCGCCGCCGTTGTGGCCACACAGACGGCCAAAATCAAAGACAGCGCAGCCCTCATGTCGTCTCTTTGCGCGGTGTGCGGCCAAAGTCCGGCGCATCGGTGTCCTGACCCGCCTCGATAATCCCGCGCCGGATTGCACGGGTGCGGGTGAAATAGTCGAACAAATGGTCGCCGTCGCCGGTGCGAATGGCGCGTTGCAGGGCAAACAGCTCTTCGGTGAAACGGCCCAGAATTTCCAGTGTCGCGTCCTTGTTGGTCAGGAACACGTCGCGCCACATGGTCGGGTCAGATGCCGCGATGCGGGTAAAGTCACGAAAGCCGGCGGCCGAGTATTTGATCACTTCGCCATCGGTCACGCGGCCCAGATCATCGGCCACGCCCACCATCGTGTAAGCGATCAGGTGCGGCGTATGCGAGGTGACGGCCAGCACCAGATCATGGTGATCGGCATCCATTTCCTCGACATTCGAACCCAGACCTTCCCACAGGCTGCGCAGTTTCGCGGTGGCCGCAGGCTCCGTGCCTTCAACCGGAACCAGCAGGCACCAGCGGTTGTCGAACAGCGTCGCAAAGCCCGACTCCGGCCCCGAATGCTCGGTTCCCGCCAGCGGGTGGCCCGGAATGAAATGCACACCTTCGGGCATGTGCGGGCCGACGTTTTCGATGACGTTGCGTTTGACCGACCCCACATCGGTCACAGTCGTGCCCGGCGCCAGATGCGGCGCAATCTCGGCGGCGACCGAAGCCATCGCGCCCACAGGCACCGCCAGCACCACCAGATCGGCGCCCGCCACCGCTTCGGCTGCGGTATCGCAGACACGGTCGGTCAGCCCGATGCGGCGCGCGGTGTCGCGGGTTTCCTGACTGCGTGCATAGCCGGTGACCTCGCCCGCCAGACCACCGCGCTGGATGGCCCAGTACATCGACGACGCGATCAGCCCCAGACCGATCAGCGCAATGCGGTTGTAGATTGGGGCCGCAGGTGCCGTCGCCAGAGCCGTCATGCGCTTTTGCCTTCCTTGAACTGGCGCACCGCGTGAACAACACGACGGCATGCGCTTTCATCGCCCACAGTGATCCGCAGCGCGGCAGGCAATTTGTAGCCAGCCACTTTGCGCACGATCAATCCCTGACTCTGCAACCATGCATCACAGGCGTTGGCCTCGGCGGCGCTGCCAAATCGGGCCAGCACAAAGTTGGCATGGCTCACATCAGACGGCACGCCCAGGGCGGCCAGCCCTTCGGCCAGAATTGTACGGCAACGGGCATTCTCGCTGCGGCAATGGTCGGCATAGGCCACATCGCGCACCGCCGCCTCGGCGGTGTCCAGCGCCGCCTGACTTACGTTGAACGGTCCGCGAATGCGGTTCAACACGTCGATCACATGCGCCGGACCATAGCCCCAGCCGATGCGCAGCCCCCCCAGGCCGTAAAGCTTGGAAAAGGTGCGTGTCATCACAACGTTCTGACGGCTGTCAACCAGCGAAGAACCACCATCATAACCTTCGACATAATCGGCATAGGCACCGTCCAATACCAGCAAGGCCTGCTTGGGCAACCCGTCGGCCAGACGTGCAATCTCGGCGTCCGAAATCATCGTCCCTGTCGGGTTGTTGGGGTTGGCGATGAACACCAGCCGCGTCTTCTTGTTGCAGGCCGCCAGCAGCGCGTCGATGTCGGTGACACGGTCGGCTTCCAGCACTTCAACCGGAGTCGCCCCCGCCGCTTTGGCGCTGATAGCATACATGCCAAAGCCGTGGACCGTGTGCACAACTTCGGTGCCAGGCCCCGCATAGGCCTGACACAGGAATGCAATGATCTCGTCCGATCCCGCACCGCAGATAATCCGCTCGGCGTCCACGCCATGCACCTGCGCCAGAGCGGCGCGCAACGACGCGTGGTCCGTCGACGGGTAGCGGTGCAGCTGGTGTGCCGTGCGGCGAAACGCTTCCATAGCCTTGTCAGAGGGGCCAAGCGGGTTTTCGTTCGACGACAGTTTCACCGCGTTTTCGACGCCCGCCACATGGCTGGTGCCACCCACATAGGGGTCGATTGTCATAATGCCGGGTTGTGGCGCAATGGCTTGGGTCATGGGTTGGCTCCTTCGCGGCTTGTTTTAGCGGGGCATACGCGCCTGCGCCATGCTCTTTTGGTCATGCAGTGTTTTGCGTGCCCAGCGTGACAATCCCACCGCATTGCGCGGCATATCGTTCCGCTGGACAGTGATCGCCCTGCCCGCCCCAAACGCAAAAAGGCCGCGCTCGGTGCGCGGCCTTTCGTAAGCTGTGGAACAGATCGGGTTGATCAGTTCTTGGCGTAGAATTCGACCACGAGGTTCGGTTCCATGATCACCGGATAAGGCACATCGCCAAATGCAGGCGTGCGCACGAATGTGGCGGTCAGTTTCGAATGGTCGACGTCCATATAGTCGGGCACGTCACGCTCGGGCAGCTGTGTGGCTTCCAGGATGGCGGCCATCTGCTTGGAACGGTCACGCACTTCGATCACGTCGCCTTCTTTGACGCGGTAGGACGGGATGTTCACTTTCTTGCCGTTCACACGGACGTGGCCGTGGTTCACGAACTGACGGGCCGCAAACACGGTCGCCACGAATTTCGCGCGGTAGACAACGGCGTCCAGGCGACGCTCGAGCAGGCCGATCAGGTTTTCACCGGTGTCGCCTTTGACACGCTCGGCTTCGGCATAGATGCGGCGGAATTGTTTTTCGGTCAGGTCGCCGTAGTAGCCTTTCAGCTTCTGCTTGGCGCGCAGCTGCAGACCGAAGTCCGACAGTTTGCCCTTGCGGCGCTGGCCGTGCTGGCCGGGGCCATATTCACGACGGTTGACCGGCGATTTGGCGCGGCCCCAGATGTTTTCGCCCATACGGCGGTCGATTTTGTACTTGGCAGACGTGCGTTTGGTCACGGCTGGTCTCCTTTATTTAGGTTCATAAAGGGCGTTGTCCTCTGGCTTGCACCCGACAGGCATCCCCTTGCAGGGGCCACCAACACCAATGAAGGGGCGCTTATACGCCCGCTTGGACCAGAGTCAACGGGCTTTCCACGGGTTTTCGCGGCCCATTTGCGCAACCGCATCGTGGCGGTGGCACGTGGTCAGATGATCGTTGACCAGACCACAGGCCTCCATCCATGCATAAACGATTGTGGGACCGCAGAATTTGAAACCGTCTTTCTTCATCTGCTTGGAGATTCGCACGCTGAGGTCGGTGCTGGGTGGCACCTGGGACTGGGCCGTATATTTTGGCTGCAAGGGTGCGAAATCGACAGTGCGCCACATGTAGGTGTCAAAGCCTTCCCGGTCCTCGATTGCGCACCACGCGCGGGCATTTGAAATGGTCGCGGTGATCTTGCCGCGATGGCGGATAATACCCGCATCCTGCACCAGCCGATCCACCTCGTCATCGCCCCATGTGGCGATGTCGCGCGGGTTGAAACCGCGAAAGGCCGCACGGAAATTTTCCCGCTTTTTCAGAATGGTAATCCATGACAGGCCCGCCTGAAACCCGTCAAGGATCAGCTTCTCCCACAGCGCGCGGCTGTCGTATTCGGGCACGCCCCATTCGGTATCGTGATAGGTGCGATAGATCGGTTCGGACCCTGCCCAATTGCAGCGGCTGATCCCGTCATCGCCCGTGATTTCCCCGCACATCGGCCATCTCCGCCAATTTGGCTAGAATTAGAATATTAAGCCGTTGTTAGAGAATATGGCGACAAAGTGGAAGCCGAACACGCGAGTCAGGAGAAGATCGTGAACCTGAAGAAACGCCGCATTGCCGATATCCCGCCCGGGGCTGAAAACCCGTTAACCTTTGCGGTGTCGCGCCGTGACGGGTCGGTGATGGACATGGTGGCCGATGCCATCCGTCACAAGCAAACATTGCTGGCATTTCAACCCGTGGTTCTGTCGGGTGATCCGTCGCGCATCGGCTTTCACGAGGCATTGATCCGCATCACCGATGAAACCGGACGGGTCATTCCCGCACGCGACTTTATGCATGTGGTTGAAGCCACCGAAATGGGCCGCGAAATCGACGTTCTGGCCTTGCAGATGGGGCTGCGCGCCCTGCACGAAACGCCACAATTGCGGCTGTCGATCAATATGTCGGCCCGTTCGATCGGATATGCAAAATGGACCCGCACGCTGCAACGCTGGCTGGATCGCAACCCCACCATTGCCGAGCGGCTGATCCTTGAGATCACCGAAGGGTCGGCCATGACGGTGCCGGAACTGGTCATCGACTTTATGGACCGCTGGCAGGTACGCGGCATTTGTTTCGCGCTGGATGATTTCGGATCGGGCCAGACGGCCTTGCGCTATTTCAAAGACTTCTTCTTTGACATCCTCAAGATCGACGGCCAGTTCGTCTCGGGCATTGCACAGGATACCGACAATCAGGCGCTGGTGCGGTCCATGGTGTCGATTGCACAGCATTTCGACATGATGACAGTTGCGGAATTCGTCGAAACCGAAGTGGACGCGCAGGTTTTGACCAAACTTGGCGTGAACTGCTTGCAAGGCTATCTTTACGGTGCGCCCACCACCCTGCCCGATTGGAAATCCAAGCCGGTTGTCCGTGCCGTTGGCTGAAACGCCCGGTCCGCTGCCCGTTCCCGCGGGCTGTCGTCAATTGGCCATCCGTTTACGTTGTGACACAGGATCGAATGGTTTATCCATTCTCTTAAGTCGAGGGGCCCGGACGCGGCATGTTGCCTGGTCTGACAATATGTCCCTCGTCAAACAACAAGAGGATGCATTCCATGACCAACGTCGTCATCGCCTCTGCCGCACGCACCGCCGTCGGCAGTTTTTCCGGTTCTTTCGCCGGCACACCCGCACATGATCTGGGCGCCGCTGTACTTGAGGCGATTGTCGCACGCGCCGGTATCGACAAGGCCGAGGTGAGCGAGACCATTTTGGGCCAGGTTCTGACCGCTGCCCAGGGGCAGAACCCTGCCCGTCAGGCACATATCAATGCCGGCCTGCCGATTGAAAGCGCAGCGTGGAGCATCAACCAGGTGTGCGGTTCGGGTCTGCGCGCCGTCGCCCTTGCCGCCCAGCATATCCAGTTGGGAGACGCTGACATCGTGGCCGCGGGCGGTCAGGAAAACATGTCGATGAGCCCCCATGCCGCGAATCTGCGCGCAGGCCACAAGATGGGCGACATGCAGTATATCGACACGATGATCCGCGACGGTCTGTGGGATGCGTTCAACGGCTACCACATGGGTCAAACAGCCGAAAATGTTGCGGAAAAATGGCAAATCGGCCGTGAACAGCAAGATGAATTCGCCGTCGCTTCGCAGAACAAGGCCGAAGCCGCCCAAAAGGCCGGCAAGTTTCAGGACGAAATTGTTGCCTTTACCGTGAAAGGCCGCAAAGCCGATACCGTGGTAGACAGCGATGAATACATCCGCCACGGTGCCACGCTGGAGGCGATGCAAAAACTGCGCCCCGCTTTCACCAGGGACGGGTCGGTCACAGCGGCCAACGCGTCCGGCCTGAACGACGGTGCTGCCGGCGCGCTGCTGATGACAGCGGACAATGCCGAAAAACGCGGGATCGAACCGCTGGCGCGAATCGTTTCCTATGCAACAGTCGGTCTTGACCCGTCGATCATGGGCGCGGGCCCGATCTTTGCCTCGCGCAAGGCCCTGGAAAAAGCCGGCTGGCGCGCCGAAGACCTGGACCTGGTCGAAGCCAACGAAGCCTTTGCCGCCCAGGCCTGTGCGGTGAACAAGGACATGGGCTGGGATCCGTCCATCGTGAACGTCAACGGCGGCGCGATTGCCATCGGCCACCCAATCGGCGCCTCGGGTGCGCGGATCTTGAACACGCTGGTGTTTGAAATGAAACGCCGTGGCGCCAAAAAAGGCCTTGCGACATTGTGCATTGGCGGCGGCATGGGCGTTGCCATGTGTCTTGAGCGCCCCTAATTTCCGTCAGGCCGCGCAATATAGTTGCGGGCGCATGACGGAATGAGTAACAAGATTTCGCGGCATATCATGTGTCGCGAAATCCAAAGGTTGCTTCGTGCCGATAAAAACAGCTTTTTCAAACCGGTTAACCACGTCTGCCACCCGCAGCGTGACAACGGTGCACCCTTTGCGACCAACATCCGCGCAATGCGCACAAATCCCCTCTTACGCCCACGTTTCGTGTAACACTGGCTGTGACAAAACCTTGTCATATTTGGTGCAGTAAATGCATGGACGACCGAGGCGGATACACGCATTAATAGAATAAAGATCAATTGGAGGAGAATACCATGGCCAGAGTTGCACTTGTTACCGGGGGATCGCGCGGAATCGGCGCGGCCATTTCGCAAGCCCTGAAAGACGCAGGATACAGCGTCGCCGCGACATATGCCGGCAACGACGAAGCCGCCGCGAAATTCACCGATGAAACCGGCATCAAGACCTACAAATGGAACGTTGCCGACTACGACGAAAGCAAGGCAGGCATCGCCCAAGTCGAAGCCGACCTTGGCCCCGTCGACGTCGTGGTGGCCAACGCAGGCATCACCCGCGACGCGCCCTTCCACAAAATGACCCCCGAACAGTGGCATCAGGTTGTCGACACCAACCTGACCGGCGTGTTCAACACCGTGCACCCCGTCTGGCCGGGCATGCGCGAACGCAAATTCGGCCGCGTGATCGTCATCAGCTCGATCAACGGGCAAAAGGGCCAATTCGCACAAGTGAACTATGCCGCGACCAAAGCGGGCGATCTTGGCATCGTCAAATCGCTGGCTCAGGAAGGCGCGCGCGCAGGTATCACCGCCAACGCCATCTGCCCCGGCTACATCGGCACCGATATGGTCATGGCCGTGCCGGAAAAGGTGCGCGAATCGATCATCGCGCAGATCCCGACAGGCCGCCTGGGCGAACCGGAAGAAATCGCACGTTGCGTTGTGTTTCTGGCTTCGGACGATTCGGGCTTTATCAACGGCTCGACGATCTCGGCCAACGGCGGCCAGTTTTTCGTCTGACGCCATCAAATCTCTTTGCAAGCGGCGCGCCCATCTGGCGCGCCGTTTCTGTTTTTGCCTTTTGGAAAAAGATTGTCCCAACCACTAGACGACCGGTCTATTAGCGCCTATCTGAGGGATATGACACAGCCAACCAAATCAGAACAGACCCGCCAGCAGATCCTGACCAAGGGACGAGAGCTGGTTTTGCGCGGCGGTTTTAGCGGCGTGGGGCTTTCGCAGATCCTTGCCGCCAGTGGTATCCCAAAAGGGTCGTTCTACTATTACTTCTCGTCCAAAGAAGTCTTTGGCTGCGCCCTGCTTCAGGACTATGTCGACGACTATCTGGCCCGTTTCGACGCATTGGCCGACGGCCCGGGAACCGCAGGCGACAAGCTGCACAGGTTCTGGTCGGCATGGCTGGATCACAGCGGCACCTGCGGCATCGCGTCGGGCTGCCTGGTTGTCAAACTGGCGGCCGAAGTCGCCGATCTGTCCAACGACATGCGCGTCATACTGGATGCAGGCGTTGACCAGCTGACCGCACGCATTGCCGATCTGTTGCGCGCCGGGGCCATTGACGGCTCGGTGCGCGCACTGCCCGACCCCGACGCCTCAGCCCGCATTCTGTATGCAACTTGGCTGGGGGCCGCGATCTTGTCCAAGCTGTCGCAAAACGACAGTGCCTTGCGCGGCGCGCTTGACGACACCGCACGCCGCCTTTCACCAGAACACACTGAAAACTAAGGAATACATCATGAAATCTGCCATTCACGACACTTTTGGCGAACCCGTCGACGTACTGGAAACCAAAATCATTGACACCCCCGAGCCCGCCGCTGGCGAAGTGCGCGTCAAGATGCTGCTGTCACCGATCCACAACCATGATCTTTGGACGATCCGTGGCAACTATGGCTATAAACCCGAGCTGCCGGGCGCGATTGGCGGATCCGAAGCGATGGGCACCATTGACGCCGTTGGTGCGGGGGTCGACTCTTCCGTGATCGGTCAAAGGGTAAGCATCGCAGGCGTGCACGGCACATGGGCGGAGTATTTCATCGCCCCCGCAACCGGCGTTCTGCCGCTGCCGGATGCGATCTCTGACGCCATGGGTGCGCAGTTGATCGCCATGCCGTTCAGCGCGATTTCGCTGTTGGAAATGTTGCAGGCAAAACAGGGCGACTGGATCATCCAGACCGCGGCCAATGGGGCTGTCGGCAAAATCATGGCGGTTCTGGCCAAATCGCGCGGCATCCATCTGCTGAATCTGGTGCGGCGTGACGCTGCGGTGGCCGAACTGACTGAACTGGGCATCGACAACGTGCTGTCCACGTCGGACGCCGACTGGAAAAGCAAGGCCCAGGCGCTGATCGGCAAAACGGGCGCCGTGTCGGCCATCGATTCGGTTGGGGGTGACCTAGCACAGGACCTGACCGATCTGCTGGGCGCCAATGGTGAGTTGGTCGTGTTCGGCACGGCCACAGGCGCACCGTTGCCTTTGTCCTCGGGCACGCTGATCATGAAACAGATCACGGTCAAAGGGTTCTGGGGCTCAAAGGTCAGCAGCGATATGGACCCGGCCCAGCGTGTCCGGCTGATCACCGAACTGGTGACGCTTGCCGCCAAAGGTGAACTGACGCTGGAAGATGGCGGCGTTTATGGTCTGGATCACCTGTCTGAGGCAATGACCGCAGCGCTGACGCCAGGCCGCGCGGGCAAGGTGATGCTGCGGCCCTGACCCCGCCTTTCACATAGAAAAAGGGGCGGCCAACTTGGGACCGCCCCTTTTTATTCCGTAAGATCCGTGTGCACCCGGATCAGCGGAAAACCGTTTTGGCCTGACTTAGCGGGCCGATTTTGCGCCGAAAATCCATGCCATAGCATCCTGAACGAACTGCCCGCGAGCGACATGGGCCGAACCGATGGCGGTGCGTGCGGCGGGGTTTGTGGTGGCTTCGAACATTGTGATCTCCTTGGTGGCCATTGACTGGGAGGGGTCTGGCTGTGGTGTCTGTGATTGGGGCGTTGTCTTGCACTTAACATGAACTTGTGCGCACCCTATGACAAACGAGAGTTTTGACCACTTCAGATAAGTATAATTGAACTGACATGCCTGACCGCCTGCCCCCGCTTACTGCATTGCGCGCCTTTGATGCCGCCGCACGCCATATGTCGTTCGCCAAGGCGGCGGATGAACTGCACGTCACGCCTGCGGCGTTAAGCTATCAGATCAAATCGCTCGAAGCGCATCTGGGCGCACCGCTGTTCCGCCGCTTGAACCGCGCTGTCGAGTTGACCGAAGCAGGCCACACGCTGGCCCCCGGCGCACAGGACGGCTTCCAGACGCTGGCAGCTGCATGGCGCGCCGCTGAACGCTTGCAGGATAACGTGACCCTGACCGTCACCGCAGGTCCGGCCTTTACCGCCAAATGGCTGGCGCCGCGTCTGTATGAATTTGCCCAGGCCCATCCCGAGATCGAATTGCGGTTTTCAGCCTCGCTCAGGATGATGGACTTTGCCCGTGACGCGGTCGATGTGGCCATTCGCTTTGGCTATGGCCCCGATCCGGGGCTATATGCCTTGCCGCTGGCAGATGAATGGATGTGTCCGGTCATGACCCCCGAAATGGCGGCGCAATACCCGACCCCCGAAAGCCTGATGCAGGCCAGCCTGATCTGGGACGAAAGCGTTAATTTTTTGGATCCGCCCTGTGACTGGGCAACGTGGTTCCGCGCGATGGGCATCGACCATGCGCCCAGCCACGGCCCACGTTTTTCCCAGGCAGATCATGCTGTTGATGCAGCTCTCGCCGGCGTAGGTGTGGCGCTGGGACGCCGTGCATTGGTGATCAAGGATCTGGCCGATGGCCGTCTGGTCGCGCCATTTAAGGTTGCCCTGGGCACAACCGCGCGGTTCCGGTTCTTGTGCCCGCTCGGAGCCGAGAACCGCCCGCAGGTCGCAGCATTCCGCGACTGGATTCTGGCAGAAATTGAAAAAACCGCCCATGTGACCGACGCATTGCGGATCGTTCAGGCGGCTGATCTTTCGTAACCGACCGGCGGCGCCGTCATCACGGCGCACGCCAGCTTGGCTAAAACGCGGTCAGACTGACAAACGCGTGATTTCTTCTTTTAGACGGAGTTTTTGCTTTTTCAGCTCGGCCACTTTTAACGTGTCCGCTCCCGGCGCGCGCAGTTCCTTTTCCACCGCGTTACTCAGGGTCTCGTGCTTTTTCTTCAACTCGTTGAGATGTGCGCTCAAGCTCATGCAATCCTCCATTTGTTCAAGTACAAGGCGAGCAAACCATGATTTTACAATTCTGTCACGCTGCATGCGCATCATAGATATGTGATCTACAACCCGATGGCTAAAATTCCAGCGCGGCCCCATCGCGCAGAACCGCTTTTATTTCAGTCGTATAGCTTTCTGCATCGCGCAAATGGCTTTCGCCGCGGTGCAGAAGGCGTGGAAAATGCAAGCGAAATTCCGCGCGCCCGCCTTTGCGTGCGCGGATAATGCACAGTTCCGGGGCGCGACCGGGGCGTGCTGAAAAAGGCAGCACTTCGACACTGCCCATCACCGGGCGAATGCCTGCCAGAATATCGGGCAGACGCGCCATGCGGTGAATAAAATGGGCGAATCCGCGATAGCGCAGGCGTTTGGCGGCGACCTGAACCCAGTCTTCCAGCGCCGTGTCCTCGCCCAATGCGCCCTCGCGACCCACATAGGGCGAGGGGCGGCTGGCACTGCGGTCAAAAAAGGGCGGGTTGGCAATCACATGGTCAAAGCTGCGTTCATTCAGGGGGACCGGCAATTGGGTCAGGTCGGCACAGGTGACGTCCAGCCCGTTGCGGCGGGCCAGATCCGCATAAAAGGGCTGGCGCTCGACTCCGTGCAACTCCAGCCCCGGCACCCGCGCGCCCAGACACAGGGCCGCCGCGCCTGCGCCGCAGCCCAGATCCAGCACCGATTGTCCCGCCTGCGCGGGAACGCTGGCAGCCAGCAGCACCGGATCCAATCCCGCGCGATACCCGGTGCGCGGTTGCCACAGCATCACCTGCCCGCCCAAAAAGGCGTCTTGGGTCAGATCGCTCTCCGCGCTCACCGGCCCAGCGGAATGTCGTTGTCGCGCATGACCCGTGTGGCGGCGACATGGTCATCAGAGCGCACCATCAGGCGGCGCGGGAAAATCCCGATCCCGCCTTCAAGCACGCTCATGTTTACGTCCAATTCAAAGCAGTCTATATCCTCGCCCGACAGTAGGGCCGAGGCAAAGGCGATGATCGTCGGGTCGTTGCTGCGCAAAAGTTCTTTCATGATCACGGATGTAAGAGAAGGCAGGCCTCAATGTACAGGGGCCAATGGGGGCAAGATGGACAGCAGCACAACGATGTTGAAACCGCATGACCGGCTGGCCGCCCGGCTGGCCGACGACATGGACGCCGTAAACACACTGATCCGCACCAAGATGGCCTCGGAACATGCGCCGCGCATTCCCGAAGTGACCGCGCATCTGGTGGGGGCGGGCGGCAAGCGTTTGCGCCCCATGCTGACACTCGCGTCGGCGCATTTGTGCGGATATACGGGGCCTTATCACGTTCATCTGGCCGCCACGGTCGAATTTATCCACACCGCCACGCTGTTGCACGACGATGTGGTGGACGAAAGCGAACAGCGCCGTGGCCGCCCCACCGCCAACCTGCTGTGGGACAACACCTCCAGCGTTCTGGTCGGGGATTACCTGTTCGCCCGCTCCTTCCAGTTGATGACCGAATGCGGTTCGATGGAGGTGATGCGCATCCTGTCCAACGCTGCCGCCACCATCGCCGAGGGCGAGGTGCTGCAACTGACCGCCGCACAGGATCTGGCAACGGACGAAGCTGTCTATCTGCAAGTTGTGCGCGGCAAGACCGCAGCGCTGTTTTCGGCCGCCATGGAAGTGGGTGGTGTCATTGCCGATGCCGATGCCGCAACGGTCAAGGCGCTGTATGATTACGGCGATGCGTTGGGGGTAGCGTTCCAGATTGTTGATGACCTGCTGGACTATCAGGGACAGTCCACAGCCACGGGCAAGAACATTGGTGACGACTTCCGCGAACGCAAGCTGACCCTGCCGGTGATCAAGGCCGTGGCCAAGGCAAATGCCGACGAACGGGCATTCTGGGTGCGCACCATCGAAAAGGGCAAACAAGGCGACGGTGATCTGGATCACGCGCTGGCGCTGCTGAACAAACACGGCACTTTGGCCGAAACCCGTGAGGACGCGCTGCATTGGGCCAACCGTGCCAAAGCGGCGCTGGCCCCCCTGCCCGATCACGACATCAAGGACATGCTGGTCGATCTGGCCGACTTTGTGGTCGACCGGATCAGCTGACCGCTTGCGGTTCGGCGGCGGTCTTCATTGACCCCATCCGCCCTGCGCGCACCCACCAGCCGGGCTGTGCCGCTGCCAGCATTGCCGCGCCGTCAGATGCCGCACCGGCGCTGGCGAAAACCCCGAAACAGGTCGCACCCGAGCCGGACATACGCGCCAGCAGGCAGCCACGCAGCGCCGCCAGTGCTTGACGGGTTTGCGCGATCTGCGGTGCGATGGCCTCGGCGGGTGCCTGTAGATCGTTGCGCTGCGTGGCCAGCCAGCGGCACAAGGCGGCTGCATCTGCGAAATCTGGCAGTGCGGCAGGCATCGGCGCATTGTCCTTTTGTATCAGCGCTTTGAATATCTGCGGCGTTGACACGGCGACCCGCGGATTGGCCAGCACCACATGCACCTCCGGCAGGCCTTCCAGCGGTGTCACCACATCCCCGATGCCTTGCATCCGCGCGGTTTGCGCAGGCACGCAGACCGGAATATCGGCGCCCAGCGCCAGCAGGTCCGAGGCATCACCGCCCTGCCCCGCCATGCGGCACAGACCGCGCCAGACCGCCGCCGCATCGGCAGAGCCGCCGCCGATCCCCGACGCGACCGGCAGGTCCTTGGTCAGTGTCAGCGCCACAGCGATATCGGGAAACAGCCGCGCGACGCGCAGCACAAGATTGTCCTCGCCTGCCGGAACCTGCGCCCCTTCGGCCCCGTCCACATCCAATGACACCGCGGTCGCGGGACGCAGGTGCACTTCGTCGCCCACATCGGCAAAGACCACCAGCGAATCCAGCAGATGATAGCCATCTGCGCGCCGTCCCGTCACATGCAGGGTCAGGTTGATCTTGGCAGGGGCAAAGACCCGCAAATCCGCCATCCCGACAGGCTCAGCGATCTGCCATCATCTTCAGGGGCGGCGCGCCTTCTTCGGCCAGCACCTTGTCCAGCCCGATCTCGATCTTGCGGCGCATCCTGTCGGGATCGGCCTCGCCGTCGGTCTCTTTGGGATCGACAAAGGACAGCGCCCGCCGCCACTGGAACCGCGCTTCACGCTTGCGCCCCACGGCCCACAGTGTGTCGCCCAGATGGTCGTTGACCACCGCATCGACCGGCTCAAGCTGCGCGGCGCGTTCCATGTGCACCACCGCCTCGTCATAACGGCCCAGACGGTAGAGAACCCAGCCGAGGCTGTCGATGATATAGCCGCTGTCAGGGCTGGCTGCGACGGCCTGTTCGATCATTTCCAGCGCTTCGTCCAGATTGACCTGCTGTTCGACCATCGAATAACCCAGATAGTTCAGCACCTGCGGCTGGCCGGGATTCAGGGCCAGCGCATGCCGGAAATCGGCTTCGGCTTCGGGCCACTGGTCCAGCCGTTCGTGGGCGATGGCACGGGCATACAGCAGGAACCACTGTGCACGCGCACCTTCGGTGGTCAGGTCAAGCGCGCGGTCATAGGCGCTGATCGCGGCGGCGAATTCGTCTTGCTGGCGCAGCACGTCGCCCAGCGTCGAATACACCACAGGCAGATCGGGATACTGGCGCGCCAGTTGCTCCAGCACTTCGATGGCGGCATCGGGCTTGCCCGCCTTGCGCAATGCTGCGGCACGGCCCAGTTCGGCGGCGTGAAAGGCCGGATCACTTGCGGGCACTTCCTTGTAAACAGCGATCGCCAGATCATGTTGATCCAGCTCTTCCAGCAGCTCCGCGTTCAACAGCAGCGCATCGACATGGCCGGGCCGCAGGTAGCGGGCCAGACGGCCGTAAAGCAACGTATAATCTGCAGCAGCCTCGCTGCGCAGTGCTCCGGCAAGCGAATAGAACACTTCGGCCAGACCATCCCGCGCCGAGGTGACATGGGTAAAGGGCAGCTTTTCGCCGGCCTCAAGCGCGGTGATGACACGCTCCAGCTCGGGGTCCAATGCGCCGCCAAATGCCTCTTGCAGGCTGGTGACCGCATCTGCATTGCGGTCCATCTGGCTCAGCACTTCGGCGCGCGCCATCGCACCGCGACGGGTGCGCACCATCGTGCCGCTGTCGGTGCCCGAAAAAATCTCTTCGGCGGCGGCATAATCGCCCTGCAACGCCAGCGCCATCGCCTTGTGATACAGCGCGAAACCTTTCAGTCCCTGTTCGCGCGACACGGCATCGAACCCGTCAAGGGCGGCTTTCATGTCCCCCTCGCCGACATGGGCCCAGGCCACCAACAGCCCATCCACCAGCGGCCCGATGCCCTGGTTTGCCATGTCCCGATTCAGCAGCCCTGCAAAATCTTTGCGTTGTGCCATATCGGCTATCACGGCCATATGCGCCGCCTGACTGCGCAGGCCCGCCGCTTCCATTTCCTGGGCAATCGGCAAGGCATGTGGAACGTCGCCCAGCAGCAAATGCGCCAGTGTCGCGTCTTCCATCAGCTCGGGATTGTCCGCGTCATGGCGCAACGCCACATCGTAATACCTGGCCGCAGTCTCGAAGGCGTTGGTATAAGACGCCTGCCGCGCCGCCAGATAGGGCCCCGCCACATCCTGTGCCGCCAAAGGCCCCGCCAGTGTCCAGATCAAGGCCGTGGCCACGGTGCTTTTCAGAATGGAACGGATCACGCGACTGCCTCGTCTAATTTCGTTGGCAATAAGGCTAGCACGTCTGCACGCGGGCGCAATGGGCCTGCGAATACCACACCCAACAAAGCCGTGAGGTCTGGCAGCAACTTGCCCAGATAGCCGCTTTTTGCATCCCGCACGCACATAGGGCTTGTCAAAACGGGCTGGATGTCAATAGTTAGCCAAATGGCTAAGTATGATTCTCAACTCGATCACATCTTTGCGGCTTTGGCCGATCCGACGCGACGCGCCATCATCGACCGTTTGTCGCGCGGCACGGCCACCACCAGTGAACTTGCGGCCCCGCATGACATGGCGTTGCCGACGTTGCTGGCGCATCTGGCCAAGCTGGAATCCGCAGGGCTGATCACCTCGACCAAGGTCGGGCGCGTGCGCACCTATGCGCGGTCCGACACCGCCTTTGTCCCGGTTCAGGACTGGCTTGGCCATCAATCCGACCTCTGGACCCGGCGTCTGGATCAACTCGACACATATGCAAAACAACTCGCCAAGGAGCGCGCCAATGAAACTTGACCCCACGACCGACCTGACCTTTACCCGCAAGATCGACGTTGCGCCTGCCCTGCTGTGGGAATGCTGGACAACGCCAGAGCACGTCAAAGCGTTCTTTGTTCCCAGGCCGCACGCTGTTACCGATTGCGAAATCGACCTGCGCGTGGGCGGGCGGTTCAACACCAGCTTCAAGGTTGATGGCAACACCATGGCCAACACAGGTGTTTATCTTGAGGTCATCCCCCAGCGCAAACTGGTGTTCACCGATGCCTATAGCGAAGGCTGGAAACCCAGCGCCGATCCGTTCATGACCGCCATTGTCGAATTTGAAGACGATGGTGCGGGCGGCACAATCTATACTGCCACAGCGCGACACCGCTCTGTCGAGGCGCGCAAATCGCATGAGGATATGGGGTTCTTTGACGGCTGGGGCACCGTGGCCGACCAGCTTGCGGCCTACGCCAAAACCCTGTGAACGCAAAAAGGCGGGCCAACGCCCGCCTTTTCACACAACGCCATAGGCGCATTACATATTCGGATAGTTCGGCCCGTCGCCGCCCTGCGGCGTGGTCCAGTTGATGTTCTGGCTGGGATCCTTGATGTCGCAGGTCTTGCAGTGCACGCAGTTCTGGAAGTTGATGACAAAGCGCGGGTCCTTGCCGTCCTCTGTCACAAATTCATAGACGCCGGCAGGGCAATAGCGCGCCGATGGGCCCGCATAGACCGCCAGATTGCGCTCCACCGGAATGCTGGCATCTTTCAGCTTCAGGTGCGCAGGCTGGCTTTCCTCGTGGTTGGTAAAGCTGAACGCCACGTTGGTCAGACGGTCAAACGACAGCTTCCCGTCCGGCTTGGGATAGGTGATCTCTTTGTGCTGCGCCGCAGGTTCGGTCGCATCGGCGTCGGATTTGCCGTGCCCCAGCGTGCCCAGAAGTGAAAAGCCCAGCGTGTTGCACCACATGTCAAAGCCACCGATGGCCAGCGACGCCGTCAGGCCGAATTTTGACCACAACGGTTTGACATTGCGCACCTTTTTCAGATCCGCGCCAATTGCACCACCGCGCACTTCGGTCTCGTAAGCGCTCAGTTCGTCGCCCGAACGCTCGGCCTTAATCGCGTCAAAAGCCGCCTCGGCCGCCGCCTTGCCCGACAACATCGCGTTGTGGTTGCCCTTGATGCGCGGCACGTTGACCATCCCAACCGAACAGCCCAGCAGCGCCACACCGGGCGCCACCATCTTGGGCATCGACTGATAGCCGCCCTCGGTGATGGCGCGCGCGCCATAAGCCACGCGCTTGCCGCCTTTCAGCAGCTCGACCACCATCGGATGATGCTTGAACTGCTGGAACTCCATATAGGGGAACACATAGGGATTCTTGTAGCCCAAGTGGACCACGAAGCCCACATAGACCTGATTGTTTTCAAGGTGATAGATGAACGATCCGCCACCGGCCTTGCTGCCCAAGGGCCAGCCCATCGTGTGGGTAACAGTGCCCTCTTTGTGCTTGGCGGGATCAATTTCCCAGATCTCTTTCATACCGATGCCGAACTTCTGCGGCTCTTTGCCGGCCGACAGATCGTATTTCGCGATCACCTCTTTTGAAAGCGAACCGCGCACGCCTTCGCCCAGGAAGACATATTTGCCGTGCAGTTCCATGCCCGGCTCATAGCTGTCGCCCTTGGAGCCGTCGGCAGAAATGCCGAACTCGCCGGCAACCACACCTTTGACTTCGCCGTTTTCGCCGTAAACCAGTTCGGAACAGGCCATGCCGGGGAAGATTTCAACGCCCAGCTCTTCGGCCTGTTCCGCCATCCAGCGGCAGACATTGCCCATCGACACGATATAGTTGCCGTGGTTGTTCATCAGCGGCGGCATGGGAAAGTTGGGAATGCGCAGCTTGCCCGCTTCGCCCAGCATGTAGAAATTGTCTTCCTTCACCTCGACAGTGACCGGCGCGCCCTTCTCCTTCCAGTCGGGAATCAGCGCATCCAGACCGCAGGGGTCCAGAACCGCGCCCGAAAGGATATGTGCGCCCACCTCCGAGCCCTTTTCCAGCACGACCACGTTCAGGTCGGCGTCAAGTTGCTTCAGACGGATCGCCGCCGACAGGCCCGCAGGCCCGGCACCGACGATGACCACATCATATTCCATCGCTTCGCGTTCAATCTCGGCCATGCTCGGCGGCTCCTTGTGCAAAAAGCGCGTGCATTCCCAGCAACGCGCAACATTCTTTCGCGCTTGGCTAAACCACACGGCCCGCCATTGCAATCGAAACACCGTCCAGGCGGCATCGTTTTGCGACCGATTTCGCAGCGTAAAGCACCGCTACAACGGGTTCAGCCCGCAGGACGATCGCCCATCAGATAACGCGGACCACTGCCCTTCTCGGCAGCGCGGTCGCCGGGATTGTACAAGCCGCAGCTTTCAAGGCTAAGGCAGCCGCAGCCGATACAACTGTCCAGCGTGTCCCGCATCCGGGTCAGCGTGTCGATCCGCGCATCCAGCGCCGCGCGAAACCCGGTGCTGATGCGCGCCCAATCCGCCTTGGTCGGCACACGCCCCTTTGGCAACAGGTCCAGTTCGGCGCGGATCTGGGGAAGTGTAAAACCGAACTGTTGCGCGATCATCACGAACGACAGCCGCCGGATGTCTGCCCGCTCGTAGCGCCGCTGCCCGCCGGAATTGCGCCACGGGTCAATCAGGCCCTGCACTTCGTAGTAACGGATTGCCGACACCGCCAACCCCGTGCGCGCGGCCAGATCACCAATACTCAATCCGTCTTTTGCCATCTCGAAAAATCCCTTGACCTAAAGTTAGGTTTAGAAATTACGCTAAAGCCATTCGAACCCCGAGAAAAGGATAAAACCCCATGACCGCCCAACTTGAACACGCCAACTTCACCGTCTCCGACCCTGCTGCGACTGCGGCGTGGATGTGCGACCTGTTCGGCTGGCACATCCGCTGGCAGGGCGATGCGATCGCCGGCGGACACACCGTTCACGTTGGCAGTGACACGCACTACCTTGCCCTTTACGCCCCCAAAGCTGTCGAAACGCCGCAGCAATCCAATTATACCACCATCGGCGGGCTGAACCATCTGGCGGTCACCACCGACAACCTCGACGCACTCGAAACCCGGATCAAGGCGCATGGGTTCACCACCGGCAACCACGCCGACTATGAACCCGGCCGCCGTTTTTATTTCCACGATGCAGACGGCATCGAATATGAAGTGGTGCAATACGACTGATCTTCCTTCATCTTGCCAGACAAACTCCGGGGGAGCGCCGCAAGGCGCGGGGGCAGCGCCCCCTTGCCGATCGGGCCCACAGATCGGCGACATTCGCCGCCCTGCACGCACCCAACCCTTGCAATCCCCCTTCGCAATAGGTCAGGTAGCATCCAACATTGACCGGCGGCCACTTTGGCCGCCCTAATCTGCTGGACGTGACCTATGGAAAAGATCCCGATGACCCGAAAGGGTCACCTTGCCCTTGAGACCGAACTCAAGCACCTGAAATCCGTCGAGCGCCCAGCCATCATCAAGGCCATCGCCGAAGCGCGTGAACATGGCGATTTGTCCGAGAACGCCGAATACCATTCCGCCAAGGAAAAGCAGTCTTTCATCGAGGGGCGCATCAAGGAACTGGAAGGCGCGATTTCGCTGGCCGATGTGATCGACCCGACCAAGATGAAAGGCGGCATCAAGTTCGGCGCCACCGTCACGCTGGTTGACGAAGACACCGACGAAGAGAAGACCTATCAGATCGTCGGCGAATACGAGGCCAACATCGAAGCGGGCTTGCTGAACATCAAATCCCCCATCGCCCGTGCCCTGATCGGCAAGGAAGAAGGCGACAGCGTCGAGGTGCACACCCCCGGCGGTGGCAAATCCTATGAAGTGCTGAAAATCGCGTTCATCTGATCGGAACCCGGAACATGGCCGACACGCCGACTGCTGACACGACACCTTCCCGGACCCAGGGCCGCCCTGCGTCTGCGGCACATGCACGTCCGACGCCGCTGGGCATCTACGACCGGCCGCGTGCCCAAGGGATCACCGGGATCGAGATTATCGCCATCGCCCTGTCGGCGGTTTGGTTGCTGGGCGCGACAGTGTTCTTCCTCAGCATGCCCTCGGCCCCCGAAGGTCAGGACGGCGGCACCCGCGGATTGATGTTCCTGATGACCATGCTGGCGATCTTCATGCCCGTGGGCATGATCTGGGTCGCCGCCACCGCAGCCAAGGCCAGCCGCGTCATGCGCGAGGAAAGCCAGCGGTTGCAGGCGGCGATTGATGCCATCCGCCAGGCCTATATCGCCCAGCAACAGGGCCGCGATCTGTCCAGCGAACCGTCGGTCGCGCGCAAGCTCGATGAAATCGCCGCCGCCGCCAGGAAAACCGAAACCACGCTGGCCACCTTCCACACGCGGCGCGACGCGGTGAAACCGGCCCGTCACGCGCCGCCGCCCATGGCCCCGCAGGCCGCCGACGATCAGCCCAAGCTGGCGCTTGGCACCTCCTCCGAGGAGACCGCGCCGCCCCTGCCCCGCGAGGATTTCATCCGCGCCCTGAACTTCCCCGAAACCGCCGAGGATGCCGAAGGCTTTTCCGCCCTGCGCCGCGCGCTCAAGGACCGGCCCACCGCCCAGATGATCCAGGCGGCCCAGGACATCCTGACCCTGCTCAGCCAGGACGGCATCTATATGGACGACCTGCGCCCCGACCGTGCCCGCCCCGAGATCTGGCGCAGCTTTGCCCAGGGTGCGCGTGGCCGCAGTGTTGCCGCGCTGGGTGGCGTGCGGGACCGCTCGTCGCTGGCCCTGACCGCCGGCCGGATGAAGCAAGACCCGATCTTCCGCGACGCCGCGCACCATTTCCTGCGCCGCTTCGACCGCAGCTTTGCCGCCTTCGAGGCCGAAGCAGATGACGCCGACATCTCGGCGCTGGCCGACACCCGCACCGCCCGCGCCTTCATGCTGCTGGGCCGTGTGGCGGGGACGTTTGATTAAGGGCAAAAGCCCCGCTTCGGCCCCCCAGCCAGCAATTCAAACATAATCCTAACGCTGCGGCTGGAAATCCTTCGTCGCGAGCAATGCCGCAGCCGCGATCATCAAGCACCCGCAAACTTTGTTCACCACTCCGAATGACACCCGCTTGAGTGCGGTCGTCGCCTTGATTCCAGCCCACCCCCATAGGAGCAAGATAGCGCCGTCGACCACGATATAAGTCATGCCCAGAATGAAAAGCTGCGGCAGCACCGGCGACGCTGGGTCAATGAATTGCGGAAACAGCGCCCCGAAAAACACGACAGCAAACGGATTTGCCATCGAAGTCACAAAGCCTTGCCGAAACAACCGAATTGCCTGCCCTGAAGCGTTCGCCTCGACATCGGGCGTATGCTCTTTTGACAGAACAAGCTGCAAACCGATCCAAACCAGATAGGCAACACCCAGCCACTTGACCCAGATAAACACGTCTGCCGATGTCGCGATAATCGCTGCCAGCCCAAACGCCGCGCCCGTCATTTGCAGGCAGTTGGCCGTCAGGTCTCCGGCAATTGTATAGGCACTTTTACGCAACCCGTGGCGAATGCTGTTTGAAATAATCAAAAGCTGGCTGGTGTCGGGTGGCGTTGCAAAGAACACGGCGACCGCGGCGAGATAGACAAGATAGGTTTCCATCACCATTGGTCTCGCTCCTTATCGGTGTTCTTTTCAGTCTAGGAGCGGTGCTCTTTTGGGTCAAGAAAGCAACCGGAACCGCCGGTGGCCATTCAGATCAGGGCGGCGTTTCCCCCCGCAACTGCGCGCCATGCGCCTCGATCACGCTTACCAGATGATCCGCCACCACACGCACCCGCTGTGAGGCCATCAGATCACTGTGCATCACCAGCCAGATGTCCTGATCCACGCCCAGTTCGACCGGCATCCGTTCCAACCCGGCCCCCCGCGCCAGAAAATGCGGTAGCACCGCCAGCCCCAACCCCGCCTGCGCCGCGCTGAGTTGCGAGGCCAGCGTCGACGTCACCACCGCCGGTGCGGCATCGCGAAAGCTGCGGGCCAGCCACTGCGCCGCAGGCAGATCGCCAAAGCGGTCTGCCCAGCCGATATAGCGGTCGCCCTCGACCCCCGCACCGCTCCCGCGCTGCGCCATGTAATCAACCGATCCATACAGACCAAAGCCCAGCGTCCCGATCCGCCGCACTGTCAGGTGCCCCCGCGTGGGCCGCACCATGCGCACCGCCAGATCCGCATCGCGCTTGTGCAGGTTGACCGAGGCCACATCGGTCGACACCTCGACCGTCAGCCCCGGATGCGCTGCCAGCAACGAGCCCAGTGACGGGATCAGCAGCGGATTTGCCAGATTTTCGGCCGTGGCCACCCGCACGTGCCCCTGAACACCGCGCCCCGCTTGAGCGGCACTTTGGAACCCGTCCATCGCCGCCTCCAACGCCTCGGCGCGGGGCATCAATGCGGTGCCCTCATCGGTCAACTGGTATCCGGTCTGTGCCCGCGCGAACAACGGCACACCCAACGCGGCCTCCAGCCGTTCGATTCGCCGCGACACCGTGGCGACACCCGCGCCAAGGGACGCCGCAGCGCCGGTCAGTGTGCCGGTCCGCGCCACCGCCAGAAAGGCGGGCGTGTCGTTCCAGTTCAACGCGTCTTCCACTTTTCGAAAACAGCCCTCTGATGTTGTCTATATTCTTCCGGTATCAGAATACGCATCTTGTCCTCATCCCTCAATCAAAAGGACAAACCATGCAACGCCGCCACCTGACCCCCGAATTCTCTGTCTCAGCCCTTGGCCTTGGCTGCATGGGGATGAGCGAATTCTACGGCCCCCGCGATGACACCCAATCGCTGGCCGTCCTGAACCGCGCCGCCGATCTGGGAATCACTTTCTTCGACACCGCCGACACCTACGGCCCCTTCCACAACGAGGAACTGTTGGGCCGGTTCCTGCGCACCCACAAACCACAGGCCGAAGTGGCCACCAAATTCGGCATCGTCCGCAACCCCGGCGAATACCGCCGCGAGATCGACAACAGCCCCGCCTATGTCCGACGCGCCTGCGAGGCCTCGCTGAAACGTCTGGGGGTCGAGCGGATCGACCTTTACTATGTCCACCGCATCAACCCCGCCCAACGCATCGAAGAGGTGATGCACGCGCTGTCCGATCTGGTGAAACAGGGCAAGATCGCCCACATCGGCCTGTGCGAGGTCAGCGCCCCCACCCTGCGGCGCGCCCACGCGGTGCATCCCGTGACGGCGGTGCAAACAGAATACTCCCTGTGGACCCGCGAGGCCGAGGCCGAGGTTCTGCCCGCCTGCGCCGAGCTGGGCATCGGGTTCGTGCCCTACTCGCCGCTGGGGCGCGGGTTTCTGACGGGGGCTTTCGACAAGGCAACCACCTTTGGCGACGGTGACTTTCGTGCCAACCTGCCGCGGTTCTCTGCCGACAACATGGCCAGCAACACGCGCATCGTCGACTGTGTCCGTCAGTTGGCCACCGCCAAAGGCTGCACGCCTGCACAGATCGCGCTGGCGTGGCTGCTGTCCAAGGGCGACCACATCGTGCCGATCCCCGGCACCAAACGGCTGAAATACCTCGAAGAGAACATAGCCGCCGTCGACATCACCCTGAGCACAGACGAACTGACAACCCTCAACCGCGCCATCGCCGCGCTGGACGTGGCGGGCGCACGATATACCGCCGAAGGCATGAAAGGACTGAACGCATGAGTACCCAACGCACCGACCGCACCATCGCATTGCTTGAGACCTTGGAAAAAGGCGCCGCTGCCAAGGTTCAGGCCAACCTGAACACCATGGCCCCCGATCTGTTCGACACGCTTCTGGGTTTCGGTCTGGCCGACGTTCTGGACCGCCCCGTCATCGACTTGCGCACCCGCGAGATGCTGACGGTGGCGGCGCTGACAGCGATGGGGACCGCGCCCGAGCAGCTGGAATTCCACATTCGCGCCGCCCTGAACACCGGCGTCACGCGGGATGAAATCGTGGAAATCCTGTTGCAGATGGCGGTCTATGCCGGTGTGCCCGCCTGCATCAACGGCGTGGCGGCGGCGCGCAAGGCGTTCGACGCCCACGGCATCTGATCACAGCCCGAAACCACCCCAGGGGATAAAGCGCACCGGATCGCCGCGCCTGACCTCCAGCGGGCCGTCGGGCAATTCCACCAGCCCTTCGGCCCAGCTGAGCCCGCTGATCCGGCCCGACCCTTCGGACCGGAACACCTCGACCACGCCCTCCCGCATCCGGGCGCGCAAATATTCGCGGCGGCCCGGTTTCTTGGATTTTTCGAATCCCGCAGGCACCGTAAAGCCCTGCGGTTCCTGCCAACCGGACCCGGCCAGCAACGCCAGCGCAGGGGCAGCAAAAACCAGCGTGCAAACCATCGCCGCCACCGGATTGCCCGGCAGCCCAAAGACCGGCGTGCCCTTCCACATCCCCAAGGCCAAGGGCCGCCCCGGCTTGACCGCAATGCGCCACAGCGCCAGCGCCCCCGCTTCGTGCAGCAGGGCCGACACGTGGTCCTCATCCCCCGCTGAAGCACCGCCGCTTGTCAGGATCGCATCCACCTGCGCACCGTCCAAAGCCGCCGCCAGCGCGGCGCGGTCGTCCCGCACCCGGCCAAGGTCCACGGCCACGTGGCCCAGCCGCGCGAGCAGCCCCAGCAACATCGGGCGATTGGCGTCGTAAATCTGTGTTTCGCCTGCATCCGTGCCCGCCTCGGCCAGTTCGTCGCCCGTGGACAACACGCCGACGCGCAGGGGCGCAAAGACCGGCACCGCACCGACACCCACTGCTGCCAGCAGCGCCAGATCGGCAGGGGTCAGCCGCCGCCCCTGCGGCAGCACCTCATCGCCTGCGGCCACATCCTCGCCCGCGCGACGGCTGTTCGCGCCCGCCTTGACCGGCCCGTTGAACGCAATGCGGGCCCCGTCAACGCTCACGTCCTCTTGCAGCACCACGGTGTCCACCCCCGCAGGCAAGGCCGCCCCCGTCAGCACCCGCACTGCATGGCCCGCAGGTACCGTGCCGTCGAAATCGCCGCCCGCCGCTGCACGCCCCGCGACCAGCGGCAGCACATGCACTCCGGCCTCGCGCCCTCCGGCAAAGCCGTATCCGTCCACGGCAGTGTTCGGGCGCGGCGGGTTGGACCGCAACGCCGTCACGGGAGCGGCCATCACGCGACCCAGCGCCTGTTGGATGGCAACCGTTTCCACCTGTGCCACCGGCGTCAGCCGCTCTTGCAGCAAGGCCAAAGCCTCATCCACCGGCGTCCAGTTCACACCGGGCGGTAGCGCAAAGCAATCGTTGGACAGGGGCGGCGGCAAGGGCCCGTCGGGGCGCAACGCGGCGCGCAAGGAATCCTCATGCCCCAGCCCCAGAATCCAGCCTTCTTCGGTGTCACCTTCGGCCAGCATCGCGGCCAACCGATCAGGCGCAAGCGCGGACAGGGCCTGCGCCAGAACCCGCACCTGTGCGGCATCCTTGATCTCGTCGGGCTGCGCGCGCGCCGCAATCTCGGGCGCGATCAGCGAGGGCCAGACCTCGACCAGCGCGATCCCTGTGTCCAGGGTCTGAAACGGCCAGACCGCCAGATCGTCCCCGAACCGCCGCCGCAACCGCGCCAGCACCGGCAGGCCCATCAGCGCCTGCGACCCCACAGACCCCGCCCCGCTCAGCTGCCAGACGGTAAAAGCCCCCGTGGCCAGCGCTTCGGCGCGGCGCCGTTCGGCAAAGGGGTTTTCATAGCCCGCCTTGGTGCGCGCCAGCCCGTCAATGTCGCGCTTCAACCCATTGCTCCAGAACGGCCCCTTGCCGCCCAGCGACAGGTTGATCACTCCGGCCACATCAAATCGGTTGTTGGCCTTGGGCGCATCCTCGATCCGCTCCGCGAACCAGTCCCACAATTCCAGCGGATCATCCGTGCCCGCCACGGCGCGCGTAAAGCCCTGCGGATAGCCAAAGGGGAAGTCGAACCCGACCATCACCCGCCGGCCCGCCGCCCGCTCGACCTGCACCGCGTCGCCAATCCAATCCTCGGCCACCTGACGGTTGCGCAGATAGACAGGTGCATCCGCCACCCCATCCCGCGCCACACAGGCCCAGATCGCATCGGCCTTGGGCGTCGCGCCACGGTCGTTGCCCCCGGACCAGTCCACCACGATCACCGTGTCGAACATCACAGGCCCACCTGCATCAGAATGAAATCGGCAATCGCGCCTGTGTCGTCCAGATCGAACACCGGCACGGTCACGTCCACCGCGCTGTCACTGGCCACCGCCCGCACCGTCGGATCGTCGGGCGCGATCAGCGGATTACCGGTTTCGGCCCTGTGCGCCTCGACCTTGGGATGGGCGTCGCGTTTGTATCCCTCGACCAGCACCAGATCGACCGGCGACAGTTTCTCCAGCAGCGCAGACAGCGGCAATTCATCCGCGCCGCGCATCTCGTGCATCAACGCAAAGCGGTTGCGCGAGGCCAGCAGCACCTCGGAGGCGCCGGCCACACGGTGCCGATGGCTGTCCTTGCCCGGATGGTCGACGTCAAAGGAATGGTGCGCATGTTTCACCGTGCTGACGGTGATGCCACGCCCCGTGATCTCGGTCACCAGTCGCTCCATCAACCCCGTCTTGCCCGCGTTCTTCCAGCCGACAACACCAAAAATTCTCATAGCATCGCCTCTGCTGCCGCCAGATCCTCGGGCGTGTTGACGTTGAAAAACGGATCACCTGCTTCCGGAAACTCCGCCAACCGCCCGTCGTGCGCGTCTGTCCAGATCACAACCTTGCGCAGCCCGTCCTGCAAAGCGGCGCGCAGATCGTCGCGCAGGGCCACAGGCCACAGGCCAAATGTCGGGTGCCGGATCAGCCCGGCGGTCATCGAGCGCGTGTCCGCATTGCCGCGCGGCGTCGCGGCCAGCGCCAGCGGGGCGACCATGCCTTCGGAGGCCATCAGCAGACGCGGCACCAGATCACAGGGAAAGAACGGCGTGTCGGCGGCCACGGTCACGATCGCATCTGCCCCCAGTTCCGCTGCCCAGTCCAGCCCGGCGAGTACGCCCGCCAACGGCCCCGCGAACCCTTCCACACTGTCCGCCACCACCGGCAGGCCAAAGCCCGCAAACCGCGCCGGATCGCCATTGGCGTTCAGCGCCAGCCCCGCCACCTGCGGCTCCAGCCGCGCAATCACCCGCGCCAGCAGGCTCTGCCCGCCCAGTTGCAACAGCGCCTTGTCACCCCCGCCCATCCGCGTGGCCAGACCACCGGCAAGGATCACGCCCAAAGGTTGCTTCATTCCCCGCTCCCCTTACGGCCCGACTTGCGCGGCTCGTCCTGAACCGCCGCGGGATCGGCATCGCGGATCAGGCGGTCTTCGCCCGCAAGGCAGACAAACCGCTGCCCCCGCATCCGGCCGATCAGGGTCAGCCCGACCTGTTGCGCAATCTCGACGCCCCAGGCGGTAAAGCCCGAGCGGGACGCCAGCACCGGAATGCCCATCATCGCGGTCTTGATCACCATTTCGGACGTCAAACGGCCCGTTGTGTACAGGATCTTGTCGTCGGGGTTGACGCCCTCGTCCAGCATCCAGCCTGCGATCTTGTCCACCGCGTTGTGACGCCCCACGTCCTCCATATAGACCAGCGGACGGTCCTGATGGCACAGCACCGTGCCGTGAATCGCACCTGCTTCCAGATACAGCGAGGGCGTGCGGTTGATCGCGGCACTAAGCGCATAAAGCCACGAGGTGCGCACCGGCGTTGCAGGCAGCACCACGCCGTCCAGCCCCTCCATCATGTCGCCAAAGACGGTGCCCACGGCGCAACCGCTGGTGCGGGTTTTCTTCTTCAGCTTGTCCTCGTGGTTGGTCTGGCGCGCCGTGCGCACCACCACCACCTGCAATTCCTCGTCGTAATCGACGCCGGTGACGACATCATCATCACCCAGCATCCGCTGGTTGCGCAGAAAGCCCAGCGCCAGATATTCGGGGTAATCGCCGATGGTCATGGCCGTAACGATTTCCTGCGCGTTCAGATAGATCGTCAGGGGCCGCTCCTCGACCACCGACAGATCAACCTGCGCGCCGGTGTGGTCAAACCCCGTCACGTTGCGGGTCAACCCCGACCGCGCGGGCATGGGCGCAATCAGATAGCTGCCCGAATTGTCTTGCGTCGCCAATTGCATCCCCTTTCGTTGCCCGTTAACCCTAGACCAACACTAAGGTTTCACAATGTCCACCACCACACCGAAAACCGCCTTTTGGCGCGGCGTGCGCGACAGCGCGCCCTTTACTTTGGTCGCCGGCCCTTTTGCGCTGCTCTTTGGCGTAATCGCGACCGAGGCGGGGCTGAATCTGTTTGAAGTCATGACCTTTTCGCTGGCGGTAATCGCAGGCGCGGCACAGTTCACCGCCCTGCAACTGATGCAGGAAAATGCACCCACCGTTGTCGTCATCATCTCGGCGCTGGCTGTGAACCTGCGGGTGGCAATGTATTCCGCCGCACTGACCCCCTATCTGGGCCGCGCGCCGATGTGGCAGCGGGTTTTTGCGGCCTATCTGCTGGTCGACCAAAGCTATGCGCTGAGCCATCAGAAATTCGAGGCCGAGCCGGAGATGAGTGTGCCCGAGCGGATGGCCTATTACATGGGCACCTGCATGTTGGTGATGTCGGTCTGGTACGGGGCGAGTCTGGCTGGCGCGATCATCGGCAGCGCGCTGCCGCCGCAGATCCCGATTGATTTCGCCCTGCCGATTGCGTTTCTTGCCATGGTCGCCCCGGCCCTGCGCACCCTGCCCCATGTCATCGCCGCCTTTACGGCTGTTGTCGTCAGCCTGTTTGCCGCCTCTGTGCCGTGGTCGCTGGGGCTGATCATCGCGGGGGCAGCAGGCATGATCGCGGGCGCGCAGGCCGAACTGTGGATGGAGCGTCGCAGATGAACACCCTGACCCTGTGGACCGTCATCATTTCTCTGGGCGTGGGCAGCTTTCTGCTGCGCTTTTCGTTTCTGGGGCTGGTCGGTGACCGCCCCTTGCCGCCGTGGTTGCTGCGCCATTTGCGCTATACAGCCGTGGCAATCCTGCCTGCAATGGTCACGCCATTGGTGGCCTTTTCAAATGCGGCTGGCACCGGCCCGGAACCGGGACGTTTGCTGGCGGCGCTGGTTGCCGTGGCGGTAGGTGCGAAAACCAAAAACGTGCTGGCGGCCATCGGATCGGGGGCCGCAGTGCTGACGTTGTATATTCTGATTGTCGGGTAAGGTGGCGGCAGTTCCGTCTCTGCGCTGCTGTACGACGTCAGACGAAATTCAACCTTGCGTCATCAACTGATCTACAATGGAAGACCCGACATTCACGCAGATCGCAGCAAACGGCAGGAACGAGCCCTTTCCGTTTGTCACCTGCGCGGATTCAAGGCCGCAGGCCGCCGCGCATCATGCCTTAGGCATGTCTTCGACATGACGGGCCGCCCGCCGGCACGGCGATTTGGTTTCTGTTGCGCGTGACGGGTCCTTAGGATGTGCTTGGCTGCCATTAAGTGCCATGCACTAAGGTCGGATCGCCGCACCACAGCCCGTCGTCGCGCGGCTTTGCGAACCGCAGCAAAGTCCCGCTCAGCAGACCTTTCACCCATACTGTATTGAAGGTCCGGATTGGGACAGAAATGCGTGACGCGGCGCGTTGACAGGAGCTCAAAAAACCGGTGCATCGGATCAAAGGTGCGCGACGTTCGACAGCTGCCGCCCCGCAGCTCAGAGCTGGATCTTGGCCACGCCGTCCAGAATGTCGCCTTCGTCGTTTTCGTAATATTTGTCGGTAACCACACCGGGCAGCGTGGCAAACTGCTCCATCAGGTTGGCAGGGAACCATGTCGATTTGATGCCCTGGAAACCGGGCACCTGCGCCAGAATATCCGTGGTCGCCTGCGCACAGCGCGCATCGCCAACGTTGCCATACCCCCGCACCAAACGCAGCGCGATTTCGGCCTGTTCGGCTGTTACCGGCACCGTCTGGCTAACCACATGATAGGTGCTGCGGGCGTGTGCGCCCTTGTAGCTTTGCAAGATCGCGGGCGACACGCCATACAGCACATCGCCCTTTTCCGGCACCCGCGGATGTTTGTACGATCCGGCAGGGTCAAAGATGACCTGCTGCGATGCGTTGACCACCAGTGCCGAATGCCCGCCACTGCCCGAACGGTTGCTGACCACAGTCATCAATGTCAGCGACGGTGCCGAAGGATCGCGATAGGCGCTGGCCGCAATCACTTCGGGGGGTGAGTCGTTTACCGGTTTCGTGGCACAGCCTGCCAGCGTCGCAACAAGCGACAGGGCAATCAGAATCGAGCGCATGCGGTCAGTCTCCGGTGGAACTGGTTACAGGAACAATGGCTTAGGAAATGAAAACGGCCATGCCGATCAGCACCACGAGAATCACGATAACGCTCCATTTGGTCCACGCCATGAAACCGGCAAAGGTGTCTTCTTGCACTTTCGTGTCCATTTCACCGTGTTTGTGTTCTGCCATCGGTCTGGCTCCTGTCTGTCTGGGTTGATCCACTTTGGGCGCTGGTTACTGCATTTGCGCAGCCCTGTCACGGTGTCAATGCCGCGCAGGGTGGCATTTGCCTCAACTCGTCTCCGCTTCCGTCTCCAACGCCTCGGCCAGCCGGAAACCGATGCGGTTGGGCGCCTCTTGTTCAACCGCCTTGGGCAACGCGCGCAGCAACACATTCAGCTGGGTCACATGCTGGATCAGCTGCGTGCGCGCGCCCGTCGGGTCCGCGCCGTAAAAGGTGATTATGTCAGGGTCGAAATACCCCATCCCCTCGATCCGCAACACGCCTGCATCGCCCCCGGTAAAGCCCATGGCGACCTCGTGTTCATTGTCCAGCTGTTCCTCAAAGTTCTTGATGTATAGCGCCAGCCGCTCATAGGCCCATTGCGCAGGGCTTTTCTGGCTGACCGGCTTGCCCGCCATGGTCTTGGGCACCGGCGTGTCGCAGACATTGGGGCTATCGGGGTCGCAATGCACCTCGTAAAGGCGCGGCATCACATCGGCCTCGATCGCTTCGGCGGTCGTTTTGATCTGGTCGTCCATTGCGTGCCCCTATGCTTTTGCCCGATTATGCCTTTTGAAAGACCCAGGCCCCGTCTTCGCGCAGGCTGCGCGTGGCCAGACCCGTCTGATAAAGGTGGGACAAATGTGCATAGGCTTCAACCATAGCCAGCCCGTATTCCGCCTCACCGATCTTGCGCTTGAACAGGGGCGCATAGCATTCGGTGGCCGATTTGGGCGTGTCGATATAGGCCAAAAGACGTTTCAACGCACCGTGATGGTTGTCGATCAGCTGCCGCATCCGTGTCGGCAGGCCGGTAAACGGCAGCTTGTGCCCCCCCAACACCAGATGGTCGGGCCGCGCCAGCGGTTCCAGCCGTTCGCAAGCCTCCAGCCATTCGCCAATCGGGTCGGCCATCGGTTCGGTGGCGTGAACGCCAACATTGGGGCTGATCGACGACAGGATCTGATCGCCGGACAGCACAAGGTTGTCGTCGCGGCTCCAGAACGTCGCATGTTCCGGCGCGTGGCCGTTGCCCATGTGAATGTCCCAGGTGCGCCCGCCAATGCGGATCGTCTGGCCTTGCTGGATGCGCGTATAGCCCAACGGCAAAGGCGCCACGACATCGGCAAAGTTGAACGGGCGTTCTGACACGCGTTGATTGTAAATCTCGGGGTCCATCCCCGCGCTGCGGTAGAATGCCAGCGATTCCGGCAGCGGTGAGGCCTGTTCATCCAGAACCAGCATGCGGGCAGTCAGCCAGGCGGTGCGCGTGGTTACCAGTTCGGCCCCGTGTTCCGACTGGAACCAGCCGGCCAGCCCGATGTGGTCGGGGTGGTGGTGGGTGACGATCACCCGGCCCACAGGTTTGCCGGCCAGCGGGCCTGACAATATCTGCTGCCACAGCTTGCGCGTCTGCCCCAGCGCAAAGCCGGTGTCGATCACCGTCCAGCTGTCACCGTCATCCAACGCATAGATGTTGACGTGATCCAGCTTCATCGGCAGCGGCATCCGGAACCACAAGACACCTTCGGCCACTTCGATCGCGGTGCCGTGTTCGGGCGGTTCGGGCCAGGGGTATCTCAGCCCTTGGGGTGCTCCGTCAGCCATCAGGCGGCCAACTCGTCAGCGCTCAGCGCCATCAGCGCCTTGGCACCGGCTTGTGCGTGTACCAGCAGGCTTTCGTGTTCGGGCAACAGACGCTGGATGTAGAACCGCGCCAGCTTTTCGCGCGGCCCGCCAACGGCATCGGCCAGTGCGGCGCGCAAATGAAGGTGGCCGCCCAGCACCCGTGCAAAGGCGCGCAGGTACGGCACAGCACCGGCAAAGCGGTCTTCCATATCCTCTTGCGAGACCAGCCATTCGGTAGCCTCGCGCAGGTTTTCCGACGCCTGCCAAACCGCCTCGCCCATGCGGGGAAAGCGTTCGCGGGCGGCTTCGGCCTGTTCCTCGATTTCGTCGATCAGCGCATGGGCTGCCTCGCCGCCGTCCATCATCTTGCGCGCCACAAGGTCCATCGCCTGAATGCCATTGGTGCCCTCGTAGATCGACGTCACCCGCACATCGCGGCAATACTGCGCCGCGCCGGTTTCCTCGATAAAGCCCATGCCGCCGTGCACCTGAACGCCCTGCTGGGCGACCTCAATGCCCACATCGGTGCCAAAGGCCTTGGCGATGGGCGTCAGGAACGCCGCGCGGGCCTTCCATTCGGGGCCACCCCCGGCGTTGTGCATGTCGATGGCCACGGCGCAAGACAGCGCAATGGCGCGGGCGGCGAACACATCCGCCTTCATCGACGCCAGCATGCGGCGCACATCGGCGTGGTCGATGATCGCGCCTGTTGGCCCGTTGGTGCGCCCCTGTTTGCGCTCTTGTGCATAGGTCAGCGCATGTTGATACGCGCCCTCGGCAATGCCGACACCCTGCGTGCCGACACCAAGTCGCGCGTTGTTCATCATGGTGAACATCGCCGCCATACCGCCCTGCTCCGGCCCCACCAGCCAACCTTGGGCGCTATCATATTGCATCACACAGGTGGGCGAGCCGTGCAGGCCCAGCTTGTGCTCAAGGCTGACCACTTTCAGGCTGTTGGCCTTGCCGGGATTGCCCTGATCGTCAGGAATGAACTTGGGCACGATGAACAGGCTGATCCCCTTGGTGCCTGCGGGGGCACCTGGCAGACGGGCCAGCACCAGATGGCAGACGTTGGCCGCAAAATCGTTGTCACCCCAGGTGATATAGATCTTCTGCCCTGTGACACTGTACGAGCCGTCGCCGTTGGCCTCGGCCTTGGTCGACAGCGCGCCCACGTCCGATCCGGCCTGCGGTTCTGTCAGGTTCATCGTGCCGGTCCATTCGCCGCTGATCAACTTGGGCAGGTAGGTGTTCTTGATCTCGTCGCTGGCATGGTGCTCAAGCGCTTCGATCTGCCCCTGCCCCATCAGCGGGGCCAGTTGCAGTGACAGGCAGGCCGCGCTCATCATCTCGTTCACCGCAGTGTTCAACGTCATCGGCAGGCCCATACCGCCGTGCTCGGGGTCCGCGGCAATCCCGATCCAGCCCCCATCGGCAATCGCCTTGAACCCCTCGGCAAACCCCGGAGAGGTCCGCACGACGCCGTTTTCCAGATGCGCCGGATGCAGATCACCGCCGCGTTGCAACGGGGCCATCACCTCTTCGCACATCTTGCCCGCTTCAGTCAGAATGGCAGCAGTGACATCGCTGCTGGCCTCCTCGAACCGCTCGGTCGCGCGCACTTGCTCCAGACCAACAACGTGATCGAACAAAAAGGTGAAATCATTGACAGGGGCGCGATAGGGCATAGGAAAACCTCCTCAGAATAGCGCCGCACCCTTGGCAAGGCCCTGTGCGGTCATTTATGCGGGCGACGGGGGCAGCTTTGCGCGGTAACATGGGCTTTCCCGCCCCTTTAAGGCAACCCCAACGCGGCGTCACGCACAGATCATATGAAACAGATCAAAACCCGGCATTTGCACCCCAACGACACAGGTCTGGCGACCGCAGCCGCGCTGCTGAACGCAGGCGCGCTGGTCGCGTTCCCGACCGAGACCGTCTATGGTCTGGGGGCAGATGCCCGCAACGGACAAGCCGTGGCAGGCATTTATGCCGCCAAGGGGCGTCCCAGTTTCAACCCGCTGATCGTGCATGTGCCGGATGTGGACGCGGCACAGGCGCTGGTGCAGTGGAGCGACACCGCCGACCGGCTTGCCTCGGTCTTCTGGCCCGGCGCGCTGACGCTGGTGCTGCCGCTGGCGCCGGGGCACGGCCTGTCGTCACTGGTCACGGCAGGTCTTGAGACCGTCGCCGTCCGCGTCCCGCATCACCCCACGGCGCAGGCCTTGCTGCGGGCGGCCAACATGCCCGTTGCCGCCCCTTCGGCCAATGTGTCGGGGCGCATCAGCCCGACCACCGCAGCGCATGTGCTGGACGGCCTGTCAGGGCGCATCGCCGCCGTGCTGGATGACGGCCCCTGCCCCGTTGGTGTCGAAAGCACAATCCTGTCGCTTGCAGGCACGCCCACGCTTTTGCGGCCCGGCGGCCTGCCGGTCGAAGCCATCGAAGCGGCCCTGAACGGCCCCGTCAGCCATCACGCAGGCGACGCCATCACCGCCCCCGGCCAGCTGGCTTCGCATTATGCACCAGGCGCGACGGTGCGCCTGAACGCCACAGAGGCTGCCGAGGGCGAAGTCATGCTGGGCTTTGGCCCTGTCACGGGCGATCTGACCCTAAGCGCCTCGGGCGACCTTGTCGAAGCCGCCGCCGCGCTGTTTGACTCCCTGCACCAGCTGGACCGAATGGGCAAACCCATCGCCGTGGCCCCGATCCCGAACACCGGACTGGGCGCGGCCATCAACGACCGCCTGAACCGGGCCGCCGCCCCGCGCTAGGGTCCAGACCCTCGGCTAATCCACAAGCATGTCGATGATCCGCCTGGGAATCATCAGGTCGCGCATCGCCTTGTGTATCTGGTTTTCACATTCACTCAGCGGCTGCCCCGCCACGTCAAAGCTCATGAATTGATAGGGCAGATCAATCGCAAGATAGAAATGCCGCCCCCGGAACGCCGCCGCGATATAGGATTTCGACGCCTGATATTCCTGCGCGAAATGCAACAGTTTCCCGCCGAATTCGGGATGCAACAACCGCCGGGCCTGTTCCGGATCGTCGGTATAAACCTCGAACACCTCTTCAACACGGGCATCCGGAAATTCGAACCGGTACGGCGGCCGGTTCTTGCGTGTGGCCCAGCCTAGGACAGCGTTCAGCACACCGCCCAAGTCAGGTTGAAACACCACTGTGGGCATCTCTTCCAGACATTCGATGTCCAGCACAATCCCGCCAAACAGATGTGTCCGCTTCGTCTTGCCATCGCTGTCACGGTGCGTGTTGTGAAACGACACGCTTGTCAGCCGGTACGATATGCCCCGCCAGTTTCCGGCAATTTCCGGCCCTATGCTGCTTTTGTCGGCCACGGGAACAATGCCCAACGCCGCAAGCCGCTCTTTGGGAAAAGCCCCCTCAGGCGGGGTCACGGAAAACGTCATGTCCTCAAAGAAATCGCTGATTACCGGGCGGATGAACTGTGTCACCTCGGCCTGGACCTTTTCGCCACGGGTCAGATAGACAAGCAAGGCCACGGACCCGCCCGCGAAGATCGGGAAAATCGGCAGGAACGGATCAAGCCGGAACGCCAGCACGGCCAACACCACGCTACAGCCCGCAATCAGCCTGATCCAGATCCTGCTGCGCCGGATGGCGGCCTGGCGCGCGACTTCCTGTTCGCGCAGGAACGGTGCTATCTTGTGGTCATAGATCGCAGCAAAGCCGCGCTCGTACTCAGCGCGTTCGGTAAAGGTGAATGCGTCCATTCCGCTTATCTCTGCCACCACAGCCAAAGGCCCCAGATCATCAATCCCGCGCCAATCACGAAGGTCGGCAGAAACAGCCGCAAGGCTTCAAAATCGCTCCAGTTCAGCGAAAACCCACCGCATCCGGTCGGGTTCATGCCGCAGCCAAAGGCATTCAGAAAGACCCAGCCAGCGAAAGTCGCCCCAAACAGGATCACGCCTGCGACAAATATCCAAAACGCTTTCATAAACCCTCAGTGCGTTGGCAACGGCGATGGCGCAATGGCCACGTTCACGCCCGCCCCGCCGTGCCCGACAGGCCCAGCGGATCAACCCCCAGCGACTTAAGCGCGCTTTGCCATTTGTCACTGCTGTCCGCGAATACCAGATCGGTGCTGGCGTCGCAGGTCAGCCAGCCATTGGCCAGAATCTCCTGCTCGAGCTGCCCCGGCCCCCAACCGGCATAGCCCAGCATCAGCAAGGCCTGCGCAGGCCCTGCGCCGCGCCCGATGTCTTCCAGAATGTCCTGTGTTGCAGTCATGCCAAAGCCGTCACCGATCTTGAGCGAGTGCAATTGCGAGCTGTAGTCCGCCGAGTGCAACACGAACCCGCGCGAGGTCTCGACCGGCCCGCCAAAATGCACCGGCATCTTGCGCACCTGCGCCGACACCTCGATGTCCAGTTGTTCCAGAACCTCGCCCAGCGCCAGATCCTGCGCAGGTTTGTTCACGATCAGCCCCATGGCACCCTTGGACGAATGTTCGCACAGAAACACCACAGAATGATCGAACCGCATATCCCCCATGCCCGGCATCGCCAGCAATAGCTTGCCCGTCAGTTCCATGCCTTGATCCGTCATTGCCGTCCCGCAGTTGTGTAACATGTCCCTACCAGAATGGGCATAGCACCCGCTGCGTGCAAGGGGCAGTGACCGCCCTTGTTCGAAACAAGGGCTGATGAAAACGTGACTTGGCTTTGTGCAGCACTCAGGTCACATAAAGGGCATGATCCGCACGCTTTCCTTACTTGCAGCCCTGATGCTGGCACCTGTGGCCGCTGTCCTTGGCACCACATCCGTCCTGGCACAGGACATGCCGATTACCGGACGGGTGGTGCAAGGCTGGACCTTGCCCGACGGGCGCTTGGTGGCCGGGATTGACCTGCAACTGAAACCCGGTTGGAAAACCTATTGGCGATCACCGGGCGACGCAGGCATTCCGCCGCAATTCGACTGGACGCGCGCGCGCAATGTGGGCAGCGTGGCTATCACATGGCCCACGCCGCATGTGTTTCACCAGAACGGCATGCGCTCGATTGGCTACAAGGGCCACGTTGTGATCCCCCTGCATATCCAGCCCAAAGTGGCGGGCCGTCCGGTGCGCCTGCGTGGCGAGATGGATCTGGGCGTGTGTTCCGACATCTGCATACCGCACCGGATCGACTTTGACAGCACGCTGGATACGACCCTGTCCAAACCTGTGCCAAGCATTGCAGCCGCCTTGACCGAAACACCGTTTTCGGCCCGCGAGGCCGGAGTCGTCACCGCAACCTGCACCCTGCGCCCGATCCCCGACGGCATGGAAGTGACAGTGCAGGTTCAAATGCCCCCCTCGGGCGGTACAGAAGTTGCGGTGATCGAACCCAACATCCCCGACGTCTGGACATCCGAAGCCGCAACCAGTCGCAACGGCAACTGGCTGCGCGCCACGGCGCAAATGATGCACAACAGTGGCCGCCCCTTTGCCATCAACCGCAGCGCCATGCGCATCACGGTTCTGGGCAGCCATCATGCGGTTGATATTCAGGGCTGTACGGCAGGCTAACTGTCGAGGGTCAAGTGACTTTTCAGCCTTGGCGGTTTCAACGATACCCAAATACCAAACCGGAGCCTGGCGCAGAATGCAGCAAATGTCCGGTTCAAATCCATTTCGACGAAAATTGCGGCACAAACGAATGTCGGTAAGTGGTTTCTAAGCCGCGTATTATCTGGTCAAAGTCACCTAGTCACCTAGGGTCTGGACCCTAGGTCACATACCCATAAAAGGGATTCACAGACTTTAGAAAACGTGATTCACTTTCCGGCAAATGTGGAGGTGAGAATGGCACGTTTTGATTTGACAGATTTTGAATGGTCGGTGATCCAGCCGTTGCTGCCGACGAAGGTGCGCGGCAAGCCGCGTGTGGATGACCGGCGGGTTTTGAACGGCATCTTCTGGCGCTTGCGGACTGGTGCGCCCTGGGCAGACATTCCTGCCCGATACGGGCCGCATACGACCTGTGTGAACCGCTTCAACCGCTGGCGGCGTGCGGGTCACTGGGCGCGTATTCTTGAAGCAATATCAGAGGCATATGAGGGTGAGGTGCAAATGATTGACAGCTCCTCCATCCGGGTACACCAACAGGGCGCAAATGGCCCTAAAAAAGGGGGCGATCCGATTGCCTGGGTCGCTCAAGGGGCGGGCTGACAACGAAAATCCACGCTTTGGTGGACGCGCTTGGCCGCCCGATCCGGCTCATGCTGACGGCTGGGCAGGCCTATGATGGACACGCGGCAGAGCAGATGCTGGATCGACTGAAAGAAGGCTGCAGCGTGCTGGCGGATCGCGCCTATGACAGCAACGCGATCCGTGATTTGATCGCCAAACAGAAGGCGCAAGCCGTGATCCCTTCGATGCCGCAACGCAATCCTGTCATCCCGCATGATCGCGAGCGTTACAAAGCACGCAACGCAGTGGAGCGTTTCTTCAACAAACTCAAAAACTTCCGCGCGGTAGCAACAAGATATGACAAACGCGATGATAATTTCCTCGCATCCATACAACTCGCGTCAATCAGGATCTGGTTGCGAACTTATGAGTCGGTGACCTAGAGGCTTGTGGCAATCCATGGGGTCGCAGCAAGGCACTCTTTGGCCAGGCAAAACGGTGAGGGGCTTTGACATGATCCAAAACAGTCACGGGGACGACAATTCCGCTGCCGCTTTCTTTGATCCGGGCCGGAACTGCTGGCGCGTGCCGACGGCCGGGCGGCTGGCGCTGGTGATTGACGGTGAGCTTTATTTTGCGGCGTTGCGACGGGTCATTCGCCAGGCCCGGCGCGAGCTGCTACTGATCGGTTGGGATTTCGACTTCGAGATCGAAATGCTGCCAGGCGAAAGCGATGAGGACGGAAACGCCCCTGATGGACTGCCCAATCAAGTCGGCGCGTTTCTGGAGGCGGTTGTCGAACAGGCCCCCGACCTGCATGTTTATATCCTCAAGTGGAACGGCGCGGTCATCATAGCACCGGGCCGCCTGCTGTCGTCCGTGTCGGTCCTTGTCTCCAGCAGCGACCGCATCCACTTCGCTCTGGACGGGAAACATCCTTTCGGTGCGTGCCATCACCAGAAAATCATCGTTGCCGATAAATCCTTCGCGTTTTGCGGCGGCATCGACGTGACCGAAAACCGCTGGGATACGTCCGAGCATCTCCCCGACGATGCGCGCCGGATCGGCAAGGACGGGGCCCCGCTGGCGCCATGGCACGATGTAACCACTGCGATGACTGGCCCCGCCGCCGAAGCGCTGGGCGAGCTTTCACGCGCGAGGTGGGCGCGCGCCACCGGCGAAACGCTGACGCCCCCCGACGCAGCCGCACGCGACATCTGGCCCGACAATCTGAAGGTCGAAGCGACGCAGATCAAGGTTGCGATCGCCCGTACAGAACCACCCTATGACAGCGAGCCGCTTATCAACGAGATTGAATGTCTGTTCCTGGACAGCATCAGTATGGCCCGCGAAACGATTTACATCGAATCGCAATACCTGACGACCAAGACGGTCTGCGACGCGTTGTGCGCGCGGCTCTCTGCTGACGATGCGCCCGAGATCATCATCATCAATCCCGAGGCGGCCCTGAACGGCTTCGAGGACAAGTCAATGCATGCGCTGCGCGGTCGCGCCATCAGTCGCCTTCAGGCCGCCGACCGGTCGGACAGGTTCCGTATTTTCAATCCCGTGAACAGCGCTGACGAACCGATCTACGTCCACGCGAAGGTTATGATCGTGGACGATACACTTCTGCACATCGGGTCCAGCAACCTGAATGACAGGTCCATGGGATTCGATACGGAATGTGACGTCGCCATTCACGGCCATGCCGACCTCATCTGCGACTTTCGGGACAAGCTGCTGTCCGAACATCTGGGCGTATCGCCAGAGCATTTCGCGGAAACATTGCGCCGCGAAGGGTCAGTCATCGCGGCCATCGCAGGTCTGAATCCCCGGCAGGGCCGCGGTCTGCGGCCGATCGTGCCCTCGTCCGAGACTGTGATGGGCAAGCTTCTCGCCGATACCCGTCTCATGGACCAGCGTTATTTTGACCGCCATGACAGCAAAGCAGGAGAAGGCTTGCGCCCGCGTCATATCGCCATGGCGGCAGCAGGATTCGCGGCTGCTTACGTTGCAGACAAGCTGTGGAAGCACTGGCGCCGCAAGTGACGTTGCCGATCCATCGCACGCAAGTTTCACGCTATGCTTCCAGGGTCCAGACCCCAGATCTGCATGGCGCGTCCGCTGCGCTCAAAAAACTCAGGCGACCGGGGCAAACCCATGCGACGGCCCCAACCCGGCCTCAAACCACCCTGCGTGCCCGCATCACCTGATAGCCCACCGCTGCCAGCACATAGACCAGCGCAACCACGCCCAGCAGCCCCACAGTAAACAGCACAAAGGCCGCCAACCACGGCGACAATGCCGCCAGCACCGGCCACAACGGCACCAACGCCGGCCACAGCGCGCCCGTCACCGCAACATAGCCCACCGTCGCAGCCCCCCAGGCCAGCACCACCAACCACAGCGGCACCAGCAGCAACTGCAATCCGCGTGTTCGCAGTCCGCGCCGCATCGCGCGCACCTGCCGCGCCACGTCATGTTGCGCCGCAATCAACGCAGGCACCACCAGCAACACCAGCACCATGCCAAAGCCCAAGCCGTAAACCAATGTAATCACTGTCGGCTTGAGAAACTGCGCGTCCTGCGATGTCTCATACAACAGCGGTGCCATGCCCAACACCGTCGTCAGCGTGGTCAGCAACACGGGCCGCAGCCGGTCGGCCGCACCATCAATGATCGACGGGATCAATCCGCGTTCGGCGGCGTATTCGTCGATGGTGGTGACCAGAACAATGGAATCGTTGATGATAATCCCCGTCATCCCCAACAGCCCGACCACCGTGAACATGCTCGTCGGCACCCCCCACTGCGCATGGCCATAGATCGTGCCCACCAGCCCGAAGGGGATCACCGCCATCACGACAAGGGGCCGCATCCAGCTGGCAAAGATCCACGACAGCACCAGATAGATGCCCAACAGACACAATATCAGCCCGGTCAGTGCCTGATTCAAAAAGGTGTTCTCCTGCTCGCTCAGCCCCGCCACGCGGAACTCCACCTGCCGTTCGGACGCGATGCGCGGCAAGATGTCGGTCTGCAACGCGCGGGTGATTTCGGCGGCGCGAGCGGGGTCGTCTTCGGAGATGTCACCGGTGACCGAGATCAGCCGGATGCCGTTTTCGCGCCGCACGGTGGAAAATCCGGTGCGGCGGGTGACGCTGACAATATCGGCCAGCGGCACATAGGTGCCCGCCGTGGTCCGCAACTGGGTGCGTTCCAGAAAGTCCGCCGTCAGCTCGCTTTCAGGCAGCTCGACGCGGATGGTCGCACTGCGCGGCCCGTCGGGATAAGTCGCCGCCTCGATCCCGTTCAGCCGGTGACGCAGCGCACGCCCCAGCGTGTCGATGGTAAAGCCCAGCGCCTGCCCCTGTGCTGTCAGGTCCAGGATCAGCTCTTCCTTGTCATAGGCCAGATTGTCCTCGACCGCGCTGACCTCGGGGTATTGCAGCACCGCGCGTTTCAGATCCTCCGACGCCGCCTTGAGCACATCGGTGCTGGCGCCAAAGAACTGCACATCCAGCGCATCGCCTCCCGGTCCCGAGCGCCAGCCGCGAAAGCTGACGGTTTCGACCAGCGGATGATGCACCACGCTCTCTTGCAGCTCGGCCACAAAGGCAAAGGAGGAATAGGGCCGCAGATCGGCGTCGATCAGCTCGATCGAGATACCGCCCAGCTGGTCGGCGTCCTTGGTGTCGGACCCGCCCAGCGCGCGCCCTGCGTTGCCGCCGATTTCCGCGATCACATAGTCCAGCGGGTTGCGGCCATACCGCTCTTCATAGGTCTTGCCCAATGCCTCGGTCGCGCGCTGCATTTCGCGCATCATCTCAAGAGTATCGGCGCGGGTGGCGCCTTCGGCCATCGCAAAGTTGCCGGTGACCGAACCGCGTTCGGGCGCGTTGAAGAACCGCCACTGCACGTCGCCGGTGATAAACAGTGCAACCTGACTGGCCAGCACTGCCAGAACACCGGCCAACACCACATAACGCGCCGCGATGACCCCGGCCATGAACGGGCGGAACAGCCTGTCGCGCAGCCATTCAAAGCCGCGGTTCACGATCTTGGACGGCAGGTCGATGCCCGCGCTGCCGATGCGCTGGACGACGGCGGCCTTGGCGCGGCGCGGCAGCAGCAGAAAGATCACAGCACAACCCGCCAGCGCATAGGCAGCAACGCGCAACCCGTCCCAGACAATCGCCGCCCACACCCCGTCGTCGGGCCTGGTGATCATTGCCCAGACCAGCATGGCCCCACCGCCGATGAACACGGCCCCCGTGACCAGCCCGACGGCCAGCTTGCCATAGCTGAACTGCGACTGCCCGTCGGGCCGGATGGCATGGGACATGTGGTGTGGCAGGATCAGGAAACATTCGACCAGCGACGCCACAAGCACCACGATCACCGTATAGGGAATGTCGCGGATCAGATCGCCAAAGCGACCGCCGATGGCCACCAATGCAAAAAACGCAATCACCGTGGTCAGCGTCGCGGCAAAGACCGGCATGGCCATGCGACGCGCCGCAGTTTCCGCCGCAACCACCGGAGATTCGCCGTAATAGCGCGCCCGATGGTCAGCATGTTCGCCCACCACAATCGCGTCATCCACCACGATGCCCAGCGTGATGATCAGGCCGAACAACGACACCATGTTGATCGTCAGACCACCCACATACATCAGTGCAATCGCCGCCATCATCGCCACGGGTATCCCCGCCGCGACCCAGATTGCCGTGCGCGCGTTCAGGAACAGGAACAACAGCGCCACCACCATCGCCAGCCCGACCATCCCGTTGTCGACAAGAATATCCAGCCGCCCCGAAATTTCTTCGGCGCGGGTGCGGATCAGGTCGACTGTAACCGCAGGCGGCAAGGTTGCCTGCAAGGCTTCGGCCACCTGTTCCACGCGGTGCTGCACCGCGATGGCATCGCCCGTGTCCGACCGGTCAACGCGGATCGACACCGCCGGATCTGGCCCGACGAAGTAGCTGCGCGACCGGTCCACGCCGCGCTGTTCCACCCGCGCCACATCGCCAATCGTCAGCTTGGATCCGTCGGGGTTCGAGCGCAGGACAATCCCGCTGATCGCCTGCGCGCTGCGCTTTTCGGTGCCGGTGCGCACGCGCGCGTTGGCACCGGTCACATCGCCTGCGGGGTTGGCATCGACCTCGGCGGCGATGGCCGTTGCAATGTCGGCCATGCTGACGTCATAGGCGATCAACCGCGCCGAGGGCACTTCGACCAGCAACTGCGGCGCTGCCACCCCGCGAATGGTTGTGCGCGTCACCCCCTGGGCAAACAACCGCGTCACCAGTTCATCCGCGAACAGGCCCAATTGCTGTGGCGACACCGGCCCCGAGATGACCACATCGGTCACGCGGTCACGCCAGACGCCCCGGCGCACCGTGGGCTCGTCCGCCTCGTCCGGCAGCGTCGTAACCGCGTTCACCGCCGTCTGCACATCATCCGCCGCGCGGCTCATGTCCCAGTTCGGCTCAAACTCAAGCGTGATCGCCCCGCGCCCCTCGACCGAGGTGGCCCGAGAGCTTTCAACCCCTTCCACCGCCAGCAACGCAGGTTCAAGCACCTGCACAATGCCTGCGTCGACATCTTCGGCACCGGCCCCGTCCCAGCTGACACTTACGGTCACGTCATCAATAATCACATCCGGGAAATGCTGCGCCCGCATGTTCGGAATGGCCACCGCCCCGGCTGCCAGCATCAGAACCAGCAGCAGATTGGCCAACGTCCGGTGACGGGTAAAATAGCTGAGGATGCCGCCCGCCGCCGAGGGAATCTCGCGTGCCATGCTCAGCCGCCCATCCGGCTTTCGATCCGCGCAACCATCTGTGCGGGCACCTGCGGTTCGGCCAGTTGCGACAGAACGCGGGCCTTGGCTTCTTGTGGCATCCGGTCATTGCCCTCGACATAGGCCACCAGCCGCGCGCGCCGTTCGGCACTCAACTCCAGCATCTCGGGCCCGGCCGGAACCACGGCGTCGCGGCCGATGCGCAAGGGGGTTACGGCAATACCCGCCCCCAACAGGGGCGAGCGGGCCTCGACCACCTCGCGCCCCGCCAGACCGTCGCCGCGCACCAGAATAGTATCGCCCTGACGGCGCAACAACTCGACCGCCACGGTTTCCAGCCGGTCATCTGCGCCCAGAGCCAGCACCGTGCCATCTGCACCCCATGCCGAAGACGGCAGGCGCACAACGTCGCGCAACAGCGGCTCCTCTACGCCCACGGTCACGAAATCGCCGGGCTTGAACCCGCGCGCGTTGCTGAGACGGGCAAAAACCAGCCGCCCAGTCTGCGCCTCGCCCGCGTCGACACTGGCGCGGCTGATGATGCCCGTGGCCTGCAAATCAATGCCCGCAACATCCAGCGTCGCCACCAAGGGGGCGTTCAGCAGGTTGCCCGCCGCGTCCAGCAGCCGCGCATATTGCGCGGTCGAGACCCGGAACGACACTTCCAGCGCATCGGGATCCACCAGATCGGCCAGCTTTTCATTGCCCGACACCAGCCGCCCCAGCGCCACATTGGTCAGGCTCAGCGTGCCATCAAAAGGCGCGCGCAGGGTGGTATCTGCCAGCCGCCGTTTGGCCTCGGCCAGCGCAATCTCGGTGCGGGCCAGCGTGGTGTTGGCCTGATCTATGCGCGCCTCGGCTGCAGTTACAGCCTGCCTGCGCGACAACACCGCCTGACGTGCCGACGAGGCAGCCAGTTCAGCGGTTTCCACGGCAGCGGCGGTGCCCACACCGCGCGTTTCCAGATCAACCTGCCGCTGGTATGCCTTTTGACGCAAATCCGCCTGTTCCTGAGCTGCTGCCTGATCGTCACGGCCCAGATCCAGCGCACGCTGCGCATCGCGCAGTTCTGCCTTGGCGTCGGAAATATCGGCCTGTACCCGATCCAGCGTCGATTGCGCATCGGCAGGATCAACCTGCACCAGCACATCACCGGCGCGCACCGTGCCGCCGTCTTCAAAACTGTCGGCCATTTCGATCACGCGCCCCGCAACCGCCGCGCGCAGCTCAAGCGTGCGCCGCGACTGCACCTCGCCAAAGGTTTCCAGAACCGGCACCACATCACCCGCCTCGGCCAGCACCAATGTCACCGCAAAGGTGCGTTCACGCGCGGGCGGCGCCTTGGTCTCCCGCGCCAGACGTTCCTGCACCGCACCACGCACCAGATTGCCCGCAAAGACCAGCAAGGCCATTGTCAGCGCCGTCAGGATCAGCCCGATCAGGCTTTGTCTTAGAAACCGCATGCATTCATACCTGTTGGCCCCGTTGCTGTGTCAGAGGCATGATATCATAGCACGAATACGCACTGCGAAACCCGGCCCCACGACGATGTTACGCAAAGCGAGATCATTTCCGTCGCAGATGTTCGTCAAGTCGCGGCATTATTTCAACAAAATTGCAGGGACGGTGGCGGAAATCCAGCTGCCTGACCAGAATTTCATCCCAGGCATCCTTGCAGGCACCGGGACTGCCGGGCAGCGCGAACAGATAGGTGCCGCCCGCCACACCGCCCGTGGCACGGCTTTGCACGGCGCTGGTGCCGATCTTGTTCATGCTGACGATGGTAAACACCGTGCCAAAAGCGTCGATTTCCTTTTCATAGACATCGCGGTGCGCCTCGACCGTGACATCGCGGCCCGTCAGGCCGGTGCCGCCGGTGCTGATCACCACGTCGATCTGCACATCGGCGCACCATGCGCGCAGCTGGTCCGCAATCTCGGTCCGCTCGTCTGCGATGATCTTGCGGTCGGCCAGCACATGCCCCGCCGCCGCGATCCGGTCCACCAGCACATCGCCCGAGCGGTCCTCGGCCAGCGTGCGCGTGTCGCTGACGGTCAGCACCGCGATGCGGACGGGGATAAACTCTTTGCTCTCGTCAATCCGGCTCATGCGCTGCGCTCCAGCAAGGCCAACCGCACCGCGAGGGCCGCAAAAATTCCGCTGGTGATATAGTCCAGCACCCGGCTGCCCCGCGCCAGACGCGCGCCCAGACCCGAGGCAAAGACACCCACGGCCCCGTTGATCACAAACCCGCCCAGCGCCATCACCAGCCCAAGGATCAGGAATTGCACCAGCACAGGCAGCCCGTCGGGCTGTACGAACTGGGGCAAGAAGGCCAGCACGAACAGGATCACCTTGAGGTTGGTCAGGTTCACGATCAATCCCGTGCGAAACGCCTGAATGGCACGCAATCCGCCCGCCTTGCTGCGTTTCGCGTCACTGCCGCGCAGCAGTTGCAGCGCCAGATACAGCAGATAGGCCACGCCGGCCCAGCGGATCACCTCGAACGCGCCCGGCACCGTGGCCACCACAGCGCCCAGACCCAGCCCCGCAAGTCCGGTGTGAATAAACGCGCCCAGCGAAATGCCGGCACTCGCCGCCACCGCCGCCCGTGGCCCGGACCTCAGCCCCTGGCCCAGACAAAACATCATATCCGCCCCCGGCGTCAGGTTCAGCGCCAGCGCCGCAGGCAAAAACGCCAGCAAGGTAATCCATTCGGTCATTGTCGGTTCCAATCCGATGTCACGGGGTCACGCCCCAAGGTCAAACCAGTTCACAGTCGGCCCAAGGTTGACCACACGCGTGTCACCAATCTGCCCCTCCTGCCCCCAGCAATCGTGAATGTGCCCGCAAAACATCAGCTTGGGCTGGATACGTTCGACCGCCACGCGGATCGCGGTCGATCCCACAGACTCGCCGCCGCTGGTCACATCCACCACGCCTTTGGGCGGGGCATGGCAGATCAGCAGGTCGGCCCCATCACAGCCCGCCAGCATCGTGGCGGCAGCGTCTTCGTCCAGATCGCAGGACCATTGGCCAAAGGGCGTCGGCGGCACGCCATAGCCCATACCGAACAGCCGCAGCCCGCCGACCTCATGCGCATCGCCATGCAGCACCGTCGCGCGGGGTGCTGCGGCGCGCAACTCGTCCACGCTTTCCGCATTGCCCGGCACCAACACCAACGGCACCGCGATCCCGTCCAGCAGCGCCATCGCGCCCCCCAGATCATGCCGCATGTTGCAATAATCCCCCGCGCCAATCACCAGATCGGCATCGGCGCTCGCGGCCACCAGATCGGCGGCCCGCGCGCGGGCGTGGTGCAGGTCGGAAAAGGCCAGAATCCTCATGCGTTCAACCGTGCCTGTATGTCCAGAAGGTCCGCCCAGGCCTCGCGCTTGGCCAGCGGATTGCGCAGCAGATGGGCGGGCGGGAACATCGGCATGGCAGGCTTGCCGCACACCTTGGCCCAGGTGCCGCGCATCCGCGTGATGCCGGGTTTCCCGATCAGCGCCTGCGCGGCCACATTGCCCATGATCACAACCACATCCGGGTCGGCCAGCGCAATGTGACGCTCCAGAAACGGGGCCATCATCGCAATTTCCTCGCCCGTCGGCGCGCGGTCCTGCGGCGTGCGCCAGGGCAGCGCCAGCGTGGCATAGACCGGCACATCGGTGGACCGCCCCATGCCGATGGCCGCAAACATCGCATCCAGCAACGCGCCCTCGGCCCCGACAAAGGGCGTGCCGGCACGGTCTTCCTCGCGGTTCGGAGCATCGCCCACAATCATCACCCGCGCCGCCGGATCGCCATCGGCAAACACCAGATTGCGCGCGCCCTTCTGCAGATCGCAATGTCCAAAGCCCGCAATCGCCGCGTGCAAGCCCGCAATGTCGGCAGCCTGCGCCGCAGCCGCGCGCGCCATCGCGGGCAGATCCACCTGCGTTTCAACAAAGCGCACCGCGCCCTTTTTCGGCACTTGCGGGGCGGCCTTGGGCTTGGGCGCGGCGGCGGGTGTTTCATAGCGGTTCACGGGCGCATCCATGATGCACTCGTCCACCCCCAGTTCAACCTGCCACGCAAGCAAGGCGGCGGCGTCATGATAACTTAGTGATTCCATGCTGCCACTCTACGCCGCCCCGCAGCCAGACAAAACGCCTGTTACACGCACCTGCCGCCGATGCTTGCCGCCCCCCAGCCGCGCCCCTATAAAGCGCGCAACTCAGGAGACCTGCGCATGACCTTCAAACACCGCCATCTGCTGGGCATCGAGCCGCTTGCCCCCACAGACATCACCACGCTGCTGGATCTGGCCGACGATTATGTCGCCCTGAACCGCAACGCCAAACATTCCGATACGCTGGCGGGGCTGACGCAGATCAACATGTTCTTCGAAAACTCGACCCGCACGCAGGCGTCGTTTGAAATCGCGGGCAAACGGCTGGGTGCCGACGTGATGAACATGGCGATGCAGGCCTCTTCGATCAAAAAGGGCGAAACCCTGATCGACACCGCGATGACCCTGAACGCCATGCATCCCGACCTGCTGGTGGTGCGCCATCCGCAATCGGGCGCGGTCGACCTGCTGGCGCAAAAGGTCAACTGCGCCGTGCTGAACGCCGGTGACGGCCGCCACGAGCACCCCACCCAGGCGCTGCTGGACGCGCTGACGATCCGGCGCGCCAAGGGCCGCCTGCACCGCCTGTCCATCGCCATCTGCGGCGACATCGCCCACAGCCGCGTGGCGCGTAGCAACATCATGCTGCTGGGCAAGATGGAGAACCGCATTCGCCTGATCGCCCCGCCCACGCTGATGCCTTCGGGCATCGAGGAATTCGGCGTCGAAGTGTTCGACGACATGGCCAAAGGGCTGAAAGACGTCGATGTGGTGATGATGTTGCGCTTGCAAAAAGAGCGCATGGATGGCGGTTTTATCCCCAGCGAACGCGAATATTACCACCGGTTTGGACTGGATTCCGAAAAGCTTGCACATGCCAAGCCCGACGCCATCGTCATGCACCCCGGTCCGATGAATCGCGGCGTGGAAATCGACGGAACACTGGCCGACGACATCAACCGCAGCGTTATTCAGGAGCAGGTGGAAATGGGCGTGGCCGTGCGCATGGCCGCGATGGACCTGCTGGCGCAAAACCTGCGCGCCGAACGCGCCGCGGCCTGACACGGCACTGGCCGCGACGGACTTTTGCCATATCTCGTAACGCACCCCACAAAGGGCACCCCAATGAGCCTTGCTGAAATACCCCCGATGGAACGCGGCCGTTTGCGCCTGTTTGCCATCAACAAGACCGAAGACGAAGCCCGCGCAATTCTGGCCGAAGGCACCCATGCGATCCAGACCCTGCTGGGTGCGAACGACCTGAACCCCGACTTTATCGAACTGTTCCGCGTCGCAGATCTGGGGGATATGGGTCTCGATGACTATCTGCACACCGGCTATGACATTCCCCGCGCACAGCTTGATCCACAAGCAGGCCGCCTGCGCGCGCTGGAAGGCTATGTGCTGGTTGTGCTGTCGCTGGCCTTCCGCGACCTCCACGTCACCCTGCCCGACACGCCCGACCTGACGCTGATCGGCACATTCGGCGCGCCGGCAGCGGAATGGAGCACAACCGAAACCATCACCAGCGCGGCGGCAGAGCCCTACAGCGGCCCCCCCAAGGCCAGCAAACCGGTATCCGATGCTGCAATGTCAGGCCGCGTCGCGACCGTCGCACTGCTTGTGATATTTCTGATTACCGGACTTGTGGTCTGGATCGCGTAAGGTCTGGACCTTAGCAAAGCCTGAAAGGGGTAGGACACAGCGGTGCCGTGCGCCCCGGGGGCGGGCTTGGTGACAAAGCCGTCGCCCCTCTCCCCTTTCACTACTGTCCAAACCCCGTTAAAGCCTGTGCAAACACCGGAATGAGGATGCCCCCCTTGACCCTGACCCTCTTTACCAACGCCCGCCTGATCGACCCCGAAGCCGGACAGATCATCGACGGAGGCCTTCTGGTCGAGGATGGCAAGATCAAGGACATCCTGACCCAACCCGCTGAAAACCCGAGTACCTTCGGCGCTGATCACATCGTCGACTGTGCGGGTAAATACCTGGCCCCCGGGATCATCGACATTGGCGTAAAGGTCTGCGAACCCGGCGAGCGCCACAAGGAAAGCTTCCGCTCGGCCGGTGCTGCCGCTGCGGCGGGCGGTGTTACGACCATCGTCACCCGCCCCGACACCGATCCGGCCATCGACAATCCCGAGACGTTGGAATTCGTCATCCGTCGCGCCCGCGAAGCCGCCCCTGTACACGTGTTGCCCATGGCCGCGCTGACCAAGGGCCGGATGGGGCGCGAAATGACCGAAATCAGCTTTCTGCTCGACGCCGGTGCCGTGGCCTTTACCGACTGTGACCACGTGGTGACCGACACCAAGGTGTTCTCGCGCGCACTGACCTATGCGCGGTCGCTGGGTGCGCTTGTCATTGCCCATGTGCAGGACCCGGGCCTGAGCAAGGGGGCTTGCGTGACTTCAGGCAAGTTCGCCTCTTTGCGCGGCCTGCCGGGGGTGACGCCGATGGCCGAACGCATGGCGCTGGACCGCGACATCGCGCTGATCGAAATGACCGGCGCGCGTTATCACGTCGACCAGATCACCACCGCCCGCGCCCTGCCCGCGCTGGCGCGGGCCAAGGCCAACGGTCTGGATATCACGGCGGGCACCTCGGTCCACCACCTGACGCTGAACGCGCTGGACGTGGCCGACTATCGCACCTTCTTCAAACTCAAACCGCCCCTGCGCGACGAAGACGACCGCGTGGCGGTGGCCGAAGCCGTCGCCTCGGGGCTGATCGACATCATCTCGTCCATGCACACGCCGCAGGACGAAGAAAGCAAACGCCTGCCCTTCGAAGAAGCCGCAAGCGGGGCCGTGGCGCTGGAAACCTTCCTGCCCGCGGCGCTGCGGCTGGTCCATGCAGGCCTGATCGAACTGCCGCAACTGTGGCGCGCGCTGTCGCTGAATCCGGCCACACGTCTGGGCCTGCCCGCAGGCCGACTGGCCGCAGGTGCCCCCGCCGATCTGGTGCTGTTCGACGCCCATGTCCCTTTTGTCATGGACCGCACGACACTGCGCTCGAAATCCCGCAACACCCCGTTTGACGGCCAGCGTATGCAGGGTAAGGTGCTGGCAACATATGTGGACGGCGCATGTGTTTTTGAAATGGGGGCCTGAATGCCGCTGATCGAAAGCTCGACCTTTACGCTGATTCTATGGTCCTTTATCGGCTATGGGCTGGGGTCCATCCCCTTTGGCCTGCTGCTGACGCAACTGCTGGGCCTTGGCAACCTGCGCGAGATCGGATCGGGCAATATCGGCGCGACCAACGTGCTGCGCACCGGCAACAAGACCGCCGCCGCCCTGACCCTGCTGCTGGACGCGGGCAAAGGCGTGGTGGCCGTGTTGCTGGCGCGGGTCTATGCAGGCGAGGACGCCGCCCAACTGGCCGCGCTTATGGCGATGCTGGGCCATTGTTATCCGGTCTGGCTGGGCTTCAAGGGCGGCAAGGGTGTTGCAACTTTCCTTGGCCTGATGTGGGCGCTGGCATGGCCTGTCGGACTGGGCTGCTGCCTGGCATGGGCGTTCGGCGCCTTCCTGTCGCGGATCTCGTCGATGGGCGGGCTGATGTCTGCGGCAGCGTCGACATTCCTGCTGGTGTTAACCGGCAACGGCTCCATGCTGGCCCTTGGTGTCGCGCTGACAGTGCTGGTGTTCTGGCGCCACCGCGCCAACATCGCGCGCATCCGGCAGGGAACCGAACCCAGAATCGGCCAGAAATCCTGACCCACACACCACGCGCCAGAACGCAATCCGACCCTTCGGGGAGGATTTTTTGAACCAGAGAAGCCGGACGGTCCGGCCCCCAACGCGACCCGCTTCGGCAGCCGCGTCGAGGACCTTCTCCGGTTACAACAGGTCGCATCCCTGCGCCTGCTGCCCCTTGATCCTGCACAGCCATGGTTAACTTGCCGTAAACAGCCCCCCTTCTCTGGTTCTAAAAAATCCCCCCCCCGGAGGGTCGCTGGAAAAATCGTTTGACGTGACTGTCAATTCTGGTATTTCTGTCATTACAGAAATTAGTGAGACACGACATGCACCTGACCCCCGCCATGCAAGACTTTATCCTTCACTGGGGGGAAATGGGCAACAAATGGGGCACCAACCGCTCGGTTGCACAAATCCACGCCCTGTTGCACATCTCGCCCGAACCCTTGACTGCTGAAGACATCTGCGAGCTGCTGAACCTTGCGCGCTCGAACGTGTCGACCGGATTGAAGGAACTGCAAAGTCAGGGGCTGGTCAAAGCCAGCCGGCAGCTGGGCGACCGCCGCGATCATTTTCATTCGATCCGCGACATGTTTGATCTGGTCCAGACGGTCGTGCGCACCCGGCGTGAGCGGGAGTATGCCCCGACGCTGGCCGCCCTGCGCGAGGTCAAAGCGCAGGCCGCCACCGACGCGACCCCCGCAGCCGTGCAAAAACGCATCGACGACACCCTGGAGACGATGCAGCTGTTTGACGACTGGTACACCGACATCGACCGCATTCCGCGCGGCGTGCAACTGTCCCTGCTCAAGATGGGCGCGCGCATTGCCCGCTTTATCCCCAAGGGGAAAACCAAACCCGAGGCGGAGTGATTTTTTCACGACTGGAGATTTCTGAAATGGCAGAAATAACTGCAAATAACGATAGAATTTTCTGGCACGCGCGCCGCACCGGACCCCGATATCTGATTGATCCGGTAGCCTTTTTCGTCGCCCTGTTCGGCGGACCGCTGCTGGTGGCACTGCTGGGCTTCTGGGCGCTCATTCCGGTATTTGCGCTGGTTTTTGGCGGGCCGGTTTACCTGTTGCTGGCCACGCCTGCGCTGTTGATCCATCTGCGCTTTCGCGATGGTGAGACAGGGGGGATCATAACTCTGGCCTTCGCCGTCGTGATTGGTGGCGCAGCCGCAGGCTACGTCTATGGCCTGCTGGTCCCAGACAGCGAGGTGGCGATCATCGCCCTGTTCTACGGTGGCTTCGGCCTGATCCTCGGACCGCTGTGGGCCGGGGCATTCGGCTGGATCTACAACCGGTTGCGCAGCGATTTCAGCCGCGTGCCCCACTGAATTCCTGCATCACAAAGGAGACATATGATGCTGATACTTGCCGTGATTTACCTTGCCATTGCCTTGGGAATGCTCGTCGCCCTGGCAGCCATGATCCTGAAGATCGGCACCCTTTTGGGCCAGTGCCCCGAGGCCCGACACGCAGCACGCGCCGCTGCGGTGACCATTGCCACCGGCTTTTGCGCCATCGGCGCGGGCGGTGTGGCGCTGATCGGTGGCGCACTGCCTTTGATCCAGTCCGAACCAGCCGCTGGGTTGTTGCTGGCGTTGGGGCTGGTTGCGCTGTGTCTGGGGCTTGGCTTTACCCACGCCGTCGGCACCCTGCGCGCCGTGGTCAGTGACACGGCCAAGCCCGATCTGGCGGAAGCCGCAGCGGCCTGACCTGTGCTGACCGGCCCGATAACACCGGGCCGGTCACGCGTTCACATTCTATTAATAGGAATACTCGGCAAAAATCCGGTTCAGATCGCCGTTCCAGTCGCCATTGTAATGGGCCAGCAACTCGTCCGCAGGGGTTTGCCCCGTCTCAACGCTCTCGTGCAGCGCATTCAGGAAATGCGTTTCGTCGGGGATCAGCCCGCCAGCCCCCGGCAAAGCCCGCGCCTGCAAGCCCGCCTTCGAAATCGCCAGAGACTCGCGCGCGATGTCCAGCATCGACACATTGCCCACTTTGGCCTGCAACCCGTCAATCGAAGCCGCAACCCGCAGCCCTTCGCGGGTTTCGGCATCCCAGTCCTTGACCAGATCCCAGGCCGCATCCAGCGCGCCCTGATCATACATCAGCCCGGTCCAGAACGCTGGCAGCGCGCACAGACGCCGCCATGGGCCGCCATCGGCGCCGCGCATTTCGATAAACTTCTTGATCCGCGCCTCGGGGAACGCCGTCGTCAGGTGGTCGGCCCAATCGGACAGGGTCGGCATCTCACCGGGCAGCGCAGGCAATTGACCCTTGAGGAAGTCGCGGAACGACATGCCCAGCGCGTCGATGTATTTGCCGTCGCGGTAGACAAAGTACATGGGCACATCCAGCGCGTATTGCACCCAGGCCTCGAACCCGAAACCGTCCTCGAACACGAACGGCAACATGCCCGTGCGCGCCGGATCCAGATCACGCCAGACCCGGCTGCGCCATGATTTGTGACCGTTCGGCTTGCCCTCGAAAAAGGGCGAGTTGGCAAACAGCGCCACCGCCACCGGCTGCAAGGCCAGTGCCACGCGCAGTTTCTGCACCATGTCCGCCTCGGAGCCGAAATCAAGGTTCACCTGAACCGTGCAGGTGCGCCGCATCATCGTGCGCCCCATGGTGCCAACCTTGCCCATATAGGCATCCATCAGCTTGTAGCGCCCCTTGGGCATCAGCGGCATTTCCTCATGCGTCCAGATCGGGGCAGCGCCCAAGCCGATAAAGCCCACGCCGATCTCGTCCGAGATGTCCTTGACCTGACGCAAGTGGTCGTTGACCTCGTCACAGGTGCCGTGAATGGTTTCCAGCGGGGCGCCCGACAGTTCCAGCGCGCCGCCCGGCTCCAGCGACACGTTTGCGCCGTTCAGCTCCAGGCCGGTCAGATGCCCGCCTTCGCGCACCTCGGACCAGCCATAGCGGTCGCGCAGGCCTTCCAGAACGGCCACGATCGACTGTTTGCCCTCGAAGGGCAGCGGTTCCAGCGTGTCCTTGATATAGCCGAACTTCTCGTGTTCGGTGCCAATGCGCCAGTCTTCCTTGGGCTTGCAGCCGTCGGCAAGATACTGTGCCAGTTGGTCGTGATGTTCAATCGGCCCGCCGCCGGACTGTGGAATAGACATGCGCAATGGCCTTTCGTGTACGTCGTTTGACTTGGTGTAGGGCGTGCGCAGAAGTGTCAAGGCGCAAGGACGTGAAGAGCACCCTAATGCAACCGCACCGCCTGCGGGCGCAAGGGGGCGCGTTCCCAGATCACAACCGCCGCTTTACTGTCGTCGCCCAGCTCGCTCAGCATCCGTTCGGTGCGCAGACCGGGCAGCGTGGCAAAGGCATCAAACAGCGCATCCGACCCCGCAGCGTTCACCGGTATCAACAACGCAGGCGATCCGCGCTGGTCCAGCCGCCAGTGCGGCGGATACATGGCCCGGTCCAGTGTCAGCCGCTCCATCTCGCGCAGGGCCACGGCACCGCCGGTCAGGGGACCGAAATAGGTGATCTGCCCCTCGTCCACCTGCACAGCGCCCGCGCCGCCACCGGGGCCGCGAAAACGCCCGCGCTGGATGCCGATCAGGATCAGCCCGCCCGCGACCAGCACCAGCCCCGCGCCCACCAGCGCCAATAGCTCGCCCGGCCCCAAAATCCACCACAACCCCAGCACGGCAAGGCCCACGCCGACCAGCACCTCGCGCCAGCGCATCACCGTCGCCACCGCCTCGGGTCGAAAGAACCTTACCGCCATGGCAAACCTATCCGCTTTCTTTTGGCCACAAATATCCCGGGGGAGGCCGCAGGCCGGGGGCAGCGCCCCGCATGCACGTTCATGTCCAATCTCCCAACGCCCGCTGCCACAGCGTCATGGCCGCCACAGCCGCCGTATCGGCCCGCAAAATCCGCGGCCCCAGGGCCACCGGATGCGCAAATTCCAACCCCCTCAAACGCTTGCGTTCGCTGTCGGAAAACCCGCCCTCTGGTCCGATCAGGATCGCCCAGGGTCCGGGTTCCACCGGCAAATCTGGCGAATCCCCCGCCAGCGCCTCGTCGCAAAACAGGATGCGGCGCGCGGGGTCCCAGCCGTCGAGCAGCCGCCCCAGCTTATGCGCCTCGGCCACTTCGGGAACATAGGTGCCGCCGCATTGCTCGGCGGCTTCGACCGCGTGGGCTTGCAAGCGGTCGCGCTGGATGCGGCCTGCGTTGGTAAATTCGGTCATCACCGGAAGAATACGCGCCGCACCCATCTCGGCGGCCTTTTCGACGATAAAGTCGGTACGCGCCTTTTTGATCGGGGCGAACATCAGCCACAGGTCGGGCGGCATCTGCAACGGTTTCGTCTGCGCCACGCAGGCCAGCTCGCCGCCGCGCTTGCCGGCCTGTGCAATCTCGGCGCGCCATTCGCCATCGCGCCCGTTGAACAGCAGAACGGCACCGCCCACGGCCTGCCGCATCACCCCAAAGAGATAATGCGCCTGATCGCGGTTCAGAGGAACCGTTTGCCCCTGACCCAAGGGTGCGTCTACATAAAGGCGGATTTTTGCGTCATTCATGGGCAGATACATATGCAAGACAACCGCGCCACACCAGAGGCAGAGGCCACAGAAAATGCGTCCCCCCAGGGAACGGTCGCAGATGCGGTCAGCGGCAATTGGGTCGATCTGTGGGCGCCCGCATGGTCACGCCCCTATCTGCGGCTGTCACGGGCCGACCGGCCCATCGGTACATGGTTGCTTCTGCTTCCTTGCTGGTGGGGGCTGGCGCTGGCGATACTATATGATCAAAGCCCGCGCTGGTCTGACCTGTGGCTGTTCGTGGCCTGTGCGCTGGGGGCCTTCCTGATGCGCGGCGCGGGGTGCACCTGGAACGACATCACCGACCGGCATATCGACGGCTCGGTCGAACGTACACGGTCGCGGCCCATACCCTCGGGGCAGGTCAGCCTGCGCGGCGCATTGATCTGGATGTGCCTGCAAGCGCTCCTGGCCTTCCTGATATTGCTGACATTCAACGCCGCCGCCATACGCATGGGTGTGCTGGCGCTGGTGCCGGTGGCGATTTATCCCTTTGCCAAGCGGTTCACATGGTGGCCGCAGGTGTTTCTGGGGCTGGCGTTCAACTGGGGCGCGCTGATGATCTGGGTGGCGCATACCGGATCGCTGGCCGCCCCTGCGGTGGTACTGTATCTGGCAGGCATCGCGTGGACACTGTTCTATGACACGATCTACGCCCACCAAGACACCGAGGATGACGCCCTGATCGGGGTGAAATCCACCGCCCGCCTGTTTGCCGACAAGTCGCCGCAGTGGTTGCGGCGGTTCCTGATGGCGACCGTGGGGCTGATGGGCATCGCGGTGATCTATGCCGCCTTGCCCCAGGCCTCGGGTCTGGCGTTGGGAATTGCGCTGATCGGCCCTTGGGCCATGGGCTGGCACATGACGTGGCAACTGCGCGGATTTGATGCAAGCGACGCGGGAAAATGTCTGCACCTGTTCCGGGTCAACCGCGACACCGGCATGATTCCGCTCGTATTTTTTGCGGCCAGCCTGCTGGCGTGATTGAAACCACGGGACTGGCCGCGTAACAACGTCCCATACCGTCACTGCCCATGGAATTCTCATGCGTCTCAGCTCGGCTCTGATCATCGCCACCACCTTTGTCGCGGCCGCTGTTGTCGCCATCGTGGCCGCAAATTTCTCGGTCAAACTGATCGAGGAGACATCAGAGATCGGCGTGCGCGAGGCCCTGGACGATTCCGGGGCCACATGGGCCGAAGTGCAGGCCGACGGGCTGACCGTCACACTGGCAGGCATTGCCCCGACCGAAGCCGACCGTTTTGCCGCGCTGACCACCGCTGGCACCGTGGTAGACGCCGCGCGCGTTATTGACGGCATGGAGGCCGAAGCGGTCGCGGCCATCCGCCCGCCGCGCTTCTCTGCCGAGATCCTGCGCAATGACGCCGGCATTTCCATTATCGGGCTGATCCCCACCAGCACCGACCGCGACACGATCACCGACCGGTTCGCGGCCATGGCGGGGGCAGAAACCCCTGTGGCCGACCTGATCGAAACCGCCGACCATCCGGCACCGGAGGGTTGGGAAGACGCGCTGGATTTTGCCCTGCTCGCCATGGAGCAACTGCCGCGCGCAAAGGTGTCGGTCAGCGCAGGCCGCGTGGCAATCACTGCCATCACAGACAGCGCCGAGGAAAAGAACGCGCTGGAAAAATCGCTCAAGGGGGCCGCCCCTCCGGGGTTGCGGCTGGCGCTGGACATTTCGGCCCCGCGCCCTGTCATCACCCCCTTTACCCTGCGCTTCATCATTGACGAAGACGGCGCCCGGTTCGACGCATGCAGCGCCGACACCGACAAGGCCCGCACCCGCATTCTGAATGCCGCGCTCAAGGCTGGCATGACCGGACCGGCCCGCTGCACCGTAGGCATGGGCGTTCCGACCCCAAGCTGGGCGCAGGCTGTCGAACAATCCATCGCTGCGCTTTCCAAACTGGGTGGCGGGTCAATCACCTTTTCCGATGCCGACCTGACGCTTCTGGCGCTTGAGGGCACCGATCAGGGCACCTTCGACACTGTCGTGGGCGAGCTGGAAAACGAGCTGCCCGACGTCTTTGCCCTGGCGGCCAAGCTGCCCGAAACCGCAGCCCCCGATCAGGGCCCGCCCGAGTTCATCGCCACCCTTTCCCCAGAAGGTCAGGTGCAGCTGCGCGGACGTCTCAGCAACGAGAACCTGCGCAATATCGCTGACAGCTACGCACGCTCGCGGTTTGGCTCGGACAGCGTCTATACAGCTGCGCGCGTTGTCGACGGGCTGCCGGCCGATTGGTCCACCCGCGTATTGTCGGCGCTTGAATCGCTGTCCAACCTGTCGAACGGGGTCGTCACCGTCACCCCTGACAAGCTGTCGATTTCCGGCAACACCGGAGACGCTGACGCCAGCGCCAAGATTGCCGCGCTGCTGGCTGCCAAATTGGGCGAGGCCGAAGATTTCGACATTGATGTGACCTATCAGGAAAAACTGGACCCGCAGGCCGCGATTCCCACACCGCAAGAATGCCAGGCCCAGATCAAGGCCATCACCGATGCCAGAAAGATCAACTTTGAACCCGGCAGCGCCACCATTGACGCCGGCACCTTGGGCACGATGGACGATATTGCCGAGGTTCTGAAAACCTGCGGTGATCTGCGGCTGGAAATTCAGGGCCATACCGACAGTCAGGGCCGCGAAGAAATGAACCTGTCGCTGTCGCAGGCCCGCGCCCAGTCGGTTCTGAACGAATTGCGCGCACGCCGTGTGCGCACCTCGACCTTCGAGGCAAAAGGCTATGGCGAAGAGCGCCCGATTCAGGACAACGACACCGAAGAAGGCCGCGAAGCCAACCGGCGCATCGAATTTTGGCTGATTCAGCCCGAACCCAGTGCACCGGAACGGCAAACAACTCTGGAAAGCATTGCAGAATCGAGTGATAACGGTGCCCAAGACGGCAATGAAGACGCAGCAGGCAGCAATGCGTCAGAACCGTCAGAGGACGCGACGGAATGAGCAGAACAGAATTCGTTTTCGCGACGGCCATTATCTTATTCGTGGCATTCTGCCTTGGATGGTTTGCAAACTGGCTGGTCCACCGGTTCAGCCGCGTGGCAGCGGGTGACGTGGCCGAGCTGGACAGAATGAGCCAGGAATTGCACGAGGCCGAGGAAACCCGCGATCAGGCGATCACCTATCTTCAGCAACGCGAGGCAGAGCTGACCAACCAGCTAAGCCAGACCGAAGCCGAACTGCGCGCCGCCATGGACGGCCTGCGCGATGCCCGCCACGAGGCGGAAGAGATGCGTGCCTATATCGAAAAGAACCAGTCCAGCTAAGCGCACCACATCGGGCTTTGCGGCCGACATCTACCAGCGGTTCAGCGCATCCTCATCGGCGTCCTTCGCCGCGACCCATTCCGAGGCACCGTTGGCCGTGATCTCGCGCTTCCAGAACGGCGCGCGGGATTTCAGGAAATCCATCAGATATTCTGCCGCCTCGAACGCATCGCGCCGGTGCGGCGCTGCTGTGGCCACCATCATGATAACCTCGCCCGGTGCCAGACGGCCAAAACGGTGGATCACCAGCACATCGCCCAACTGCCAACGCTCTTGCGCGCGCAGGGCAATGTCGCTCAGCGCCGTTTCGGTCATGCCGGGGTAATGTTCGATCTCCATCGCCACCAGCGGATCATCAGGCAGATCGCGCACCACGCCGGAAAAGGTGACAATCGCCCCCATGTCCCTATGCCCCGCGGCAAAGCCATTCAGCTCGGCCCCCGCGTCAAACGCGTCCTCTTGCACGGTGATGCGCATGGCCTAGCCGCCCGTCATCGGCGGAAAGAACGCAACCTCGCGCACGCCGTCCAGCGGTGCGTCAAAGTCTGACAACTGCTGGTCCAGCGCCACGCGCAACGCGCTCAGGTCACTGAATGCCATATCATAACGCTCTTCGCGCGCCCGCAGTTCGGCCACCAGATCGTTCACCGTCGCAGCATCGCTTTCGACCTGCTCGCGCGGCAGGCCAATGCGTTCACGCACCCATGCAAAATAAAGCACATCCATCACACAGTCTCCTTCAGGTGTGGCAATGCCTTGCGGAAATAGTCCCACCCCGTGAGCAATGTCAGCCCCGCTGCAATCCACAGCAACCACAGCCCGACCAGTCCCGACCATTCAGCGCCCATCAGCTTCCAGCCCAAACCGCCGGCCGACACGCTATAATGTTCAAACACTCCTTGCGAGAACAGCACCGCAATCGCGATCATCTGCAATGTGGTCTTCCATTTGGCCAGCTTGGTCACCGCCAGCGTGCCCGCCACGTCGCCCAGATATTCGCGCAGACCACTGACAAACACCTCGCGGAACAGAATCATTGTCGCAGGCAGCACCAGCGACGCTTTCCAACTGGAAAACCCGATGATCACCATCAGCGCAATCACCACCATCGCCTTGTCGGCAATCGGGTCCAGCATCGCGCCCAGCTTGGTCTGCTGTTTCCATGCGCGGGCCAGATAGCCGTCGAACCAGTCCGTGACCGCCGCGCCGACAAACAGCACCAGCGCAAACCAGTCGGCATAGAAGCGCGGAAAAAACAAAAACATAACCGCAACCATAGGGGCCGCGACCAGCCGCAGGGTCGTCAGGATATTGGGTAAGTTCCAGATCATATGAACGTCGTATCCTGTTGTGGTCCGTTGGAAAAGGGTCAGATGGGAATCGCGGCGCGGATGCGCGCGACAGAGTTCATCACATGGTCCAGCCAACCCTGATCGGTGGGTGCATTTTCCGACGAGAACCAGGCAATCGACAGCTCCCTTACCGGATCGACAAACAGGAACTGACCGTGAATGCCCAGCCCGTGAATCAACGGTGTCTCGCCGGGGTGAACATACCACTTGGAACGGTAATGCATCTGCTGGTTTTCGAACTTGTCCAGAAAATCACCACGTTGCCACGCGGCGTTGTCGCCTTGGGTGACAATATCGTCGATCCAGCTTTTGGGAATAATCTGCACCCCGTCGCGCGCGCCGCCTTCGATCATCAACTGCCCGATCAACGCCAGATCGCGGGCGGTCAGGCACATGCCCCCTGCCCCGCGTGCGCCACCGATGCGGTCAACGGTGATATATCCGGGCGTTTCGGCTCCCATCGGGGCCAGCAACCGCTGCGAGACCAGATCGGCAAAGCGCACGCCCGTAGCGCGTTCCATCAGCCATGCCAGCATATCGGTGACGGGCGACGCATAATAGAATGTCTGACCGTGCGGGCCTGTGCTGTCGCTCAGACGCTCCTGAAAGCTGCGCAAGTCACCCGCTGCGTCGCCCGGCGCCAGCGGGTTCCAGTTGGCGGCCTTGCGGTAATCGACGATCACACCCGTCGTGGCCGTATAATCTTCCTCGAACAACAGACCCACCTGCATGTCCAGCGCCTGACGTACGGTGGCCCCGGCATAGGCCGTACCCGAAAGCTCGGGCAGGTACTTGGTCAACAGGTCGTCCACCGTCACCTCGCCACGCTCTACCAGCGTGCCCATGACCAGCCCCAGCACCGATTTCGACACCGACATCAGAATATGCGGATCGCGCCGCGTCATCCCGTTGCGATAGCTTTCATGGACCAGGCGGCCCTTGTGCAGTATCACCAGCGCGTCGTTGGACATGCCGCCAATCGCCTGATCCAGATCCGCCCCCGACAGGTCGGTGTCGCCCTGCGCCAACACGCGCACATTGGCGGGATCGTTGCGGATTTCGGCAGATGGAATCACTTCGCGCACATGGTGGAAGGCCCACGCATTGAATGGTTGCGTGCGCCAGTTCGCCAGCGTAGCACGGTCTTCGGGGGCAGGTGGGAAACCTTGCATCAGGGGCATGTCTGAACCTTTCATTGTTCCGCCGCAGCGTCGGAGGATTGCGCGCAAGAGGCAAGTCAGAATTGGGTGCGTATCGCAGGGTTAGAACGCGCCAGCGCCCCTAACCCGTCTGGAAATAATCATAAATCTTTTGCGCCAGTGCCGCCGATACGCCATCGACGGCCTTCAGGTCCGCCAGATTGGCCCGCGCCACCGCCTTGGCCGAACCGAAATGCGCCAGCAACGCCCGTTTGCGCGCGGCCCCCACGCCCGGCACATCATCCAGCGGCGTCGCACCTACGGCCTTGGACCGTTTCGCACGGTGGGTGCCAATGGCAAAGCGGTGCGCCTCGTCGCGCATACGCTGGATGAAATACAGAACCGGATCGTTGTGGCGCAGCGCCTTGACCGGCTTGCCGGTGCGGTGGAATTCTTCCTTGCCCGCGTCGCGGTCCAGCCCCTTGGCCACGCCAACCATCGGGATGTCGCCCACGCCGTGATCCTGCATGATCTCGCGCACAGCGCTGACCTGCCCCGCGCCGCCGTCGATCAGCAGCAAATCGGGCCACATGCCGCGCGACCGGTCCGGATCTTCCTTCAGCAGCCGCCGAAAGCGGCGGTTCAGAACCTCTTTCATCATGCCAAAATCATCACCCGGCGTCAGCTCGTCGCCACGGATGTTGAACTTGCGGTACTGGTTTTTCATGAACCCGTCAGGGCCTGCGACAATCATCGCCCCCACCGCGTGTGCGCCCTGAATGTGGCTGTTGTCGTACACCTCGACCCGCGCGGGCGCTTGGGGCAAATCAAAGGCATCGGCCACCCCCTGCAACAACCGCGCCTGCGTTGCGGTCTCGGCCATCTTGCGCGCCAGACTTTCGCGGGCGTTGCGCAGGGCGCTGTCGATCAGCTCGGCCTTTTCGCCCCGCTGGGGCACCAGCAGCTCAACCTTGCGCCCCAGCTTTTGGGTCAGCGCGTCGGCCATCAGGTCGGGATTTTCAACCTGATTGGACAGGATCAGCTGACGCGGCGGTTCGCGGGTGTCATAGAACTGGCCCACAAAGGCTTCCAGAACCTCGGCGGCGTCCACATCGGACCCCACACGCGGGTAATAGTCGTGGTTGCCCCAATTCTGGCCCGCACGGATAAAGAACACCTGCACACAGGCCTGCCCCTTCTCCAGATGCAGGGCAATGATGTCAGCCTCGTCCACGTTCCTGGGGTTGATGCCCTGGGCCGTCTGCACCTGTGTCAGCGCCTTGATCCGGTCGCGCAGGGCGGCGGCGCGTTCAAATTCCATCTCTTCCGAGGCCCGCGCCATATCCTGCGCCAGCCGCGCCTGAATGTCGGTGGATTTGCCGGACAGAAACTTTTCGGCGTCCTGTACAGTCTGCTGATAATCGGCCGGGCTGATCTTGCCCACACAGGGCGCGCTGCACCGTTTGATCTGGTATTGCAGACAGGGCCGCGTGCGGCTTTCGAACATCGCATTGGAACAGTCGCGCAGCAGGAACACCCGCTGCAACTGGTTCAACGTGCGGTTCACAGCGCCCGCACTGGCAAAGGGCCCGTAATAGGCGCCCTTCTCTTTCTTGGCCCCGCGATGCTTCTTGATCTGCGGGTATTCGCTGTCTGCCGTCACCAGAATATTGGGGAAACTCTTGTCGTCGCGCAACAGCACGTTGAACTTGGGCTTGAGCTGCTTGATCAGGTTCTGTTCCAGCAGCAAGGCTTCGGTTTCGGTGCGGGTTGTCAGGAACATCATCGACGCGGTGTTGTCGATCATCCGCGCAATCCGCGCACTGTGGCCGGTGGGGCGCGCATAGGACGACACCCGCGCCCGCAGGTTGCGCGCCTTGCCAACATACAACACGCGGCTTTCGCTATCCAGCATCCGGTAAACGCCGGGCGAGGCATCAATTGTTTTCAGATAGGCCTGAATGACTTTGTAGCCCTGCTCTGCCTTTGGCTGTGTTGCGTCGTCACCCTGCTCCATGATCAGACCGATTCTCCTGCCAGCCGCCCTGCAACGAAAAACGATGACGGTTCAAGCGTTTTGATGTCCACCGTTCCTGTGGATAAGTCTTTGGACAACTTTCCGCGGTTGGGAAATTTCCGTTGATTTTGGGAGGCTTCGCAGAACTGCCTGTTTTTTAGGCGCACCCCAAGGCCCTTGATTTCAAACGAAACTTTTTTGATTTCAAGGCAAACCCCTGAAAACAAAGGCCTTTTCGTAACAGTTTTGTAACGAAGTTTAACGCAGTGCAAAACTCTTCCGGCTTGCCTTTCGCATCGGGCTGGAAACACCACAGAACCCCCTATGATTCGTGTCATTCCACACCTTGAACGTCCGGTGTGTGCCACGCCAGATGTTGCCCGCCATCGACGCACAGCAACTGACCCGTAATGGCAGGAGCATCCAGAAAATAGCCAAGCGCCGCAGTGATGTCAGATACATTCGCCCCCCGCCCCAGAATGGTCGCGGCCCGTTGCCCTGCAAAATGCGCATCGCTTTGACGCGCGCCCTGAAGCGTCGGTCCGGGGCCGATGGCGTTCACGCGGATCGCAGGGGCAAGGGCGCGCGCGGTGGTCTGGGTCAGCGCCCACAGGCCCATTTTGGCCAGCGTATAGGTCATGAATTCCGGTGTCAGCTTGCGCACGCGCTGGTCGACCATGTTGACGATCAAACCCGTGGCGACAGGTTCGCCGGTCTCGTCCGTATCCGCCTGCAACCCTTGGGCCGCCATGCGCTGCGTCAGCAGAAAGGGCGCGCGCAGGTTGCTGCCCATGTGCCGGTCCCAATGGGCGCGTGTGGCAGAATGGATGGTGTCATATTCAAAGATCGAGGCATTGTTGACCAGACAGGTCACCGGCCCGCCCAAGCGCTCAACAGCCTGATCGAACAGCGCCAGCGTGGCGTCCTCGTCCAGCAGATCGGCCTGAAGCGCGACAGCGTTGCGCCCCATGGCCTTGATCTCGGCCACAACCGCATCCGCCCCGTCCGAAGAGGTGGCATAATGCACTGCCACATCATGTCCGCGTTGCGCCAGATACAGCGCCATCGCACGGCCAAGTCGCTGGCCTGCTCCTGTTACAAGACTGCGGGTCATGGACATTCGCTCCTTTCGGGCCTTTCAGGGTGTCAGGTGCAGAACAATACAGCCACTACATAGGCCGCATAAAGGGCCGTCAGGAACACCCCCCACAGCCGCGTGATATCGCGACCGAAATAGACAAAGGGCAACAGCAACAGTGACGCACCTAGCATCACCCAAAAATCAAGGTACAGAAACTGCGGGTCTACCGGGATCGGGCCGACAAAAGTCGCAATGCCGATGATGGCCAGCAGGTTGAACAGGTTTGACCCGATCACATTGCCCAGCGCCACATCGGCCTGACGGCGCAGGGCCGCCATCACGGTGGTTGCCAGCTCGGGCAGCGAAGTGCCCACAGCCACCAGCGTCAGGCCAATCACCGTATCGCTGACACCATAGGTTTGCGCGATGATCGTGGCGTTGGTGACCAGCAGCTGCGCCCCCAGCGGCAGGCCCACAAGACCGGCCACCAGATAGGCCAGGATCAGCCACATCTTCATGTCGGGGTCGGCGCCTTCCACCTCTTCATCGTCGCAACAGTCGGCTGCGGCAGCGGCGCGCGCAGCCTTGCCCGCGCGGCGGTGTTTGCGGGTCTGACGAAAGGCGTCGTACAGCACACCGGCCATAAGCGTCAGCAGGATGAGCCCCGCAGCCCAGTCATAAACACCGCGCAGCCCCAGCCCGATAAACACCACCGTCGCAATCATCATAAAGCGGAACGTCTTGCGTGTGTTGCATTCGGACGTGTGCATCGTCGCCAGCAGCGCAGGCAGGCCCAGCACCAGCAACACGTTGGCCGTGTTCGACCCCACCACGTTGCCCAACGCCAGGCTGGGCACCCCGTCCAGAATCGCCTGTATCGAAATCAGCAATTCGGGCGCCGAGGTGCCAAAGGCCACGATTGTCAGGCTGACAATCAACGCAGGCACACCAAAGCGCAGGCTCAGGTTCACCGCACCTTTCACCAGCGCATCGCCTGCCAGCAACAAGATCACGAGCCCGAGGCCCGACAGAATCCACGGCAAAATCATCAATCAACCTTTTTTGCGACAGGGACAGGGCGACGTGCCAATGCGATAGCGACCGCAGTCGGGGCATTTGGACTGGGTCAGACGTTTGCCGCCCAGCCAGTGCATTTTGCCGAAAAAGCCCAGCACCGCGATAAACACGAAAAACAGAATGATGATCTTGAACAGCATGGGTTACAGCCCGAACCGGGCATAGGCGGCCCGTTCTTCGATCATGTGGCCCGCGTCCTCGATCACCTGCGCCCCAAAGCGCGACCAGAACGGGCGGCGCACGCCGTAGCGGCGGAATTTGACCTTGTCACCAAAGCGGGCCTTGAGCACCGGTTTCAGGTGGCCAAGGCCGTCGATCAGCCCCAGTTCGGTGGCGCGCTTGGCAAGCCAGACCTCGCCGGTAAACAGCTCTTCGGCGTTGTCCAGCTTGGCCCCGCGCCGGGCGGTCACATGGTCGATGAAATTGCTGTGGATGTCGCTCAGCAGCCGGTCCAGCCGGGCAACATCCTCGGGCTTTTCAGGGCGGAAGGGATCGTTCATCGACTTGGACTTGCCGGCCGTATGCACCCGCCGTTCGATCCCATAGCGGTCAATCAGCTCGTGCAGACCAAACCCTGCCGAAATCACCCCGACAGAGCCCACAACCGACGACGGATCTGCGTAAATCTCGTCCGCCGCCGCCGCCAGCCAATAGCCCCCCGACGCAGCCACATCCTCGACAAAGGCGATGACGGGAATATTCTTTTCCTCGGCCAGCCGCCGGATGCGCGCACCGATCAGCGAGGATTGCACCGGGCTGCCGCCCGGCGAGCTGATTTCCAGCGCCACCGCCACGGGCTTGCCCCGCGAAAAGGCTTTTTCAAGGACCGGCCCAAGGCTGGCATCGTTCAACGTGCCGCGCGTGCCGCCCGCGATCACACCTTGCAGGCGGACCACGGCAACAATCGGGCCGGATTTCACAAAGGGAATAAAGCGTTTCATCACGCTGATGTAGACAGCGCAGGCATGGCAGACAAGGCCAAGCGCCCTTTATTCCCGAATGCGCCAGCCTGTGCGGAAAATCCAGCCGATCACCAGCAGGCAAAGTCCGGTAAATGCGGCAATCGCCATCAGGCTGGTGCCAATCGGCACATCCGCGATGCCAAAGAACGCCCAACGGAACCCCGAAATCAGATAAACCACCGGATTGAACATTGAAATCGCCTGCCAGACAGGCGGCAGCATCGAGATCGAATAGAACGACCCGCCCAGAAAAACCAAGGGCGTCACAATCAGCAAAGGCACCAGTTGCAGCTGTTCGAAATTCTTCGCCCAGATGCCGATGATGAACCCGAACAGCGCAAAGCTGATACAGGTCAGAACCAGAAACAGCACCATCGCACCGGGGTGCATGATGTTGATATCGACAAAGAAAAACGCGGTGATCAGGATGATGACACCGATAAACATCGCCTTGGTCGCCGCCGCGCCCACATAGCCCAGAACGATTTCCAGAAAGTTCACGGGGGCAGACAGCAGTTCATAGATCGTGCCGATGAACTTGGGGAAATAGATGCCAAAAGACCCGTTCGAAATCCCTTGGGTCATCACCGACAGCATGATCAGCCCCGGCACGATAAACGCGGCATAGCTCACGCCTTCGACCTCGGTGATGCGGCTGCCGATGGCGGCGCCGAACACCACGAAATACAGCGAGGTCGACAGCACCGGCGAGATCAGCGATTGCAGGAACGTGCGGAAAAACCGCGTCATCTCGAAGACATAGATGGATTTGATCGCCGTCCAGTTCATGCCGCGTCCTCCTTGACCAAAGTCACAAAAATATCCTCAAGCGAGGATTGCCGCGTCACCACATCGCGCAGGACCAGCCCTTCAGCGGCCACATCGCTCAGCAGTTTGGTGATGCCCGTACGCTCGGCGCGTGTATCATAGGTGTAAATCAGGCACGCGCCGTCCGCCCCCAAACGCACCGCATCCGATTGCAGACTGGCGGGCAGCGCATCCAGCGGGGCGTTCAGCTGCACCTCCAGCTCTTTCTTGCCCATGCGCAGCATCAATGCGTCCTTGTCCTCGACCAACAGGATCTCGCCCTTGGCAATCACGCCAATGCGGTCCGCGATGGCTTCGGCCTCTTCGATGTAATGGGTGGTCAGGATGATGGTGACTCCGTCGGCCTTCAGATCGGCCACGATCTCCCACATGTCCTTGCGCAGTTCCACGTCCACACCGGCGGTGGGTTCGTCCAGGAACAGAACGCGCGGCTCGTGCGCCAGCGCCTTGGCGATCAGCACGCGGCGTTTCATCCCGCCCGACAGTTCCTTGATCTGGTTGTTACGCTTGTCCCACAGCGACAGACGCTTGAGGATGGATTCGATCAGCGCATCATCGCCCCGCTTGCCGAACAGACCGCGCGAAAAGCGCACCGTGTTGATGACCTTTTCAAACGGTTCCAGCGCCACCTCTTGCGGGACCAGCCCGATCATGGAGCGTGTAGCGCGAAAATCGGTGCCGATGTCATGGCCACCCACGGTGACGCTGCCGGATGTGGGCGTGACAATGCCGCATATTGCCGAAATCAGCGTGGTCTTGCCCGCTCCGTTCGGCCCCAGCAGTGCGATAATCTCGCCCTCTTCGATGGTCAGGTTCACGCCTTTCAGCGCTTGGAACCCGTCGTCATAGGATTTCGTGAGATCGCGGATTTCTAGAATGGTCGACATGTGGGCCTCCGGCAGCTTCGAGGTGGGTATCTAATACCTCTGTCCCTGCAAGACCAGCGCGGCAGCGCACAGACAACTGTGCACTGCACGCCTTCTGTGAATGACGTGCGGTCAGTCCTTGCCGGTGAGACGGCCCAGCCAGCTTTTCTTGGGTGCGTCGGCTTCAGAATCGGCTGCGTCTTCAACATCTTCTGCAGCGGCCTCTGCGGGCGCGGGGCCTTCGACAGCGGCCTTGAAGTTGTCAAAGAACTGATCGGCCATCTTTTTGGCGAACCCGTCGATGATCCGGCTGCCCAATTGCGCCAGTTTGCCGCCAACCTTGGCTTCGACATCATAGCTCAGCTCGGTGCCGCCATCCTTTTCGGTGACACGCACATCAGCGCCGCCCTTGGCAAAGCCTGCGGCGCCGCCCTTGCCCTCGCCGGTGATGGTCAGCGACTGGTTCTCGACCATCTCGGACAGGGTCACCTGCCCTTTGAAGGTGGCCTTCACCGGACCAACCTTTTGCACCACGGTCGCTTCGAACCCGTCAGCGGGTGATCCGGTTACCTCTTGCGCGCCGGGCACACAGGCTTGTAGCACAGCAGGGTCCAGTAGCGCCGCATAGACGTCGGCGGGCGGGGCATCAATCTGGCGTGTATCGGTCATTTTCATCTGCAAGACTCCCTCTGTGCGTTGATCCGGTCATATCCCATTGCGCCAGAAGCGCCAAGAGGCGTGACATATCCCGCTGGACTGCTAGAGCTAGTCCATGACCACCCTGCCCCAGAATCGCGCCGGCATCGGCATTGCCTTTATCCTGATCGGAATTTTCTGCATTTCGATCAACGATATGCTGATCAAACAGCTTTCGGGCGGCTACCCCTTGCACGAGATCGTTTTTGTCCGCTCGGCCATCGGGTTGATGATCACACTGTGCATCGTGCAATTCGAAGGCGGATGGTCGATCCTGCGCACCAGAACGCCATGGCTGCACGCGACACGGGGCCTGTTGATCGTGGTTTCCAACATGTCCTATTTCGTGGCGCTGGCGGCATTGCCTCTGGCCGATGCGACTGCGCTGTTCTTCGTGGCACCGCTGTTCATCACGGTGCTGTCGATCCCCCTGCTGGGCGAAAAGGTCGGCCCGCTGCGCATCGGCGCGGTGCTGGTCGGTTTTATCGGCGTGGTCATCATGCAACGACCATGGGCCGACGCCAGCGAGCTGGACGTGTCACGGCTGGTGTTGTTGCTGCCGGTGCTGTCGGCGCTGACCTATGCGTTGAACCAGCTGATGACCCGCAAGCTGGGCGTCACCAGCAAGGCCAGCGCGCTGTCGGTCTATATTCAGGTGACGTTTATTCTGGTGTCCTTGTTGTTTTTCCTTGTCGCCGGTGACGGACGGTTTGCCCAAGAGACAACCAATCCGTCACTGCTGTTCCTGCTGCGCGCATGGATCTGGCCCGAGCCAGAGGACATCTGGGCCTTTGTCGGGCTGGGACTGAATTCTGCCGCTGTCGGCTATTGCCTGTCACAGGCCTATCGCATGGCCGATGCCGCCACCGTGGCACCCTTCGAATACGCGGGCCTGCCGCTGGCGGTGTTCTGGGGCTGGGCGATCTTTTCGGAACTGCCGGTGCTTGAGGTCTGGATCGGGATCATCCTGATCCTGTCGTCAGGACTGTTCGTATTCGTAAGAGAGCAGCAAAAGGCGCGCGTCATCTCCCGCGGCAAGGTCAAGCTGCGCTGATCTTGATCACCACCTTGCCCGTCGCTTGCCGTGTGCGCAGCAGGTCCAGCCCTGCGTTCGCCTGATCCAGCGTCAGGATGTTGCTGACATGGGGCCGCAACTGGCCCGCGTCATACCATGCGATCAACTGGGCAAAGCTGCGGGTCAGCACCTCGGGGGCAAAGCGTTTGTAGCCGCCCACATAGAAGCCGATCACCGTCAGGTTCTTGACCAGCAGGATGTTCGCGGGGATTTGTGGCACCGTCCCGCTGGCAAAACCGATGGGCAAAATCCGCGCTTCGGGGTTGCAGGCACGCATCGCGGCGGTGAACAGATCGCCGCCAATGGGGTCATAAACCACATCCGCACCGCCCAGTCCCAACACCACCTCGCGCAGGTCATCAGTATCGCTGTCGATCAAGTGATCGGCCCCGGCCTTGCGCGCGATCTCAAGCTTGTCGGCACCTCTGGCACAGGCGATGACCTCGGCCCCCATCAGCTTGCCCAGTTCCACCGCTGTCAATCCGACGCCACCCGACGCGCCCAGCACCAGCAGGCGTTCACCGGGGCGCAGATGCGCGCGGTGGTCCAGCGCCATGTGGCTGCTGGCATAGGCCACCAGAAAGGCCGCTGCATCCGCGTCAGACATGGTGTCGCTGATCGGCACACAGGCGCTGGCGGGCGTCACCGCATAGTCGGCCAGCCCCCCATGCCCCGGATTGGCCGCAACCCGCTGGCCCACGCGCAAGCTGTCTACGCCATCGCCCAGCGCATCGACCACGCCGCACAACTCCATCCCCGGCGTCACGGGCAGATCGAATTTTTCCTGATATTTGCCCACCTGCACCAGCGTATCGGCAAAGTTCAGACCACAGGCCAGAACCCGCAGCCGCACCTCGCCTGCACCGGGCTCGGGCATGGCCACGTCATGCAGTTCCAGCGGCGCACCCAGCGCCCTGACCTGCATGGCCCGCATCAGAATGCCTCGGGCCGCGCCTCGCGCGCCATGTGGTCCAGAACCGCGTTCACAAAGCTGGGTTCCTTGCCGTCAGGAAAGAACGCACGCGCCACGTCGACATATTCGACGATGACAACCTTGGGCGGCGTGCCGCTGTCGCGGAATTCGGCCCCCGCAGCGCGAAACAGCGCCCGCAGCGTCGGGTCGATCCGCGCAATCGGCCACTTTGCCACCAGCGCACGGTCGGTCATCTGGTCAATCGACGCCTGATAGTTCACCGCATCTTCCAGCACGCGGCCGAAATGGTCGGGGTCACCCTCTTGCATCTCGTCGCCTTCATAGATCGCACCAAACCGGTGGTCCAGAAACTCGCGTTGCACCGCTTCCACGGTCATGCTGGAATGTTCCATCTGGAACAGCGCCTGCACGGCATATAGCCGCGACGCCGAGCGCATTTTGCGTTTTTGATTGCCCGAGAGGGTCATGCTGTGGTGGGTCCGTCGTTGTCGCCTGCAAGCAGGATGTTCTCAGAGGCCGGTTTGAACCCGATGCCTTTGCTTTGGCCACGCCACTTACGGGCGAGCGCAACAAGATGCAAGGCCGCAGCCGCAGCACCGCCACCCTTGTTCTGGCCCTTGGCGTCGGCGCGCACTTCGGCCTGTGTGCGGTTTTCAACCGTCAGGATGCCGTTGCCGATGCACAGCCCCTGCAAACCCAGCAATTGCAGCGCGCGGCTGCTGTCATTGCAGACGGTTTCGTAATGGGTCGTCTCACCGCGAATGACGCAACCAAGTGCCACATAGCCGTCAAAGTTCGACGCCCGGTCCGAGATGCCAATAGCGGTGGGGATTTCCAGCGCGCCCGGCATTTCCACCAGCTCCCATGTGCCGCCTGCGGCCTCGATCTCGGCCTTGGCACCGGCGACCAGATTGTCGGCGATGTCCTTGTAATAAGGCGAAACGACGATCAGGATTTTCACCGGACGTTCAAAACTGGGGCGGTCCAGGACGTAATGTTGTTCATTGCCGGCCATCAGGCGTCTCCCATGATCGGGCGGGTGCCCGTGATTTCCAGATTGTATGTCTCAAGCCCGACATAGCGGGTTTGCGGGTGGTCGGTCAGCAAGACCAGTTGTTGCACCCCGAGATTGGACAGGATCTGCGCGCCAAGCCCGGTGTTCTTGACCGTGCGCGGGCCGTCTTCGTCGGTGTCCTTGTCGGTCAGCGTCTTGCGCGGCTGGCGGAACAGGCAGACAATGCCACGCCCTTCCTGCGCAATGATCTCCATCGCGCGCGGCAGTTCGCTGGCCGGCGTCGGGCCAAGGCCCAGAACATCGGTCGACACATCCAGCGCATGCGTGCGCACCAGCACCGGTTCGGGCGTGCTGATGTCGCCCTTGATCAGCGCCACATGTTCGATGCCAAACGTCTGGTCGGTGAAAATCCGCATGTCCCACTCGCCGCCGAATTCCGATGTCACCATACGCGCGTCGGTCTGGTCGACCAGATTGTCGTGACGGCGGCGATAGGCAATCAGGTCGCTGATCGTGCCGATTTTCAGCCCGTGTTCGGCGGCATAATCCACCAGATCAGGCAGCCGTGCCATTTCACCGTCGGGCTTCATGATCTCGCAGATCACCGACGCAGGGTAATGCCCCGCCAGCCGCGCCACGTCGCAGCCTGCCTCGGTGTGACCGGCGCGCACCAGCACCCCACCGGGGCGGGCGCGCAGCGGGAACACATGGCCGGGCGTTGCAATGTCGGCCTGCCCCGCCTGCGGATTGATTGCCGTGGCCACGGTCAGCGCCCGGTCGGCAGCGGAAATGCCGGTGCTCACACCTTCGCGCGCCTCGATGCTGACGGTGAAAGCGGTTTCATGGCGCGACGAATTGTGCATCGCCATCATCGGCAGACCCAGCTCTGCAATCCGCTCGGCGGGCAGCGTCAGGCAAATCAGCCCGCGCCCGTGGGTGGCCATAAAGTTGATCGCCGCCGCATCGGCAAACCCTGCCGGAATCACCAGATCGCCTTCGTTCTCGCGGTCTTCGTGGTCCACCAGAATAAACATCTGACCGGCCCGCGCGGCCTCGATGATCTCTTCGATGGGGCTGATCGCGCCTGCAAGACCGCCCTCGACGGGGCCAGGCGTTTCATAGGTTGTGCTGTCGGGCATGGGGGCCTCCCTTGATGTGCTATCCGGCAGATAAGACCTTTGTGCGTAAAACGCCAGTGCGGGCCGCTGTGCGCCGCGTTTACAATAAACCCTGAAGGCACAGTGTCGCAGGGTAATTTCCACCTGGCGTTGAATTCCCCCTAGCCTGGTCCTGCGACCCGCACAGGGCGCTGTATCTTTGGGAGGAGAGACCACATGAAAATTCTGCGAACCTGCCTCTACGCCGGAGCGCTGGCGCTGGCCACGGCCAGCACATCCATCGCCCAGGACCTGCCACGCGGCGATGCAACCAAGCTGGGCTTTGACCCCGCACGACTGGCCCGCATGGACGCCACCTTTGACGCATTGATCGACAAGGGGATGACGCCCGGCGCCGTTCTCATGCTGATCCGCGACGGCAAGATCGCGCATCTGTCCACCCTGGGCAAACGCACCCCCGATGGTGAACCGATGAGCGATGACACCATCTTTCGCATCTACTCGATGACCAAACCGATCACCACTGCCGCCGCGATGATGCTGGTGGAAGAGGGCCGCCTGCTGCTGGAAGCGCCCGTTGCCACCTATCTGCCCGCCTTCAAGGACATGACCGTGGTGACCGGAGAAACCGACGCCGACGGCAAACCCGTCACCCGTCCGGCCAAGGGCGTGATGACCATCCGCGACCTGATGCGCCACACGTCAGGGCTGACCTATGGCTTCTTCGGTGCGGGCCCCGCCCGCGAGGCCTATAATGCCGCCGATGTCTGGTCCTCCGAGAACACCGGCATCGAACAGGCCAACCTGCTGGCCAGCCTGCCGCTGGAGCATGACCCGGGCACCACATGGGAATATTCGCGTTCCACCGACGTGCTGGGTGCCGTGATCGAAACCATCTCGGGCCAAAGCCTCGAAGCGTTCATGACCGCGCGCATCTTTGACCCTCTGGGCATGACCGACACGGCGTTCTATGTGGACGACGAAGCGGATTACCCCCGCATCGCCGAAGCCTTCCCCGATCAGGCGCAAGTGGGCAGCAGCGACATATTCGATCCGCGTGTACGCAAACCCAACCAATCGGGGGGCGGTGGGCTGATGTCCACCGTGCACGATTATGCCAAGTTCGCGCAGATGATGCTGAACGGCGGCGAGTTGAACGGCACCCGCCTGCTCTCGCCCAAATCCGTGCAGCTGATGACCTCCAACCATCTCGAAGGCATCACACCCGGCAAATACTACCTGCCCGGCCCCGGCTACGGCTTTGGCCTCGGCTATGCCGTGCGACTGGAAGACGGCAACGCGCCCTCCTTTGGGACCAAGGGCGATTACAACTGGGGCGGCGCGGCTGGCACCGGTTATTACGCCGACCCCGCCGAAGACATGATCGCGCTGCTGATGATCCAGTCCCCCGCCAACCGCGGCCCGCTGCGCCTGATCTTCAAGAACCTTGCGTTCGCGACCATCGCCAACAGCCACGCCGATTAAACCGAAAAAGGCCCCGCACATCCACGCGGGGCCTTTCTTCATCTTGCCAGATAAACTCCGGGGGAGCGCCACAGGCGCGGGGGCAGCGCCCCCGAATTTATCCCGAACTCACCCCGCTTCGGCCAGCCGCGCCACATAGCGCGCCAACGTGTCGATCTCCAGATTGATCGCATCGCCCACCGCCACATCGCCCCAGGTCGTCATTTCCTTGGTGTGCGGAATGAAATTGATGCCGAACACATCGCCCTGCACCTCGTTCACCGTTAGTGATGTGCCGTTCAGCGCCACGGACCCCTTGGGCGCGATGAACCGCGACAGCGCCGCAGGCGCGCGCAGTTGCACGCGTGTGCTGTCGCCTTCGTCGGTCACCGAAATCACCTCGGCCACACCGTCCACATGGCCCGACACGATATGCCCGCCCAACTCGTCACCCACCCGCAACGCGCGCTCCAGATTGACCCGCTTGCCTTCACTCCATGCCCCAAGGTTGGTCTTGGACAGGGTCTCGGCACTGATATCCACATCATACCAGGTGGCACCCAGCGCCACGACGGTCAGACAGACACCATCCGACGCGATGGACGCGCCCATGTCGATGCCGTCCGTGTCATAGGCCGTCTCGATGCGCGCACGCAAATCGCCTGACTGCGTCAGCGACACGACTTTTCCGATATCGGTGATGATCCCTGTAAACATGGCAAGTGCCCCCTGAAACTGTTCCCTCCAGCTAAACATGCCTGCCCCCGCACGCAAGACCCAGACCCATTGCGCAATTGCCCGACGGCAGTCATATTTCAGCCGGATTTGGGTGGTCATTGAATGATAACCCGAACCGATTATCAGAGGACAGATGACCAGCCCCACCGATCCACAACGCGTATTCCTGTTCTTGCAGGGCCCGCACGGACCATTTTTCAACCGTCTTGGAAAAATGCTGCGCCGTGCGGATGTGTCGGTGTGCCGTGTCGGCTTTAACGCGGGCGACCGCGCGTTCTGGTTCCATCCGTCCAGCTATATCCCCTATCGCGGCACCGCCGAGGATTGGCCGCAAACCTTTGCCGACCTGTGCAGCGCGCGCAAGGTCACCGACATCGTGCTGTATGGCGACACCCGCCCGATCCACGCCAGCGCCGTGGCCGAGGCCAAGCGGCGCGGGATCACCGTCCATGTGTTCGAAGAAGGTTATATGCGGCCCTATTGGGTCACCTACGAACGCGGCGGCACCAACGGCCATTCACGTCTGATGGGAATGACCATTCCCCAGATGCAAAAGGCGCTGGCCATGTCCGACATGGAAGCCCCGCTGCCCCCCGCCCATTGGGGCGATATGCGCCAGCATGTGTTCTACGGGGCGCTTTATCATTGGTTCGTGATGTTCCGTAACGGCGACTACCGCAATTTCCGCCCGCACCGCAGCATCAGCGTGACCAAGGAATTCCAGCTGTATGTGCGTCGCCTGCTCTTGATGCCCGTCTTGGCCATCGACCGGCGTATCAGCACGATGCGGGTGCGCTATGGCGGATTTCCCTATCACCTGGCGCTGCTGCAACTGGAACATGACTCCAGCTTTCAGCAACATTCGCCCTTTGACACCATGTCCGACTTTCTTGAGGTGGTGATCGAGGGCTTTGCCAAGGGCGCACCGGGGCACCACCACCTTGTGTTCAAGGATCACCCGCTGGAAGACGGCCGCGTGCCCGTGCGCCGCGCCGTGCGCAAGCTGGCGCGCGACTATGGCGTTGCAGACCGCGTGCATTATGTGCGCGGCGGCAAGCTGGCCGGGCTGATGAACGAAGTGCGCAGCGCCGTGACCGTCAATTCCACCGCCGGCCAACAGGTGCTGTGGCGCGGCATCCCGCTCAAGGTGTTCGGCCGCGCGGTCTATAACCAGCCCGAATTCGTCTCGGACCAGCCACTGGCCGAGTTTTTCAAAGCCGCAAAGCGTCCCGACAACAAGGCCTACAAGGATTACCGGCGCTACCTGCTGGAAACCTCGCAATTGCCCGGCGGTTTTTATTCGGCACGCGGGCGGCGGCAATTGATGCGCCATGTGGTCGATATGATGCTGTCGCCCGAGGATCCCTATGACGCGCTGAAATCGGGCACCGCGGCTCCACGGCAACAGTTGCGGTTGGTCAACTGACCAACACTACCCCTAGCGGTAGATTTTCTGTTCGGATTCAGCTAGCTTGATCCCAAATACCCCGAAGCAATCGGGGATTTCGAGGCAGAACAAGAATAGGTCGAGGAGACCGCGCAGTGATTTACCATGGTTTCAAGTGGGCGCGCCCTGTCGCGCTGCTGGCAGCGTTGGCTGTTGTCAGCTCGTGTGGCTTGCCGCAAGTGGGTCCGAACAAACGGCAGATTTTCGCAGGCTCGGTTCAACGCGAAGGTGATTCCTTTATCGTTTCGGTCAATGACCGCGTCACCCGCGCCACTTCGGTTGTCCCTGCGCTTGGCTTTTCCGATAGCTTCAAGAACGCCGCACAACTGGGATCGGACACGATCCAGCCGGGCGACGTGCTGGGCCTGACCATCTGGGAAAACGTCGATGACGGCCTGCTCGCCGGTGAAGGCATTAAAGCGTTTCTAACAAAACCTGAATCGCTGGGGATTCCCAAACTGGCCTGATTGTGATTCATCCTGTTTGGGAGGATGAACAATGTCAGCACCTTTGCCATCAGCGCTACGTGCGCGGTTTCAGAGATATATTGAGGAAGGGTTAAGCGGGCGAGCGGCGGCAGCACGCTTGAAGCTGTCGCCAGCAACGGGCGCCCGGTGGCGGCATCAGATCCAAACGACGGGCCGGGCTGATCCTGCCGTACAGGGTCGTCCAAAAGGGTCAGGAAAATTGGCACCCCATGTTGGTTTTTTCGAAGAGTTGATTGCTCAAGACCCTGATATCACACTGTTTGAGCTGCGTGATGCGCTTGCTGATGCAACCGGACTGCAGGTCCAGCACTCTGCTATCGGGCATCTGCTAAAGCGTCTCGGGTTCACGCACAAAAAAAGTCACTGGTCGCTACCGAACGTCACCGTGCCAAGGTGAGGCGACGACGTGAGGACTGGTTCACACACCGTTTGCCAGCCATTGCGCGGATGCCGGAACGCGTTGTCTTTCTTGATGAAACAGCGGTCAAAACGAACCTCGCCCGGCTGCGCGGCTGGGCCCCGCGTGGCGAACGCCTGACGATGGATGCGCCCTTCGGCAGTTGGGGAACCCAAACCCTGATTGCGGGGCTAACACAAGAGTCTCTGATCGCACCTTGGGTGATCAAAGGCGCGATGGATGGTCCTGCCTTCGCGGCCTATGTGCAAAAGGTCCTGATCCCTGAGATCGCGCCAGGCACAGCCGTGGTTCTCGACAACCTCGCGACGCATCACAACAAAGAAGCCGCTGCGGCGCTCAAGGCTCATGGATGCTGGTTCCTCTATCTGCCGCCATATTCGCCAGACCTGAACCCGATTGAGTTGGCTTTCTCCAAATTGAAGGCTCACCTCAGACGCATCAGTGCGCGATCATTCACCTCGGTGTTCGAAGCCCTTGGCGAAATCTGCGCAATGTACTCCCCGCAGGAGTGTACAAACTACTTTCAGGCTGCCGGATATGCCTCAGGTTAAATTAGAAATGCTTTAATGCCACCCAGCTGGAAGAGGTTCAGGTCGACGGCGCCGGATTTATCTTTGTGCCCTATGCGGGGCGCATCCGTGCCGCAGGCAACAGCCCCGAAGCGATCCGCCGCATCATCACCGCCAAGCTCGAAGAACAAACCCCCGACCCGCAGGTGCAGGTGCGCCGCATGGCTGGTGACGGCTCGACCGTGTCGCTGATCGGCGCGGTTGGCGGTCAGGGCGTGTTTGCCATCGAACGTCCCACCCGCACGCTGGGCGCCATGCTGGCCCGCGCGGGCGGCGTGACCATCGAACCCGATGTTGCCCAGGTCACCGTGATCCGCGGCTCACATCGCGGCAAGATCTGGCTGCAAGACCTGTATGACCACCCCGAACTGGACATCGCCCTGCGCGGCGGCGACCGGATTCTGGTCGAGGAAGACACCCGCGCCTTTACCGCTTTGGGTGCAACCGGCGGTCAGGCCCGTGTGCCCTTCGAAAGCCAGAACATGAGCGCGCTGGAAGCCATCGCACAAGTCGGCGGCCTGAACCCCGCAACAGCCGATCCCACCGGTATTTTCGTGATGCGCAACGAAGACGCTGCGATTGCCAATTCGGTGCTGGGCCGGGGCGATCTGCAAGGGGCACAACGGATGGTCTATGTTCTGGACCTGACACAGCCCAACGGCATGTTCGAAGCGCGTGATTTCCTGATCCGCGACGGCGACACGCTTTATGTCACCGAAGCACCCTATACCCAGTTCACCAAAATCCTCTCGGCGCTGACAGGGCCCGCGGCCTCGGCCGACTCGCTGGCGCGCCTTGCCGGGAACTGACACTTGAACCCTGCTCCGCAGGACATGCACGCCGCCGGACCTGAAAAGGCCCGGCGGCTTTTTGTTTACAACGGCGGCTTTCTGACCCAGCGCAGGCTGCGCCGGATTCTGGCGCTGGCGGGCTATCGCATCGCGCTGGGCGTTCCCCGCGACGGCGATCTGGTCGGCGTCTGGGGCAACAGCCCCACCGCCCATCGCGGCGAAGCGATGGCTGCGAAACATGGTGTACCCCTTGTGCGGATCGAGGACGCCTGGTTGCGCTCGTTGCATCCGGGGCGGGCGTCGACGCGGGCGACCGACCCTCCCCTTGGCCTGCTGGTCGACCATTCGGGCGCGCATTTCGACCCTGCACAGCCGTCGGATCTGGAAAAGATCCTGCGTGATGATCCGCTGGACGATACTGCCCTGCTGAACCGCGCACGCGGCTGCATCGCCCGCCTGCAAGAGGCGCATCTGACCAAATACACCGCCTTTGACGCCACCCGCGCGGCCCTGCCGCCGGGCTATGTAGTGGTGATCGACCAGACCTTTGGCGATGCTTCGGTGCGCGCCAGCGGGGCCGACCGCAACCGATTTCTTGAAATGCTGTTCGTCGCCCAGGAGGAACATCCCGGCGCACCTATCATTATCAAAACGCATCCCGAAACCGCCCAAGGCTTTCGACAGGGCTATTTCACCGCCGCCGACTGCAATGACCGTATCACCCTGCTCGATGACGCCATCAGCCCCTGGACCCTGTTCGAGGGGGCCATAGGCGTCTACACCGTGTCCTCGCAACTGGGTTTCGAGGCGATTTACGCAGGCCACAAACCGCGTGTCTTCGGCCAGCCGTTCTATGCGGGCTGGGGGCTGACCACCGACGAATTCCCCGTCCAGCGCCGCCAGCGCAACCTGACCCGCGCGCAGCTGTTTGCGGGGGCGATGCTGCTGTATCCGAAATGGTACGATCCCTACCGCGACGCGCTGTGCAGCGCGGAAACCGCCATTGAAACGCTGGCCGCGCAGACCCGCGCATGGCGGGCCGATCATCGCGGCTGGGTCGCCAGCGGTATGCGGCTTTGGAAACGCAAACCCTTGCAGCAGGTCTTTGGCCGTCACAAGCGCATGATCTTTCAGGATGATCCCGCCCGCGCCCGCGAAACGGGACGCCCGTGGATGGTCTGGGCGGGCAAAGCCACCGGCGACCATTCCGACGCCGTGCGTATCGAAGATGGTTTCCTGCGCTCGCGCGGGTTGGGGGCGGAACTGGTGCCGCCCCTGTCACTGGTGACGGACGATCTGGGCATTTACTACGACCCCTCACAGTCCAGCCGCCTGGAGCAGTTGATTGCCGAACGCGCCAGCCTGCGCCCCGATCAACGCGCCCGCGCCGAGGCGTTGATGCGCACGCTGAGCAGAGCAGCTTTGAGCAAATACAACCTTGGTGGCGCAGCGCCCGATCTGCCCGAAGGCCCCCGCGTGCTTGTGGTCGGACAGGTCGAGGACGACGCGTCAATTCGTACAGGAGCGGGCGAAATATGTACAAACCGCGCCTTGCTGGAAGCCGCCCGCGCGGCACATCCCGACGCCACGCTGATCTACAAACCCCACCCCGACGTCGAAGCAGGCCTGCGCGCCGGTGCCTTTGACGCCAGCGAGATTGCCGATGTGATCGCCACGCGCAGCGACATCGCGGCCCTTCTGGGACAGGTCGACCGGCTGTGGACCATGACATCGCTGACCGGCTTCGAGGCGTTGATACGGGGCGTTCCCGTCACCACCACCGGCGCGCCGTTCTATGCGGGTTGGGGTCTGACTGACGATCACGGCGACGTGCCCCCGCGCCGCCGCGCGCTGCCCGATCTGGCAGGGCTGGTTCATGCCACGCTGATCGACTATCCGCGCTATTTCGATCCGAAAACCGGCCTGCCCTGTCCCGTCGAAGTGGTCACCGAACGGCTGGCGACAGGCGACGTGCCGCACCCGGGTGCGTTGAACCGACTGGTGGCGAAATTGCAGGGTGTCTTTGCCTCATACGCGCATTTGTGGCGCTAAATCAGCCTATTAGCCTTCGGCACGTTCCCAGACATGCATCACATCCGCCCCCACAGCGCGGGTCTCGACCAGATCAAAGCGCGCGGCTTCTGACAAAGCCCCAAGCCCCAGCGCCCCGACACTGGGCAGCCCTTCTGCGCCAATGGTCAGGCCAGCGGTAAAGCCCACCAGACGGTCCACCAGATCATTGGCCAGCAATGACGCGGCCAGGGCACTGCCACCTTCGCAATAGACACGGTTCAACCCGTGCGCGCCCAGTTGCGCCAGCACGTCATTGGTATCAAGCTGGCTGCCGACAATCTGACAGGGCAACAAGACCGCGCCCAGATCGGCCCATGTCTTTTGCAGCCCCTTATCGACATCCTTGCCATGACACAGGATCACCGGAACCTCTTGCGCCGTGCGCGCCAGATTGCCCAGCAAGGGCAAATCAAGCCTGCGCGAAATGACCACGCGCGCCGGTTGGTGCGCCGCGCCCATATCCCGCACGTTCAGCGAAGGATCATCATGACGCGCCGTGCCGCCGCCCACCATCACCGCGTCGTGGCGCAAGCGCATCGCATGGCCCGCGCGGCGCGCTTCTGGCCCCGTGATCCACTGGCTTTCGCCCGTGCCGGTGGCAATGCGCCCGTCAAAGCTGCTGGCCAGTTTCAGCGTGACCTCGGGCCGCCCCGTGACCACACGGCGGAAAAATCCGGCCATGTCGGCAAAGGCCTTGTTGGCCATCAGCCCCTCTTCCACCGCAATCCCCGCATCGCGCAACATCGCCAGTCCGCGCCCGTCCACACGGCCGTCGGCATCCGCCACCGCCACCACCACACGGGCAACGCCCGCATCAATCAGCGCCTGCGCACAGGGAGGCGTCTGGCCGTGGTGGGCACAGGGTTCCAGGGTCACATAAACGGTCGCCCCGCGCGCAGCGTCACCGGCCTGGGCCAGCGCCACGGCTTCGGCATGGGGCCGCCCGCCCGGCTGGGTCCAGCCGCGCCCGACGATGCGCCCATCCGACACGATCACGCAGCCCACAGCCGGATTGGGAGCGGTGTTGCCCTGCCCCCGTCGTCCAAGCGACAGGGCCAGCGCCATGTACCGGCTGTCAGATGTCGCGCTCACTCATCCATCGGCTGATCGGGACGCAGTTCCTGTACGAACTTGTCAAAATCATCAGCCGCCTGAAAGTTCTTGTAAACGCTGGCAAAACGCACATAGGCCACGGTGTCGATGCGCGCCAATGCCTCCATCACGATCTCGCCGATGCTTTTCGACGGAATGTCGGTTTCGCCCAGCGATTCCAGACGCCGCACGATGCCCGAAATCATCTGGTCGATCCGCTCGGGTTCGATGGGTCGTTTCTGCATCGAAATGCGGATGGACCGTTCCAGCTTGTCACGGTCGAAATCCTCGCGTTTGCCGCTGGATTTGATGACCACAAGGTCACGCAATTGCACCCGTTCGTAGGTTGTGAACCTGCCACCGCAGGCCGGACAAAAACGACGGCGCCGGATCGAAACGTGATCCTCTGCCGGTCGGCTGTCTTTCACCTGAGTGTCGATATTTCCGCAAAATGGGCAGCGCATTGCCTGTCCCCTTATTCTGTCCCGCCTGTGTTGTGGGGTTTGACCCGCACTTATCCACAGTTATAGGGCGTCGCCTAGGTTTTGGGTAGGGGGGAAATTTCACCGCTAGATAAGCCGCCTAATCCGCGCGAAAATGTGCTGCTACCTTGCGCAGGTGGGGGCGGCTGCGGTGTTCAAACAGATAGATGCCTTGCCATGTCCCCAGCACCATGCGCCCCGCCGCCACCGGGACCGACAGCGACACGGGCAGCATTGCCGCCTTGATATGGGCGGGCATGTCGTCGGGGCCTTCGTATGTATGGGTCAGATAGGCCATCGACGGATCGGTTGTGGGCGGCACCAGCCGCGCAAAGTAATTGTGCAGATCGGTCTGCACTTCGGGGTCGGCGTTTTCCTGTATCAGCAAGGACGCCGAGGTGTGCTGCACCAGAAGCGTCAGCAAACCATCCCCCTGCCCGCGCACCCATCGCGCCACCGTATCGGTAAACTCGGTCAGACCGGGGCCCTGTGTATCAATCTGGAACGTGGTTTGCATGAGCCGAAGGTGGCGCAGCCCCCGTCAGGCTGCAAGCGCTTATATCGAGCGGATCACAGCCCGCCCGGCAACCGCGCATCGGTGCAGAAGGTGCGCGCGTGGCCCACCGACAGGTTCGACCCGGCGTGATAGGCCGACAGGCCGACGACGAACACCTGGCGTGGTACGGCCCCTTGCGCCGTCAGGCCAAAGGTCACCGCCTTGCGCCCTGCCACGGACTGACTGTCGCCGCGCGCTGCAACCACATACAAGCGGCCTTCGTCGGGTTCTAGCAGCACCTTGCGGGCGTAATCCGCCGCAGCGCACCAAAGCGCGCGCGCGCCAGCGCCCCGTCCCTCGATCACTTCAAAACTGCCATCCGCCAAGGGCGCAACACGCAAATCGTTGGGGGCACGAAAGCTTTGCGCCAGCGTTGGCGTTGCCAGACTGATGGCCAGTATCGGTACGATGGCTCGAAACATGCAAGCGCCTTTGAGTGTCTTGATCTCAGGGCAGAACGTCACCCGGTTCGATAATATGATCTTTGCAGAACTGGACCGCATGAAACAGCAACAGATTTGCACCCGGCACGCTTGTGGTCACAGAATGGCCCGGCGCGGGGGCATTGCCCGGATCGCGGGTGGAAAAGGCCACGCCTTTGGCCCCCGCAACGGATTGAGCAGGTCCGCGCGGTGTCACGATATACAGACGCCCGCGCTGGTCGCCCAACTGGTCAATCGCGTAGGTCGCCGCCGCACACCAGATGTCACGCGGCCCTGCGCCATTTTTTTCAATGACCTCGAACGTCGAAGCCGACAAAGGGTTCACCGGCAATTTCGGTTCAAAAAGCGCATCTGTAAATTGCGCAGCGGCAGGAAAAGCGGTCAGGGCCAGCCCCAGACCGGCTGCAATGGGAAAACGAACCATAAACTTACTCCTGTGTCTGATTCCCAATATAGGCCGCGTGGCAAGCGATCCCAATCACATGCGCGTCACCTGTTTGCGAAAACAAGTCGCAACACTCAGGTCTTGTCGATGAACCGCGCCCGAACATCCGGTGTGGGAAGCACACAGGACTCATAACGGCCGAACAGACGATACCGGTTGCGGGCTATGGCGCGGTACAGCGGGTGGCGGATCGGCGCGGGGATGAACCGCACCACCGACAGCGCGCGCCACGGCCAACCCAGCGCCGACATAGCCGCGGCAAAGGAATCCAGATTTTCGTGGATCCGTCCGTTCACGATCACCAGATTGGTCTGAAATTCGGTCGGGTTCAGGTCCAGCGCGCGGTACAGCGCCTGCCCCAGTGGCGACTGCGCCGTGGCAAAGCTGAACCGTTCGGCGTGGTCATGACGCAGCACAAAACGGAAGAACCCCGAGCACAGCACACATTCGCCGTCAAAAACAATCAGGTCGCGGCCCCGAAGGAGCGCGACCTGTGTTTCTGGCAGTACCTCAACCGGACGGGACATGGTCCCCCGTCCTTACTGGTCCAGGAACGACCGCAGCTTGCGCGACCGGCTGGGGTGTTTCAGCTTGCGCAGGGCCTTGGCCTCGATCTGGCGGATCCGCTCGCGGGTCACGCTGAACTGCTGGCCGACTTCTTCAAGCGTGTGGTCGGTGTTCATGCCGATGCCAAAGCGCATCCGCAGAACCCGTTCCTCGCGCGGGGTGAGCGAGGCCAGCACGCGGGTGGTGGTTTCCTTGAGGTTTTCCTGAATGGCGCTGTCGAGCGGCAGCACGGCATTCTTGTCCTCGATGAAATCACCGAGCTGGCTGTCTTCCTCGTCGCCGATGGGCGTTTCAAGGGAGATCGGCTCCTTGGCGATTTTCATCACCTTGCGGACCTTTTCCAGCGGCATTTGCAGCTTTTCGGCCAGCTCTTCCGGCGTCGGCTCGCGGCCGATTTCATGCAGCATCTGACGACCGGTGCGGACCAGTTTGTTGATCGTCTCGATCATATGCACCGGAATACGGATGGTGCGTGCCTGATCGGCGATCGAGCGGGTGATCGCCTGACGGATCCACCAGGTCGCATAGGTCGAGAATTTATAGCCGCGACGATATTCGAATTTATCCACCGCCTTCATCAGGCCGATGTTGCCTTCCTGAATGAGATCAAGGAATTGCAGGCCACGGTTGGTGTATTTCTTGGCAATCGAGATCACCAGACGCAGGTTGGCCTCGACCATTTCCTTCTTGGCCTGACGGGCTTCTTTCTCGCCCTTTTGAACCTGCTGCACGATGCGGCGGAATTCAGAGATATCCAGACCGACATACTGGCCGACCTGCGCCATATCGTTGCGCAGTTCGTCAACCTTGTCCGCCGAGCGTTCGATGAACATCTGCCAGCCACGACCGGACTTTTCGCCCATCCGCTCCATCCAGTTGGGATCAAGCTCGTGACCGCGATAGGCGTCGACGAATTCCTTGCGGTTGATGCGCGCCTGATCCGCCAGCTTCACGATGGCGCTGTCGATCTGCATGATGCGGCGGTTGATGCCGTACAACTGGTCAATCAGCGCTTCGATACGGTTGTTGTGCAGGTGCAGATCGTTCACCAGCAGCACGATTTCCGAGCGCAGCTTTTGATAGGTGCTCTCGTCAACGGCGCTAAAGCTGGAATCTTCGTTCAACGTTGCCGAAATCCGGCTGTCCTGCATTTCTGACAATTTGACGTAATCGTCGGCGATGATGTCCAGCGCTTCCAGAACCTGCGGTTTCAGCGCCGCTTCCATCGCGGCCAGCGACATGTTGGCCTGTTCGTCTTCGTCATCGTCATCGTCGGAAGCAATCGGGTTGCCGTCGGCATCCAGCTCTGTCTTGCCACCTTCACTGGATTTCGACGTTTCCGATGTCGCCCCGGACACAACGGCTTCAGTCGAATCCTCGTCGCCCAACTGATCCCCGAACGTCGCCTCAAGGTCGATCACATCGCGCAGCAGAATGTCTTCGCTCAGAAGTTCGTCGCGCCAGATCGTGATCGCCTGAAAGGTCAGCGGGCTTTCACACAGGCCCGCGATCATGGTGTTGCGACCGGCCTCGATACGTTTGGCGATGGCAATCTCGCCCTCGCGGCTCAGCAGTTCGACGCTGCCCATCTCGCGCAGGTACATGCGCACCGGATCGTCAGTGCGGTCCAGTTTTTCCGAGGTGCCCGAGCCCAGCGTGATTTCACGCGTGCCTTCGGTGGTGGCCAACTCGGTAGAACCCTTGCCCTCTTCGTCCTCGGCTTCCTCGTCCTCGATGATGTTGATGCCCATTTCGGACAGCATCGACATCACGTCTTCGATTTGTTCGGAACTGACCTGATCGGGGGGCAGAACGGTGTTCAGCTGGTCATAGGTGATATAGCCCTTTTCACGGGCTTCGGCGATCATCTTCTTGACGGCCGCCTGACTCATATCAAGCGAGTGACCGGTATCGGAATCGTCGGTCTTGGCGTCTTCGTTTGTGTCTTTCGCGGCCATCGGTTGCTCCTGTTCAAGCACTCCTGTCGCGAATCACCCCAAGGTGATTCGGCTAACAGGGAATCATTCACGATTCGGGTGATTCGGCCACCCGTGTAACGTTATTTTCCCAAGGTTTCCCAACGAAAACCTCATTAGTGTTGTTTTCTGCCCCGCTTCGAGAAGTCGATAGCGTCGAACATCGCGCGGCTGCGGGTCACTTCGTCTTTTTCCATCTTCACGCCGTTGTCGGCGGTTACAAAGTCGCCGCTGCCCTCTTTCTGGGTGCTGCGGTTGGCGCTGTCTGCGGCTTCTGCGGCCTGGCTTAGCCGCCAGGTCACACCTTCGTCTGCCACGCCGGTCAGGTCTTCGGCCGCATCGGCGATTTCTGCGTCCAGTCCACGTGCCGCTGAAAGTTTCGCAAGCTCTTCGGCCACGGTGATCCGGGCCATGTCGGCGTTGCCGGGGGTGCGGATGCAGGGGACGATAGCGACATGGCTTGCATTCAGCAGGTTTTCAAGGGCTTCGGGCCCGCGTGCGCTGGAAATCTTTTCACGCAACACCTCTGCACCCTCATGTGCATGGCGCAGGATCAGGTCGCGCAGGGCGGCGTTTTCGGGGTTGATGCAGCGCAGTCTTTCCAGTGGCGTTTCAAAGCTTTCCACCACTTCGGGGCAGGTGATCAGCGCCGCCAGAATCACCGATTCGCGCAACATATGCGGAACCTTGTCACCCGCAGCAGCCGCCAGCGCCGAGGATTTGGTGGATTGCAACGGCACCGGCGCAGGTTGCCATTTGCCAAAGCCGCCGCCACTGCGCTGCCCGCCCGAACGTGCCCCACCCGTCGCCGCGCGTTGCGGGCGGAACAACTGAAAGCGCAGTTCCTTGATCTCCTGCCCGTAGTGATTGCGGATCGACGGATCGGCGATGGTCTTGATCTTTTCCCGCAGCGCCTTGTCCAGCGCTGCCTTGCGTTCGGGGCTGTCAAAAACCCGGCCTTCGGTCTCGCGTTGCCAAAGCAGACGCACCATCGGCATCGCCCCGTCCAGCAGCTTTTGCAGCGCAGGCGCGCCCGAGGATTTCAGCAAATCGTCGGGGTCCTGCCCTTCGGGCATCATCGCAAAGCGCAGGGATTGCCCCGCCTCGACCAGCGGCAATGCCAGATCAATCAGCCGCATCGCCGCGCGCAGGCCCGCAGTGTCACCATCCAGCGCGATGATGGGTTCGGGTGCCACACGCCACAACATTTGCAGCTGGTTTTCGGTGATCGCGGTGCCCAGCGGGGCCACAGCCGCCTCGAACCCCGCCTCGGACAGGGCGATCACGTCCATATACCCTTCGGCCACGATCAGCGGCATACCCTTGCCCGCAGCCGTGCGGGCCGGGCCGTGATTGTACAGGCTGCGGCCCTTGTCGAACAGTTCGGTTTCGGGCGAATTCAAATACTTGGCGTTGTCATTCGGGTCCATCGCGCGCCCGCCAAAGGCGGTGCAGCGTCCGCGTGCGTCGCGGATCGGAAACATGATGCGGCCCCGGAAGGTGTCATAGGGCTTGCCGCCCTTCTGGCTGGGCTTGGCCAGACCCGCGCCGATGATCAGCTCATCACTGATATTCTTCGACTTCAGGTGATCCCACAGCCCCTGCCACACATCGGGGGCAAAGCCGATTTCCCAACGATCCAGCGCTTGCTGGCTGAGGCCACGCCGTTCGAGATAAGCGCGCGCCTCGGACGCGACGCCGGTTTTCAGTTGCAGCCGGTAGTATTGCACCGCCTGCTCCATGACCTCGGCCAGTTGCGTGCGGGTGTCGGCCTTTTGCTGGGCTTGCGGGTCGCGCTGGGGCATCGGCATGCCTGCCTCGCCTGCCAGAATGCGCACCGCTTCGATGAAATCGACATTCTCGGTCTCGCGCACGAACGAAATCGCGTCGCCTTTGGCGTGGCAGCCAAAGCAATAGTAGAATCCCTTGCGGTCATCGACGTGAAAACTGGCGGATTTTTCCTGATGGAACGGGCATGGCGCCCACAGGTCGCCCTTGGCCTGATTGGATTTCCGGCTGTCCCACATGACCTTTCGGCCCACAACCTGTGCAAGGCTGAGGCGGGTGCGCAGTTCATCAAGGAATCCGGGGGGCAGGCTCATGCCCTATTATATCGTATCGCGCGCGCTCAGAGTCCAGATGCGGCGCGATACGCTTTTGTTTCTATCGCCCGGCCCCGTTGCGGCTGCGGGAGCCTCCGGCGGGGATATTTGCGGCCAAAAGAAACGGGTGGGTTATTGTTGCAGGCAAAGCTCCGACCATGCGGCCCCAAGGTCCTTGGACTTCAGGTCTTTGCGTTTTTGCTCGTAAACCCAGGGAGTGATGATCGGGATGGCGGCGTTATAGCCTTCGGGCCAGGTGGGATCGTTGGCAAGAAGGGTTTCGGACACCTTGCGTTCCTTGACCCCATCAACACGCGCAGCCTGCACAGCCGAGACGATGGCGGCCTGATAGGCGCAGCTTTGTTCTTTGGTGTCTGCTGCAAAGGCAGCAGTGGACAGGCCGGCAACGGCCAGAGTGGCAATCATTATGGAACGGGTCATGGCGGGCCTCTTGGGGTCTGCGTTATATGTTTGGTGCTATCTAATGCCGTACGGCAAGGCTTTCCATCGCCGTGACAAGATCGTGAACCAGTGTTGCCGCCATGCTGCGAAATACAAGGATCAGAAAGCTGTCGTTGCCTGTGCGGGTGATCGACGCGGTCATGTGGCCCAGTTGGGTGCGCACGGTGTGGCCCTGTTTGAAGGTGGCGGGCGACAGATCGACCGGCACCAGCCGCGCCAGCACCGCGCGCGCGTCATCGCCTGACAGGGTCACGCAGGCCCATGCGTCCGACTGGTCGCTTAGCGCGGCGTGATCGGCCAGCGTGGCGTCAGGCGCGGGGCCTGCCAGCAGGGCAAGTTCGCGGCCAAACCAGATCGCGCGCGCGCCGTCCTTGCCAGTAGTGCGGTTGGGCGCAGGAAAGGCCATGCCATGGGCGGCCTTGAGCGCCTCAGAGATCGCATTGCCCTTGTACGGCGCGACCGAGGTCAGCAGGCCAAGGTCGGTTTCCGTCAACGTGCAGGTGCCCACGGTCCGGGGCAGCAGCCCCGCGCAGGGCGATGTTGCGGTCAGGGTCAGTGCATCAGCCATATCATCAACCGCGTGCGCGGCCTCCTTCCGGGTCCAGGAACACAGGGGCGCAAACCTCGACAACCGTGTCGATGCCGCGCAGGGCGTCCACAAATCGCAAGCGGTCGCCGTGCCGCTCTGCCCCGTCGCGGACAAAACCAAGGCCGATGTAATGGCCAAAGTCGGGCGAGAAGGCGACCGAGGTCACATAGCCCTGATCGTTTTCAGGCACCGCATCAGACCCTTCGGAATACAAATGCGCCCCTGCGGTCAGTTTCTTGATGGCCCCCGCGGGTTTGAGCCCCACCAGCTGGGCACGGTCCTCGTCCACCAGACCCGCGCGCGCGGCCATCGTCTTGCCGATACAGTCCTTTTTGGTCGAGATCATCCGCTCCATGCCGATGTCAAAGGCAGTAACCCGACCGTCGATCTCGGAATGGGTGATAAAGCCCTTTTCGATGCGCAGCACGTTCAGTGCCTCCATGCCGTAGGCCCCGCCCTCCAGCGCCTCGGCCCGTTTGACCAGCACCCGGAACAGCGCATCGCCATAGCGCGCGGGCACCGCCAGTTCATAGGCATGTTCGCCCGAGAACGAGATGCGGAACAGCCGCGCGTCGATCCCTGCCACACGCACCGGACCGCAGGCCATGAAAGGCCAGCTGTCATTGTCAATCGCCGTCTCAACCAGCCCGTTTACCAGATCGCGCGCTTTTGGGCCTGCGAGGGCAAACTGTGCCCATTGCTCGGTGACAGACATGATCCGCACATCCCACTCGGGATGCAGCGCCTGCGTGATAAACTCCAGATGGCGCATCACTGGCCCCGCGGCGGCGGTTGTGGTGGTCATGACAAAATGCCTCTCACCCAGCCGTGCGGTGGTGCCGTCGTCCATCACGAACCCGTCTTCGCGCAGCATCAGACCATAGCGCACCCGCCCGACATTGAGCGTGGAAAACATGTTGGTATAGGCGAAATCCAGCAGCCTGGCGGCATCCGGCCCCTGAATGTCGATCTTGCCCAGCGTGGACACGTCGCAAACGCCCACGGCGTTGCGCACATAGCCGACCTCGCGGTCACAGGATTGTCGCCAGTTGCTTTCGCCCCTGCGCGGGAAATAGCTGGGGCGATACCAAAGCCCCGCCTCGATCATCGGCGCGCCCATGGCGATGCTGGCAGCATGCGAAGTGGTCAGACGTTCGGGCGCAAACCCCTTGCCCCGCGCGCCCGCGCCAAGGGCGGCCAGGGTGACCGGCGTATAGGGCGGGCGGAAGGTTGTGGTGCCGGTCTCGGGAATGCCGCGCCCCGTCGCGTCGGCCAGCACCGCCAGCGCGCCCACATTCGAGTTCTTGCCCTGATCGGTCGCCATCCCTTGCGTGGTATAGCGTTTCATATGTTCGACCGAGCGGAAGTTTTCGGTGGCGGCCTGCTTCACATCCTTGACCGTCACGTCGTTCTGGAAGTCCAGCCAGGCGCGCCCCTTGCCCGCCACGGCCCACAGCGGGGAAATCGCATAAGCGGCATCATCGGCCACCGGCACCGCGACATCCGCCACCGACCGGCCCAAGTCGCGCAGCACCGCCCGAGCAGCCTCGGCGCCAGAGGTCAGGCAGCCTTGGGTCGAAAACACGCCCAGTGCCGCCCCTGCAACGGTCATGCCCGGAATCGCCCCCGCCATCGGCACAAAGCTGGCAAGGCTGTCGTCCCATACGGGCCGTCCGTTCATATGGCAGGTCAGATGCACCGAGGGGTTCCAACCACCGGACATGGCCAGACAGTCGGTCGCCAGCTTGTCCTGTCCCGAGGTGGTCCGGTAGGTGATCGCATCCAGCCCCGTGCGGCCCGTGCTGTTGCACACCTGCGCACCACGGATCAGGCGATAATCGCCCTGCGTCTGCGCATCCGGGCGGCTGTCGAGCACGGCGGTCACATGAACGCCCGCGTCAATCAGGTCCAGCGCGGTGCGGTGGGCCGCGTCGTTGTTGGCAAAGACGGTGACCGCCCTGCCCGGAGCAACGCCCCAACGGTTCAGATAGGCGCGCACGGCCCCCGCCGTCATGATACCGGGGCGGTCGTTGTTCTGGAACGCGATGGGCCGCTCCAGCGCGCCCGCGGCCAGAATGCTGCGCTGTGCGACAATCCGCCAGAAGGTCTCGCGCGGCAGCCGCCCGTCGGGGCGCGCGATGTGGTGCGACACCCGTTCCAGCGCGCCATAAGTGCCCTGATCATAGGCCCCGGTAACCGTGGTGCGTGTCATCAGGCGCACGTTGTCCATGCCTGCCAGTTCGGCCAGCACTTCGGCGGCCCAATCGGCCCCCGCCAGCCCGTCGACCGCATCTGTCTCGGCCAGCAACCGCCCGCCCATCTGCGCGTCTTCGTCGGCCAGTATCACATCGGCCCCCGACCGCGCCGCAACCAGCGCCGCCATCAGACCCGCAGGGCCCGCGCCGATCACCAGCAGATCGCAGAAGGCAAAGGCTTTCTCGTAGCGGTCCTGATCCGCTTGTCCGCTCAGCGCACCAAGGCCAGCGGCGCGCCGGATCGCCGGTTCGTACACCTTCTCCCAAAAGGCGCGCGGCCACATGAATGTCTTGTAATAGAACCCTGCCGACAGAAACGGCGCGGCCAGATCGTTGACCGCCAGCAGATCAAGATTCAGCGAAGGGAACGCATTCTGCGACCGCGCTTCCAATCCTTCGTACAGCTCTTGCGTGGTGGCCCGCACGTTGGGTTCGCGCGCTGCCCCCGTGCCCACCGTCATCAGCGCATTGGGTTCCTCGCTGCCCGCCGTCAGCACGCCGCGCGGGCGGTGGTATTTGAAAGAACGGCCCATCAGCCGCACATCGTTTGCCAACAACGCCGAGGCAATCGTGTCGCCGTCAAAGCCCTGATAGTCGATCCCGTCAAAGCGGAAATTCACCGTGGTGCTGCGGTCGACGCGCCCCTTGCCTGCAACCCTCATTGCGCCACCTCTGACGCCAGCCGCGCGCCTGATACCGCATGGGTCACCGTGTTGCGCGTCACCACCAGCCACGCGCCACAGCCTGCGTCATGGCTCCACAGCTCGTCCAGATCGCCGGGCAGGTTCTCGCGCAGGTGCACATAATCGTCCCACGCAGTCGCATCCGCATCCGGCGCAGGCCGGTGCAGCGCCAGCGCGGCCCCTTGATAATAAAACTCGCGGCGGTCCCGTTCTCCGCAAATCGGACAAGGCAAGCGCATGGTCTGTTCCCCTTGATGCGGCAGGCCCGCATCTTCTCGTGTTCAAAAAATCCCTGGCCCAGGCTCCCGTCCAAAGCCCCGGACGCTAGTGTAGATTGTGCTGAGACCCGCTGGCCTCTTCGTCCAAAATTCCCCGCCCGGTGCGGAAACGGTCCAGCCGGTGCGCCGTGGCAACCGGATGCGGTGTGTCCGTGGCCAGCAAATGCGCAAAGGTGTGCCCCGAGGCTGGTGTCGCCTTGAACCCGCCATAGCACCAGCCGCAGTTCACATAGAGCCCGTCGATATGGGTGCGGTCGATCACCGGTGACCCATCAGGCGTCATGTCCATGATCCCGCCCCAACTGCGCAGCATCCGCGCCTTGCCGATCACCGGCATCAGGGTCATCGCTGCCTCGACCACATGTTCTGCGGTGGGCAGGTTGCCCCGCGCGCCGTAGCTGGAATACATGTCCAGATCACCGCCAAAGACCAGCCCGCCCTTGTCCGACTGGCTGATATAGAAGTGGCCCATGCCATAGGTCACCACATGGTCGATACAGGGTTTCAGCCCCTCGGTGACAAAGGCCTGCAGGACGTGGCTTTCAATCGGCAGCCGCATCCCCGCCATCGCCGCCACCTGGCTGGACCGGCCCGCGACCACCATACCGACCTTTTTGGCGCGGATCGCCCCGCGCGTGGTCTGCACCCCGCGCACGGCCCCGTTTTCAATGTCGATGCCGGTGACTTCGCAGTTCTGGATCAGATCAACGCCCCGGCTGTCGGCACTGCGCGCAAAGCCCCAGGCCACCGCATCATGGCGCGCGGTGCCGCCGCGTTTGTGGTACAGCCCGCCATAGATCGGAAAGCGGGTCTGGTCGAAATCCAGATAGGGCAGCACCCGCTTTACGCCTGCGCGGTCCAACAGGATGGCGTCGTCGCCCTGTGCGATCATCTGGTTGCCACGCCGCGCAAAACCGTCGCGCTGCCCGTCGGAATGGAACAGGTTGATGATGCCGCGCTGGGAATGCATCACGTTGTAGTTCAGGTCTTCTTCCAACCCTTCCCACAGTTTCAGCGAATGGCTGTAGAACTCGGAATTGCCGGGCAGCATGTAGTTGGCGCGCACAATCGTGGTGTTACGCCCCACGTTGCCGCCGCCAAGGTATCCTTTTTCCAGCACCGCCACATTGGTGATGCCATGTTGCGATGCCAGATAATGCGCCGTGGCCAGCCCGTGACCGCCACCGCCGATAATGATGATGTCATATTCGGGCTTGGGCGCAGGGTCGCGCCAGTGTGGTGTCCAGCCGGTGTTGCCGGTCAGGCCCTCTTTCAGAACCCGCAGGCCGGAGAACCCTTTCGTCAACCGATCAAAGCCCATGTCCCATCCTTTTCCCAAAGCACGCACAGGCAGGCTGGCGCATCAGATCAAAAGTATCAATGGGGCACCGGCAATCCACCCAGATTACCGACATCGACCATCATACCAGCGACACCAGGTTCAGCAGCGTCAGGGTGCGGTGCGTTTCGATCAGACAAAAGAGCGGGCAGAGGGGGGCCCCTGCCCGCATCAGATCACAGACCTTTGGCGCGATAGCTGGTCGCCACGCGGTCAATCGACACCAGATAGGCAGCGGTGCGCAGATCCTTGACATCGTCGCGCGAGCGCCAGACCTCGGCCATGGCCTGATAGGCCGTGCGCATCGTGTCTTCGAGACCCGAGCGCACCAGTTCAAGCTCCCCCGCGCCGCGCAGGTATTTGGTCTTGAAATCAGGCGACAGGGTCCAGCCCAGTTCCTTGTCCTTGGACAGCCGCTCCAGTTCTTCCACGATCAGCTGGTGGCGCGCCTCTTCCTGACGCCGCCCCATACGGCCAAAGCGGATGTGGCTCAGGTTCTTGACCCATTCGAAATAGGACACCGTCACACCGCCCGCGTTGGCAAACATGTCTGGAATGATCACACAGCCCTTTTCGCGCAGGATGTCGTCAGCCCCCGCCGTCACCGGACCGTTCGCAGCCTCGATAATCAGGGGCGCCTTGACGCGCTCGGCGTTGCCAAGGTTGATCACCCCCTCAAGCGCCGCCGGGATCATGATGTCACAATCGGCCTCAAGCACTGATGAACCATCCTCGACATAGGTCGCGTTGGGGTAACCTTTGACACCGCCATGTTCACGGATCCATTTTGCCACCGCTTCGACATCAACACCCTTGGCATCGGTCAGCGCGCCGTCGCGTTCGATAATGCCAGTCACCAACGCGCCATCTTCCTCTGACAGGAACTTGGCAGCGTGATACCCCACGTTGCCCAGACCCTGCACGATCACGCGCTTGCCTTCCAGCGTGCCGGTCAGGTTGGCCTTGGCCACGTCCTGCGGATGGCGAAAGAACTCTTGCAGCGCATATTGCACGCCGCGCCCCGTCGCTTCGACACGGCCCTGAATCCCGCCCGCATGGGGTGGTTTACCCGTCACGCAGGCCTTGGCGTTGATGTCTGTGGTGTTCATCCGCGCATACTGATCGGCAATCCATGCCATTTCACGTTCACCCGTGCCCATGTCAGGGGCCGGTACGTTCTGGCTGGGATGGATCAGGTCGCGTTTGGCCAGCTCATAGGCAAAACGGCGGGTGATCAGCTCAAGCTCGTGTTCCTCGTATTCGCGCGGGTCGATGCACAAACCACCCTTTGAGCCGCCAAAGGGTGCCTCGACCAGGGCGCATTTGTAGGTCATCAGGGCCGCCAGCGCCTCGACCTCGTCCTGGTTCACGCCCAGCGAATAGCGGATCCCCCCCTTGACCGGCTCCATATGCTCCGAGTGAACCGAGCGGTATCCGGTAAAGGTCTGGATCTTGCCGCGCAGGCGCACGCCAAAGCGTACCGTGTATGTGGCGTTGCAAACCCGGATTTTCTCTTCAAGGCCGGGCGGCAAATCCATCAATGCGACAGCCCTGTTGAACATCAAATCCACGCTTTCGCGGAAACTGGGTTCTTGCACGTTGCTCATGACACTTCCTTTGATCGCGACTCGATTCCTTCGAGACAACTGACTCCAACCTATGACGAAGCGATTAAGACTTGCGACTTTTTTAGGCATATTTTGCAGAATAAACGTTCAATCCAGCGGGCAATTGCAGGCAGAAACAATCTTCAACCCAATCCCATTACTGTCGACCAAACCGCCCGCAAAGCGCCACAATTGACGCAAAAACACCGTAAAACCACAGTGATTGCTCCATTCCGCCTGATTCTCACCACAATCGGCATCCATTAAGGACGCTGGTGAATTGGCCTGTGCGGTCGAATTTGCACATAACAATATTGGACCTGCATCATGACACGCATTTTTCGTGACACGAAAACCGGATCAGTCTCGGCACATACCTGCGGTTTGCGCGGATCAATGCGTGCATTCGTCGATGACGACGATGGGTCGATGACCATTTTCGCCTGCTTCCTCTTGATGATGATGCTGCTGGTTGGCGGCATCGGTGTCGACCTGATGCGCGGCGAAATGGAGCGCACGCGGCTTCAGAACACAATCGACCGCGCGGTTCTGGCCGCCGCCGATCTGGACCAACAGATGTCACCCGAAGCGGTGGTCACCGACTATTTCGAAAAATCCGGTCTGGGCGACTATTTGCAAAGCGTCACAGTGGACGAGGGTCTGAACTACCGGACCGTTACGGCGCGCGCCCGGACCAGCTCGAAAACCCAGTTCATGAGACTGATGGGCGTGTCGGAATTGAACGTGCCCGCCGTTGGCACTGCCAGCGAACGGATTGCCAATGTCGAAATTTCGCTGGTTCTGGATATTTCCGGCTCGATGTCCTCGAACAGCAAGATCGAGAACCTGCGCGATGCAGCAGGTGTTTTTGTCGATACTGTCATCCGCCCCGAAACCGACGATCTCGTGTCCCTGTCGCTGGTGCCCTATTCCGAGCATGTGAACGCCGGTAAAATGATTTTTGACGAACTGAATACCATTCACCGTCACAACTTTTCATATTGCCTGGAAATACCGGATTCGGAATTCAGCTCTGCCGCGTTTGACTTGACCCGCACCTATGACCAGATGCAGCACTTTCAATGGAACTATGACGGTTACAACAACGACCGCACGGATACCGTTTGCCCGCAATACAACTATGAAACAATCACACCACTTAGCCAGAACGCCACACGCCTGAAAGCACAGATTAGCAAATTCCAGCCCCGTGCCGGTACGTCGATCTTTCTGGGTATGAAATGGGCCACCGCCCTTCTGGACCCGTCCTTTCGCCCTGTCGTCAACAACCTGATCACAGACAACAACATCGACAGCGCGTTTTCTGGGCGTCCCGTTGCCTATGACGATCAGGAAACCCTGAAAACCATCATTCTGATGACCGATGGCAAGAACGACCGCTCGAACCGCATCGCCGACTGGGCCTATGACTCCAGCAGCGACTACGTTCACTGGAGCAACTACAACTTCAACTGGTACCTCAGCCGCTACGTCAACTATTATGACCGCAAGTACTTTTATGTATCGAACTACTACACAGCCTCGCAAGGCGACTATTTGCTGGACAACATTTGCGACGCCGCCAAGGAAAAGGGCATTGTGATCTGGGCCATCGGCTTCGAGGTCGACGACCACGGTGCCGAGCAGATGAAGAACTGCGCCTCGACACCCAGCCACTTTTTCCGGGTCGAAGGTGTCGAGATCACCGAAGCGTTCAAGGCCATTGCCCGCACCATCAACCAACTGAGGCTGACACAATGATACGCAAGTTCATCAAAAGCCTGCGCAGGTTCAAAAAAGACGACCGCGGCTTTATGCTGGTCGAATTCGCGCTGGCGATCCCGCTGATCTTCACCATGTTCCTGACCTCGGTGGAACTGGGCATCTATACGACCCGCCAGATTTTTCTGGACCGCGGCATGGAGATGACCATTCGCCTGGTGCGCCTGAACACCGGCAAGAATTATTCACATGCCGAGCTCAAGGACAGTATCTGCCATTTCTCCGGCTTCCTGCCCGATTGCGACACCCGGTTGCGGTTGGAAATGAACCCGATTGATATGCGGGATTTTGCCGGCTTCCAGGGCACCGCGGATTGCATTGACACCTCGGAACCGGTGACGCCGCTGCGCAGTTTTTCGCATGGCTCCGACCATTCGATCATGCTGATGCGCGGCTGCTATATGTTCGATCCGGTGTTCCGCATGAACGGCTTGGGGGAGAGCTTTGCCGAAAATGGCGATGGCGCTGGTCATGCCAAAATGGTCAGTGTCGCGGCCTTTGTACAGGAGCCACGCTAATGTCCCTCTCCGCCCGCTTTCAATGGATGCGCCGCTTTGTGCGCAAAGAAGATGGCAACGTGGCCGTCGAAACCATGGTCATCATCCCGGTGCTGTTCTGGGGCTATCTGACCATGTACGCGATCTTTGACGCCTATCGTCAACAGACGCTGAACGAAAAGGCCGCCTATACCATTGGCGACATGATTTCCCGCCAGACGACACCGCTGGATGTGGCCTATCTGGATGGCGCGCGATCCCTGCTGAAATATCTGACACGCAACAGCGGCGTGGATCCGACCATTCGTGTTTCGTCGATCAAATATGACGCCGAAAACAACATCTACAAACGCGACTGGTCAAAGGTCCGTGGCAGCAACGCCGACGCACTGACAAACACCGACGTTGAAAACTGGCACGACCGCTTGCCGGTCATGCTGGACAATGAACACATCGTCGTGGTCGAAACTTTCGTAGACTACAAACCTGCATTCAACATCGGTCTGGAAGAACGCACAATCCGGCAATTTGTCTTTACCCGCCCGCGCTATACGCCGCAGGTGCTTTGGAGCAACGGCAGCTAAAGCGGCTTTGCCGGACGTTGCAGCTGGCGTTGGTCTTTATGACGGGTTGCCCATATCTCGCTGTGCGACCTTGATTGCAATAATCTCGGACACGGATTTTGATTGCGATCCGGGCGTCATGCCGCCCACGCCGATCCGGCGCCCGATACGCCACCAAAGCCCCGGCTGCCAACTGCGCGTGCCGGGGCTTTTTGTTTTCAACAGAAAACCGTTCGACGGCTTAAAGGCGAAAAAGCCGCGGTCAATGCTTTCGATCTCGTCGATGGTGGCCAGCACGTTGCCCGCCGTATCGCGCAATTCGGTTTCGGTCAGCACGACAGTGTGGCGCGTGGCCTGCCACATCCGCATTGCCAACCAGATGGACCCGGCGCCGATCACCAGCAGGAACACTTGCCAGCCCAGTGCGGGCGGCTGGAAAACCGCCAGATAAATCAGCAACAGCCCCAGCGTCGCCACCGAAACCACGCCAATGATGCGCCGCCCGAATGAGGCGGATACTGCGGCCAGAACGTCGTCTGGGTTGATCTGTTGCATGTCGGGTCCCCTGCGTTTGGTCCCTTGTGCAACGGCGGGTGCCGCGGGGCAAGCGGTCAGTGACGGCGCGCCACCTCATAGCCGCGCTCTTCGGGTTCGCCGTCAACCAGTTCCTGCGGAAAACCGTCGGCCAGAATGCGCAGCCCCGTCGCCTCTTCCAGCCGCTCGATCATGCGGTCGGATTGGGCGCGCTGGCCATAGCGGGCCTGCCCGTCACTCATCATCTGGATCAGCAAGGGCGAGATTTCGAGCGGCACATCTGCGTCATCCGCCAGCTTTTGAAACAGGCCGATGTCTTTCTGGATCAGGTCCATGGTAAAATTCACATCCCGCGATCCCGACAGGATCAACTGGCTTTCGGTCTCGTGCACAAAGCTGTTTCCCGATGACATCGCAATGGCTTCATAGGTCAGCCCCAGATCAACGCCCGACGCCTTCATGACCGTCAGCGCCTCGCAAAGCGTCAGCAGGTTGGCCGTGGCCAGATAGTTTGTCATCACCTTCAGCGTCGATGCGGTGCCGATGTCGCCCACATGCAGAATGCGACGGCCCATATGGGTCAGCAAGGGCAAAACCCGTTCAAAAGTGGCGCGATCACAACCGGCATAAATCGAGATGTTGCCCGTATCTGCACGATGACAGCCCCCGGAAACGGGGCAATCAACCGCGCGGCCTCCCGCGGCTTCGACCAGTCCGGCCAACCGCCGGATTTCCGACGCATCGGTCGTCGACATTTCGACCCAGACCTTGCCCTCGCAGATCTGCGGCAACATCTGCTCCACCACCGCAGCCGAGGCCGCAGGCGACGGAAGGCAGGTAATCACCACATCACAGTCGCGCATCATCTGCGCCGGCCCCTGCCCTGCAGTCGCACCCTCGGTGACCTTGCGCGCAACCGGCGCCGGGTCAAGATCGTGCACCGTCACGTCCTGACCATTGCGCACAAGACTGCCCGACAACTTGCCGCCAACATTTCCCAATCCGATAAATCCGACTTTCATGTAAAAAAACTCCCCGTTTTGGCGTAAATGTCATAGCCTGATGGCATCAAGTCCGTTCTAAATGCGACACAACAGCGACACCCGACAGAGAAGCCAGCCGGAGACCCCAAGCCACGCTGGGAATCGCGATGCGTTCGCACAATAGTACGGTCCAGCAAATTGCACTTACTTTTGACGTCAGGGCCAAGTAGATTAATCTTTCCGGCAGCATATCTCCACGCAAACGCGCCCGTACAGGCAAACTGAGTGCTCAGTATTTTGCATCGGTTGTCCTGCCGACGCTGTTGTGTGCTGTTGCCGCCAGTATTCTAAGCCTGCTGGTGACGATGAACACGACCGCCCACCAGCTCGAACATCACATCGAAACACTGGCCAGTCTCGGCAGCGTACAGATTTCGCAACAGGCGCAGCATCCCGAACAAATTCAATCGATTCTGGACAGTCTCGTTGCCTCGCAGGATCTGGTCGGTGCCAGGGTCACAGGTATCGGCCCGTCTGACATTGTCGCAGGCCAGGTCACACATCTCGAAGTGCCATTGGCGGTCACCACACCGCTGGTACGCGACCAGGGCGGGGTGAAAACGCCAATCGGCACCCTGACAGTTTATGCAACCCTCTCTTCCAGCCACAATCGCAGCATTGTTCGCGCTATTCTGATCCTGTGCGTTGCCGGAATGTGCATCGCGGTAATCACATTGGCACTGTATTCCATGCTGAACCGCAGCATCTTGACCCCGCTGGACGAAATTGATCAGGGATTAAAAAGGTCAGACCCCGCGCAGCCCGACTTTGCCGTCAGTTTCAATGAAATATCGCAGCGGCATATGATCGACCCCCTGCGCAGTATTGTAGACTCGATTGAAAACATGCGCGCCCGGATTATCAGGTCGGATCGGGTCTCGGTTCAGCAGCAACTGCGACTGGCACGCGCGATCGAGATTGCAGGCGTGGGCTATGCGTCGATTGACATGGACAAATGGTGCTTTTGCGATTGTGACCATACGTTTGCCGCCATGTTGGACAGAACGACCGCACAAATTTTCAAACCCGATGCCATTGAATCCATTCAGCGTCAGATGATGCTGGATTTTGACAGGGAGAAAAACAACGCGCGCCGCGCTGCGGTTCTGAACGGAGAAACCATTGACGAAACCTTTCGCCTGATTTGGCGTTCGGGCGAAATCAGATACATCCGCGCCATTCTGGAACCCCAACCCGCCACCGCAGGTTCACCGCGCATGTTAGAGTTGGTGGCGCAGGATGTCACCGACATGCGCCTGACGGAACAGCGTGCCAATCAGGCAGAACGCATGTCGACAATTGGCAATCTGACCGGCGGCGTTGCCCATGACTTTAACAACCTGCTGGCCATCATTTCCGGCAACATCGAACTGACAGAGGTTGCTGAAACCGACGCGGAACGCTCTGCCTATCTGGACAACGCGCTAACCGCCGTGGCGCGCGGCGCGGCACTGACCCAACAGCTTTTGGCCTTTGCCCGCAACCAGCCGTTGTCGCCATCCATTATCGCCCCCTACAAACTGTTGACCGAAATGCTGCCGATGATCCGCATGTCGCTGGGCCCCAAGGTTGCGCTTAAGCTGCCATCGCATCCGGGCAACTGGCTTATTCGCGCAGATCCAACCCAGTTGGAAGCCTGCCTGCTGAACATCGTAATCAACGCAGGCGACGCCATGCCGAATGGCGGCACGCTGACCCTGACCATTTCTGATCGCAAGATCGACCCCCATCAGGCGCGCCAGATCGCAGGGGCGGAGCCCGGCGAATATGTCTGCATCGAACTGGCTGATTCCGGCCACGGCATGAACCGGGCTGTCGCGGCCAAAGCCTTTGAACCGTTTTTCACCACCAAGAACGTTGGCAAGGGAACCGGCATGGGCCTGTCGATGGTCCTTGGGTTCGCCCAGCAATCAGGCGGCTTTGCATCACTGCACACGATTCAGGGCCGTGGCACCGCCGTGCGGGTTTTTCTGCCGCGCGCCATCAGCCGACCACAGGTTCAGCAGGATGCGAACGCCCCGCCGGAAGAGCAGAATGGCAAGGAAATCCTGAAAGACAGCCACGTTCTTCTGATCGAAGACGAAGCCCAGTTGCGCAAACTATATGCCACCTATCTCGAATCGATGGGGTGCAAGGTGACCGAAGCAACCTCGGGTGAACACGCTGTTGAACTTGCCCGCACACTCGATCCTCCCACCGTCATCCTCAGCGATGTCGTCCTGCCCGGTGGCCTGAACGGCGTCGATACCGCCGACGCGCTGGCTCCGTATTTTCCGCAAGCGGCCGTCGTCTTTATTTCGGGTTTTTCCGAAAATGCCGCTTTGCACAACGAAATGTTGGCAGCCGGGAGAATACTGCTGTCAAAGCCGTTTAGCCGCGCCAGACTGGAAGCGGCTCTTATTAAGGCTATACTCTAGCATTCAAGCGAACAATAAGCATCCCAAGGTCCGTATGATTAACTGCCTGTCGCGCGCATTAAGACACGTCACCCTTCTGAAATCGAACACGATTTCCTGCTCGGAAGTTGGCCGGAAGTGACCGGCCAAAATGTAGACAAAACCACGATGGCCGCCGCTGTTTTGCTTGAGCGTATGATACGCGATACCTATTCAGCGCGTCATTCGTCGGAAATCCAACCCTTGCAGTGGTCTATTTTGCGGTATCTTGCGCGCACCCCCGAAGACCAGCGACAGCTGCGCCGCATCGCGCCCTTTCTGAACCTGACCCCTGCCCCCGTGGCCCGCGCGATTACCACGCTGGCCCAACGCGGTCTGGTCACCCAAAGTGTCAGCGCCGCGGACAGCCGGATCAAGACGATAACGTTAACCAATTTGGGGCTTGAAGCTTTGCTTGAGGACCCTATCGTTGACGTAGCGGCAAGAATTGACGCGCTGCCCGATTTAGAACGCATGAATTTTATCCGCTCGGTGCGAACGCTCGCACTGGGCACGGCATTAGACACCAATCCAGCGGGGGACGCTCATGACAAGGCAGATACTTCTCGTTGAAGATGACCCGGCCGTGCGTCATTTGATAGTGCAGTTCCTGACACGGGCCGGAGCCAATGTACACGAAGCCGACAGCCTGGAACAAGCAAGGCAGATCTTGCGGGACCGTGCCGACATCGACCTGGCGATTCTTGATTTCTGGCTGGGAAAAGACACCGCAGTCGGTTTGATGGATGACCTGCGTAACGATTTGAAAGGGCTTCCAATTCTCATTATTTCCGGCGGCAACACGGCCACCGATCTGGAAACCACACAGGCCATTGCCGACATCAGCGGTGCGGTGGCCTTCCTGCAAAAACCGTTTCGCAAGAACGATCTGCTCGAAGCCGTGGAAACGGCGCTGTCCTGACCACCGGATTTGCCGCGATCCATGCACTTTCGGGTTGATTTGTTTGCTAGTAGCAATAAAATGCTACTTATCGAATTTGGAGGCAGTTCATGAGTGGTCTTGCAGAAGACGCAGTCGTTGAAGCGAAACAGGTAATTTCGGATCTCGCCGGATATCTAAGAGCTGTCGGGCATGACCTGACGGACGATTCGGCGGCGCAGGTGGATACACTGGCGCAGCGGCTGGAAATAATCGCGCGCGACTGTGAACAGTATCGTCGGCGTAGCACACCGAAGCTTTACTGCGTAAAAGGTTGATTCCCCCACCTTTTAGGTGGTCTGACGTTTATACGGATTGCTTCGCGATCCCGTAGCCGCTCCGCTTGCTGTGTACCATCGGGTGATCACGCAACCGGTTTTCCAAAACTCCAATAACTCTACGATGCAGCGCACTCTGTGTATTGCTGCACCCTTTACTGTGCAAATTTGCACATTGCCGCACCTTCTTTTCATATATGTCCGTATTATATGCATCCGTACCAAACGGAGCGAACCATGAAAGACATCGGAATTTTGCTGCACGAAACAGCCGGGCTGATGCGCCGGCGGTTTGAACAGGCCGCCCGTCCCGAAGGGCTGACGCTGATGCAATGGCGCGCCCTTGGGCTGTTAGAGCGCGAAGGCCCGCTGCGTCAGGTCACGATCAAGGAAGCGCTCGAAGCCTCGCCCATGACCATCAGCGATCTGGCCGACCGGCTTCAGGCCGCAGGTCTTGTGACCCGTCAGGTCGACCCGCACGACAGCCGTGCCAAGACGCTGACACTGACCCCGGCAGGTCAGGCCAAAGTCGCCGGAATGCACCGGATCAGCGAAGCTGTGTTTGCCGAAGTTTTTGCAGGGGTCAGCCCCGAAACCGCAGCCGCCCTTCAAGACGGTTTGCAAGCCATCAAAGACAATCTGGGCCGCACCCTGGCAGCGCCCGACAAGGAACCGAAACGATGAACGCCCGCCCTGACCCTATCGCACCCGCAACCGAGGCCGCCCCGGCACCCAAAGACGCGCAGCCCCCTGCCCCCACACGCGGACGGCGGCGGTTGCTGATGCTGTCGGTGCCGCTGGTGCTGGTCCTTGCAGGTGCCGGTGCATGGCTGTTTGGCGGGCGCTACATCACCACCGACAATGCCTATATCCACCAGCCCATGACCACGATCTCGCCCGATGTCAGCGGCCGTGTCAGCGATGTTCTGGTCACTGAAAACCAGTCGGTCACCGCAGGAACGCCGCTTTTCCGGCTTGATCCGACCGACTATCGGATCGCCCTGGACACTGCCGACGCCGGCCTGGCATCTGCGCGTCTCGCGGTGGCTCAGCAGCGGGCAGCTTTTCAGACCGCACAGGCGCAGTTGCAGGCCTCGAAAGCCATCGAAGACGTCAAGGACCGTGAATTGAAACGCCAGCAGCAGCTGACCGACCGCGGCATTGGCACACAAGCGTCACTGGACGAGGCAACGATTGCCTTTCGCTCGGCTTCAAACGCCGTAACTCTGGCTCAGCGCCAGCTTGACGCCGCAGCCGCCGCGCTTGGCGGTGATCCCGAGGCAGACACCGATACATTGCCATCGGTGCGCGCCGCCCTTGCCGCCCGCGAAGCCGCCGAACGCCACCTGAAACAAACCGAGATTTCTGCCGCCAGCGATGGCACAGTCAGCCAGATCGAAAGCCTGAACGTCGGGCAATTTATCGCCGCAGGTACGGGCATCGCCACACTTGTCGACAGCGGCCAGACCTGGGTCGAGGCCAATTTCAAAGAAACCCAACTGGCAGAGCTGCACCCCGGCCAACCCGTCACAATCGACGTCGACGCCTATCCCGGTCTGGAACTGACCGGCACCGTCGAAAGCCTTGCCTCGGCCACGGGTTCGCAGTTTTCGTTGATCCCCGCACAGAACGCGACAGGCAACTGGGTGAAGGTGGTCCAGCGGGTGCCGGTGCGCATCCAGATCCAGACAACAGCAGATCGCCCGTTGCGTGACGGCATGAGCGTTTCCGTGTCGGTCGACACCGGCCACGACCGGTTGGAACGCCTGAAATGAGCACCGCAGCTGCATCACCGCCCATGCTGACACCCCCCAACGTCAAGGTTGCCGCCCCCGCGCTGCTGACGGCGTCGATCATGGTGGCCACAGTGATGCAGGTGCTGGACACCACGATTGCAAACGTCGCGCTGCCGCATATGGCCTCCAGCCTGAACGCGACGCAGGAAGAAATCACCTGGGTGCTGACCTCGTATATCGTCGCCTCGGCCATCGCCACACCGCTGACCGGATGGGTGTCCGACCGCCTGGGCCGGCGCATGGTGTTCCTGGTCGCAATCGCGGGCTTCGTGTTGTCGTCGATGCTGTGCGGGTTCTCCACCAGCCTGCCCGAGATGGTGATCTTCCGTATCGTGCAGGGTATTTGCGGCGCGTCCCTGATCCCCATGGCACAGTCGGTTCTGCTGGACATCAACCCGCGCGAAAAGACCGGACAGGCCATGGCCATCTACGGTGCGGGCATCATGGTCGGGCCGATCATCGGGCCCACGCTTGGCGGCTACCTGACCGAAGTGTTCAACTGGCGCTATGTGTTCTTCATCAACCTGCCCGTGGGCATTGTCGCCCTGCTGGGCATCGCAGCCTTTATGCCGCGTGAAGCAACCAAGGAGCGCCGCTTTGACATGATGGGCTTTGGCCTGCTGGCCATCGCCGTCGGCGCGCTGCAACTGATGCTGGACCGTGGCCAATCCGCTGGGTGGTTCACCTCTTTTGAAATCCTGCTCTATGCGGGGCTTGCGGTTTCGGGGCTGTGGGCCTTTGTGATCCATTGCTGGGGCGCCAAAGACCCCTTTGTCGATCTGGGCATGTTCCGCGACCGCAACTTTTTCATGGGCCTGATCTTTATCTTTGTCATCGGGATGACACTGTTTTCCGGCCTCGCGCTGTTGCCGCCGCTGCTGCAAAAGCTGATGGGCTATCCGGTGATCGAAACCGGTCTGGTGATGGCCCCGCGCGGCGTTGGCACCATGGTGTCGATGATCGTTGTGGGCCGTCTGGTCAGCCGTTTCGATCCGCGCGGGCTGGTGCTGTTCGGGCTGGGGCTGACCGCATGGTCGCTGTACCTGATGACCGGCTTTGAAACCGGGATGGACGCCCATCTGATCATTGTGACCGGTGTCATGCAGGGCTTTGGCCTGGGGTTTGTCTTTGTGCCCCTGTCAACGCTGACCTTTGCCACCATTGCACCGCATTTTCGCGGCGATGCGACGTCGATGTTCAGCCTTGTGCGCAATGTCGGCTCGGGCGTGGGGATTTCGCTGGTCACTGTGGTGCTGTCACGCATGACAACGGTGAACCACGCCGAGATTGCTTCAACGCTCACCGCCCAGTCGCCGCAGGTGCGCGCAACCATGCCGCAATTGCTCGACTCGATCCCGCTCTATGCCTCCATCGCAGACAGGCTGGTGACACAGCAGGCGGCGATGATCGCCTATATCGACAACTTCTTTTTGATGATGTTGCTGACCCTATGTGCCATCCCCGTCGTTTTCTTCCTGCGACGCCCCAGCTAGCAACTGTATTTCTCAAGCGAGTTGAGTAGTCCATTTCTGCCGACTTTTGCAAAGGGCGTTCACGATTGTCACAAGCTTTCTTGCGACGGCGGTGATTATCACTTTGTGTGGTTTTCCGGCTTCGCGAAGGCGGTCTGCGAACGGCTTCAGGACGGGATTGTGGTGACTGGCGACGAGCGCCGCCTGGAACATAACGTGTCGCAGCGGGCGCCGGCCGCCTCCGATAGCGCGCTTGCCCCGCATCGCGCCGCTGTCATGGGCAATGGGCGCAAGGCCTGTCAGCGCGGCGGCTTGTTCGCCCGTGATCTGGCCGAGTTCCGGCATTTCAGCGATCAACATCGTGCTGGCGACCGGGCCAATGCCGGGAACTGAACGCAAGATGGCAGCAGTCGTGGCAAGGCCTTCCTCTGAGGCGATGATCTGTTCGATCCGGACCTCAAGTCCTGCAATCTGGCGATCCAGTAGGTCTTTCAGGTCACCATCCATGACGTCGAACAGATCATCCGAACCCAGTTTCGCATGCGCCTTGATTTGCGCCAAAAGCCGTTTGCGTGTTTCGACGAGCTGACCACGCTTGGACACCAAAGCCCTGAGAAGACGTATCTTTTCATGCGGCAAGGTCCGCCCTGCATCAGGCCGAAAGGCCATGAACCGCGCGATAAGCTCCGCGTCGATCCTATCCGTTTTCGCCCGCGTGCCCCGGCTGGCGGCAAAGGCTTTGATTTGCGCGGGCGGCAGTTGCCTGGTCGCGACCCCTGCAACGTCGAGGGCCGACCACAGACGCCATTCCTGCCCCCCTGTGGCCTCAAAACAAACCAGCGCACAGGCTGACTTTGCCAGGGCGCCCACGCGCGCATGCCCGTCCTCGGAATTGGGCAATCGAAGTCTCTGATTGCTTGGCAGGCAATGAATGTCCAGCCAATCGCGGCTGACATCTATGCCAAGGATTGCGTCTCGTGTTATCCTGTTCATGTTCTCTTCCTTCTGATCCGTGGTCCAAGCTGGCCACAAGCAACTGTTCGAGATGGATGAAGAGAGACAGTGCTGGCTCGCTAGCAAACGTGGTCCCAGTTCAACTTGGGCCACAAGGCTCTGACGCCATACAACGTCCCGTCAGTGACCTCGGCCAAGGTCGCTGACGGGGGAACAATAACAGATCGGAGATACAGAAGGGTCTGGCCCCTAGGGGCTGGTGACCTCGAACCTCTGGTTCCAGTCATAAAGCTGCGACAGGATTTCGCCCAGCGCGCGCCCTTTGCCGGTCAGCGAATATCCGACATGCCGGCGCGCGTCGTCCTTGACCTCCCGCGCGACCAATCCGCCGGTCTCGAAATCGCGCAGCTGGGCGCGCAGCACCCGTTTGCTGATCGGGTCCAGTTCGCGTGCCAGCGCCAGAAAATGCATCTCGCCGCCGAGCAGACAGTGCAGAATGTGCGGCCCGTGCTTGCCGCCCAGCGCGCGCAGGGTCTGCGCAACCGGACAATCTCCGGTCACCGGGTCTGTCCATGGTCTTTGCCGAGGGATCGAATGCTGCATATCTTTCTACCGGTTACAAAAAGGTGCCCAATTGCGACCGCCCAAGCGTGATGCCATCAGCGACCAACACCACGTTATCAGCTGGAACGGCCAAATGACAAAAACATACATCGAACCCATCGCCATGCTTCCCTTCGGGATGCTCAACGCCTTTTTGCTTGTGCAGGATCAAAAAGCTGTTCTGGTGGACACCGGCCTGCCGAAGGCTGCAAATCATGTGGCAAAAGCCTTGAAAAAACATGGGCTGAACTGGGCCCACATCAAGCTGATCGTTCTGACCCACGGGCATATTGACCACGCGGGAAGTGCTGTCAGCCTGCGCGCGCTGACGGGTGCACCAGTGCTGGCCCATGCAGGCGACCTCCCCTATTTCGAGGGCAAGGCCCCGGTGCTGCACCCCACCGGCATGTTTGGTCGGTTGTTTTTCAAGACAGGCGCGATCCAGCAGCCATTCGACTATTTCACCCCCGACCACGTCATGACGGACGACGCTCTGGATCTGGCACCTTTCGGATTTGACGCGCGCATCTTGCGAACCCCCGGCCACACCCCCGGATCGGTGTCGGTGCTGCTGAACGACAGGCGCGTCATTGCCGGTGATCTGGCAGCCTCGGGTATTCTGTTGGGCGGGATCGCGCTGCGCAGCTGCCCCAAACAGCCCCCGTTCGAGGAAGCCCCCAAGACAGTCGCGGCTTCGTTGGAGCGGCTTGTGTCACTGGGATATGAACAGTTCTATCTGGGCCACGGCGGCCCGCTTGCTTCCAGCATGATTGAAAAGCACATCCGGTTCCTGCGCCGCCTGCCGGCTCAGCCTTCGGGCGCTTCATAAGCGCCCAGCCATTGCCGCAGCAGCCCGTCCAGCGCATCCCGCTGGTCGGTGCTGAGCGCAGACAGAATGTCGTGCTGGTTGGCCACATGTTCCGTGACCACCCTGTCGATCATCGCGTAGCCCTGCGGCGTCAGCGCCACCACCGACCCGCGCCCGTCCTCGGGGTTTGGCCTGCGTTCCACCAGCCCCGCAGCGGCCAGCCGGTCAAGCCGGTTGGTCATTGTTCCCGATGTCACCATCGTCCATGAAATCAGCTCGGACGGGCTCAGCGCATAGGGTGGGCCCGCGCGGCGCAGCGTGGCCAGCACATCAAAGCTGGCCGCCGTCAACCCGTTGGCACGATAGACAGTTTCAAGCTGCGCTGCCACGTGATTGTGCAGCCGCTTGAGACGTCCAAGCACCCCCATCGGCACGACTTCAAGGTCGGGCCGTTCGCTTTTCCATTGCGCAAGTACACGGTCTACATGGTCCATGTCGCCACTTTAGGACTTGTTACCTTGACGTCAAGAGATATAGGTATATCTTGACGTCAAGATAAAGGACCACCCCATGAGCCGAACCACCGACCTTGCACTGGCCGCACTGGCCCCCGCGATCTGGGGCAGCAGCTATATCGTGACAACGCAGATGTTGCCCGACGGCTATCCGTTAACCGTCGCCATGCTGCGCGCCCTGCCCACGGGCATTTTCCTGATGCTGATTGCCCGCCGCCTGCCGCCCCGTGCCTGGCTGGGCAAGCTGGCCGTGCTGGGCGCGCTGAACTTTTCGATTTTCTGGGGCGCGCTGTTTCTGGCCGCCTACCGCCTGCCCGGTGGCGTGGCCGCGACCCTTGGTGCGGTGCAGCCGCTGATTGTCCTGCTGCTGGCACGCGCCTTGCTGGGTGGCACATTGCATCTGCGCGGCGTAATCGCTGCCATCGCCGGCATCTTTGGCGTGGCCCTCTTGGTGCTCGACCCATCGGCGCGCCTTGACAGCATTGGCATCATCGCGGCCCTTGGCGGTGCTGTGTCCATGGCCTGTGGTGTGGTGCTGACCCGCAAATGGCAACCGCCCGTCCCGGCACTGACCTTTACCGCGTGGCAATTGACGGCGGGCGGACTGTTGTTGCTGCCCTTTGCCATGACCTTCGAGCCGGCCCTGCCCCCGTTCACCACACCCCATATCGCAGGGTTCCTGTGGCTTGGGCTGATCGGTGCCGCCCTGACCTATTTCTTCTGGTTCAGGGGCATCGAACGGCTTGGCCCTGCGGCCATCACCCGCTTTGGTTTCCTCAGCCCCCTGACGGCGGTGTTGCTGGGCTGGCTCATTCTGGGCGAAACCCTTGGACCCGCACAACTGGCCGGTGCCCTGATTGTCATCCTCTGCATGGCCTTTGGCGGCGCACCTGCACCCCGTCGAGCATTCTCCGGATGACAAATCTCATCGGTACGATACCGCCACCAGCGTCACGCGTTGCGAAACCTCGGTAAATCAGGCCTTGTGCATTGCGCTTGGCGGACCCCTTCAGCGAAACCGACTTTTGTGGGTTCGACAAAGCCATTCCCTCCGAAGACACGCCCAGCACCAGCCCCCCTTTTCTGACGGAAAAATTGTCAAAGACGTGTCGCCGCACAAGGTCACACAGGGGCGCGAACGCATCGCCGATGCTCCGGCTCTCCAGCCACGCCATCCAGGGGCCAAAGAGCCGACCTACGCTGCGCCGCTGAAATAGCTTCGGCGTTTGCTCGGGTCTGGACCCTAGAAAAGGGCAACGTGGCTTGCTGCAAAAACCATTGCAAAAATGAATTGAAGGGTGTTTTTCTTGCTTAGGTTGATTTTCGCGTTGGTATTATGAAACAAGCTGTCATCATTCTACACGGCATGGGCGAGCAAATTCCAATGGCCACGTTGAATGCCTTCGTATCTTCTGTCTGGACGAAAGACGGCTCCCTGGTAGATGCTGACAGGCCAGACCCGAATACTGGCGGTGTCCGTCATGGCAACGTTTCCTGGGCGAAGCCGGACGAACGCAACAGTTCAACCGAGCTACGCCGCATCGCCACCGAACGTGATAAAGCGGGCAACTACACGGATTTCTACGAATACTATTGGGCGCATATGATGCAGGGCAACACGTGGGAGCACGTGGTGACGTGGATCAAAGACCTACTCTTCCGGGTCCCGCCCAAGCGGGTCGCCCATGCATGGGTCGTGCTGTGGATCATCACGGTGATCGTCGGTGGGATGACGCTCTGGGGGATGTGGCCGAAAGAAGCACCGAAGCTGTGGGTGGCCTGGGTCTCTGCACTTGGCGGGATGGCGGTGTCGACCTTCGTCTCGGCGGTGCTGGTCAAGCGCTTCGGAGACGTCGCCCGCTATGTCAAAGCCTTGCCACCCAACGTTGCCAAACGCCACCAGATCCGGCAGGCGGGCGTGGACCTGCTGTCGCGGCTGATCGATGACCCAGAATACGACCGGATCATCGTCGCCGCCCATTCTTTGGGGACCATCGTCGCGTATGACATCCTCGCCCAGACCTACACCCGCTACAACGACCAGCACGAAGACGCCCCGCAGCCCGAACGCGACTCGCTGGAACAGATGATCCGCGACGCTAAGGCGAGCGGCAAACTGGACATCGACGCGTTTCAGGACCAGCAGGCCAGGGCTTTTGCCGAGGCCAAGGAACAGGGCTCCCCTTGGATCGTGTCGGATTTCGTGACGATGGGCGCGCCGCTGACCCATGCGGAATTCCTCGTGGCCGAAAGCGACGAAGACCTGCGCGCCCGCCAGCAAAACCGCCTGCTGCCGACCTGTCCTCCGACGCTGGAATACGACGGCACGACGAAGATGCAGCACTTCAGCTATTCCGGCAAACGCGACCGCAAGCCCGGCGATTGCCGCACGCCGCACCACGCGGCGCTGTTCGCCTACACCCGCTGGACGAACCTCTATTCACAGGAAAAGGCTATCCTGACCGGAGACCTGATTTCCGGCCCCGTGGGCGCGGCCTTTGGCCTGCCGGGCGACAAAGGCGTGGTGCAGGGCGTGCGCGATATCCCCGTGATGCCCGCGCTGGATGCCGACGGAAAGGTGGCCGAGGGGCACAAGCGGTCGTTCTTTTCGCACAACAATTACTGGGCGATGGACAAGGGCACGGACAAAGGGAACTCGGGCGTCCCGCACCACATCGCCGAACTGCGCCGCGCCCTGCGGCTATTGGGGTAGGCCATGCGTTTTATCGACCGGGACAAACTCAGCCCGCCCGAGATGCTGTTCGACAAGCGCACGGATGAGGCCCGCGCCGAGGTGCAGGCCTTCATCGACCAGACCTACAGCAAGGGCGGCACGCGGCGTGCGCCCCGGTCCGATTGGCTGGATGATGATGTCTTGATGCGCCGAGAGATGGCTGAACGCTTTGGCCATGTCTGCGCCTATTGCGAAAGTCCCGCGCCGTTCGATGGCGAGCGGAAACAGGGCTATGTCAGCCGCCACCGCCCGCCTATGCTGGCGCAGGACGAAGACGGCAAGACCGATCTGCTGGCGTATTGCTGGTTGATGTATGACTGGGAAAACCTGCTGTGGGTCTGCCCCACCTGCGCGCGGCTCAAGGGCAACAAGTTCTTCATCGAGGCCAGGCGCGGCCAACCCGGCATGTCCATCAAGGAACTGCGCGCGTTAGAACAAGAGGTCATGCTCGACTCCTGTTTCCACGACCCGGGGGATCATCTTGTTTTCCTGCCCGATGGGACCGTGGAGTGGACCAGTCCGGCGGGGCATGCGACGTCCGAGACACTCGACCTCAACCGCCCGGAATTGGTCGCAAGCCGCCGGTCCGCGATCCAGGCTTTGGGTGAGGCGCTGCGGAGCGGCGGTTTGGTGGCCGACGGGTATGTTCTGTCGGCAGAAACCCTTTCCGGTCCAGCGGAGCATGCGGGGGCCGTGACCAATGCGTTGATGCGCTTTGCGGCGGCTCAGGGGCTTTCTGCTGCGACCGTCGACGCACTGGCCGAGACAGTAAACGCAATGGACCCGGAGGACCGGAGGCGCTTTGCCGAAGATTTCCTTTCCCGCACCTATGACGTCGATGTTGAAGCAGCGGGCTTTGCCCCCGATGACGGGTTCGAGAGCAGTCTTGCTGTACAAGAGGACGACACCGCCCCGGCCACACGAGCCCCCAGCCGCATCCCCAACATCCGCAAGCTGCCCAATGCGACAAAGCCGATCACGCGGGTCGAGATCAGCAACTTCAAGGCGTTGAAGGAAATCGCCTTTGATCTGCCCGACCGCGTCGCCGACGCCGATCAATCGCCCTGCATGCTGCTGCTGGGCGAGAACGCCACAGGCAAGTCCTCGGTCCTCGAAGCGATGGCTCTGGCTGTGATCGGCACCGAGGAAGCCGCCGCGCTGGACGAGGCCATCGACGACGAACCGCTCTCACCCGCCGATCTGATTCACCGCCCCGATCCCTATCGGTGGGCCGAGACCACGCCGGGCATGGCCGTTCGGCTTGGGTTTCTCGACAGCATCATCCCGGCGGGCGTCAACGCGCGCACGGGCGATGCGCGGTTTTCCGGTGATGCGCAGTGTTGCAAGGTGGTGCTGGGCTACGGCCCGCGCCGGTTCTTTACCAAGCGCAAGACGCGGCGGCTGCGGGCGCCTGCGCACCGGGTGCGGTCGCTCTTCGATCCGATGGACATGATCGCCAACCCGATCCTGTGGCTGACGACGCTGGAGGGAAAGAAGTGGGAGGCCACCGCGCGCGCCCTGCGCGAAGTGTTGATGTTGTCGGATGACGACGATTTCGAACGCGACGACGACCCGGACACGCCGGGGGCGATCTACGTGCGCCAGAACGGGCGGCTGGTGGCGATGAAGGATCTGTCGGTCGGGTATAAATCCGTGATCGCGATGGTCTGCGACATCATCCGCGAGATGCTTTGTCACTACGACAACCTGGAATTCGCCAGCGCCGTGGTCTTCATCGACGAGATCGAAACCCACCTGCATCCGCGCTGGAAGATGCAGATCATGACGCTGCTGCGCCGCGCCTTTCCCAGGATCCAGTTCATCGCCACGACGCATGACCCGCTGTGCCTGCGCGGCATGTATGACGGCGAGGTCTTCGTGCTGCAACGGTCTGCCGAGGATCAGGTCGAGCGGGTCGAAGACCTGCCTTCGATCCGGGGGATGCGGGCGGAACAGATCCTGACGTCGGAATTCTTCGGCCTCGGGTCGACTGACCCGGAGACGGACGCGCGGCTGGAACGCTATAATCGGCTGGCGGTGCGGATCGAGGACCTGTCCGAGGCCGAGCGCGCCGAACTGGACGTGCTGCGCGGCAAACTGGACGACGGGATGGTTCTGGGATCGACTCTGCGGGAACAGGCCTATGCCGAGGCCTTGAAGAAGCAGGTCGGGCAGGAAGTTGCGCCGACGAAGGTGGCGTCGCCGCGCCGCGCCGACCTGCGGCAGACGTTTTCGGCGTTGTTTGAGAAACGCTCATGATCAAGGCTGTGCGTACCCCCTGTCCGCCCGCGCTGGATCTGACGGTTCCAGGGTCGGCGGGGTCGAGGGAACTGGCGAAGGTCAAGGCCAAGCTGGCGGCGGGAGAGGTGTTGAAAAGCGATGATTTCAGCGCCTACGGAAACCGTGCCGTGCGCGAGGCGTTGCGCGAGATGTTCCACGGCAAATGCGCCTATTGTGAGAGCAAGATCGCCGGGTCTCAGGACACGGACGTGGAACATTACCGGCCCAAGAAGGGCGTGACCGAGGCAGACGAGGCGGGCGTGGCGCATCCGGGCTATTGGTGGTTGGCGATGCGGTGGGAAAACCTCGTGCTGTCGTGCCAGCATTGCAACCAGTCGCGCAGCTATCACGTGATCATCCCGGATGGATTGGAGACTGAGGATGACCTGCGCGCGTTCCTGGAACGGCAGCCCAAGACGCGGGCGGGCAAATTGAATGCCTTTCCGGTGGAAGGGAATGCCTGGGTGACGGACGAGGGCGGTGATTTGGCGACGGAGAATCCGTTGATCCTGAACCCGGTGGACATGGATCCGGACGATCATCTCGAATGGGTGCTGTTTCAGGGCGCTTCGACCGTGCGGGCGAAGGGCGGCAGTGCGGTGGGCGAGGCGACGCGCAAGATCCTCGGGCTGAACCGGCGCTGGTTGGAAGAGGACAGGCGGATCAGGCTGCTGGAGATGCGGCGGCTGCGGAACCGATTGATTGCCAAGCTGAACAAGTGGCTGGAAGCGGATAGTTCAGTCCTCGCTGAGGTTTATCAAGCAGCCGCTCAGGAAGTCATTGACGATTTGCGTGCGATGACGGACGAGAAACAGCCGTTCGCGGGTATGGCGCGCGCCTTCCTGTCACAGGTTCAGGACGAAGTCGCGACAATGCAGAGCTGAGCATCCCTAGGTCACATACCCATAAAAGGGATTCACAGACTTTAGAAAACGTGATTCACTTTCCGGCAAATGTGGAGGTGAGAATGGCACGTTTTGATTTGACAGATTTTGAATGGTCGGTGATCCAGCCGTTGCTGCCGACGAAGGTGCGCGGCAAGCCGCGTGTGGATGCCGTTGGCCGTATTTCCGGTGCTGGCGTCTCAACGGTGTCTGGGTCCAGTTGCATCGAGTGCTCTACCAAGCTGCTTGCAAAAGGGCGGGTCGCCGCCCTGATCCCACAGTTGCCATCATGAACAATCAGTCGGTTAAGACGACGGAAAGGGTGTTTGAAATGGTTCTTCGGCGGACAATATATGTGTTGCCGACTAGCAGGATACCAAGTCGAGACGATCAGCTTTCGTCCAGACGCCGAGCTGTATCGGCGGCCTCGAAATGCTCCATTTGGTCGGTATAAGCCTTCTTGAAAGCGGGCTGATCCATGACCCTTTCCACAAAGGCTTCTGTTGCAGGCCGATCTCCGAAGGCACGGAGCTTTGCCACGCGCAGGACGTCCGTCATCATGAGGTCCGCGATGGTGAAACGACCAGCAGCAAGCCATTCTCGCTCCTTCAGGGTGCGCTCCACATGGGCCAGACGACTTTCCAACCAGTCGGTCAATCCGTTCTCAGTCGCGCCCGTCACCTCTAGGAACCACCAAGGAACGGATACCATCTCGATGGAGTTAAGGGCGGCAAAAACCCACTGAAGGGTTTCGGCGCGCGCTTGCCGATCACGCGGCATCAGCGTCTCGCTCTTCTCCGCCAGATGCAAAACACAGGCCCCGCTCTCGAACATATGGAGATCACCGTCCGACATGAGGGGAACCTGTCCGAATGGCTGACGGGCAAGATGGTCTGGACCGCCTTCCCCCAATGGCACGGTTCTGACGGAATAGGGAAGGCCCGCCTCCTCGCAGGCCCACCTAAGCCGCATGTCGCGCACGAAGCCGGCGGGGCCATTGGTCATTGGCACCCAGTCGAGGGTCCAGATCGTTATGGTCTCGTGCATTTCCACCTCCCGGACGTAAGTTTGCGCAGCCGTCGCTCACATGACAATCAAACCTGAGGTCGTAGCAACCGCGTCAAAAGCTTGTTTCTGCGGCGATGCTATTTCGGCGTTCGCGTTCTGAACAGTCGAACCGGCCCCGTGCCACTGCGCTTGATTACGCCCTTGGCTTCCAGATCAAGCTGCACAGCCTTCAACCACCACCCGGCTTTCTCACCACCTGGAAACAGGTCTTGCGACAGGGTCGGCAATAGGGCGGCCTTTGCCTCGGCGACCGTTAATCCCGGGGCCTCGGTCGGTAGCACCGGCAGGAACGCGTCGCGCATCGCCGTATATTTGGCTTTGTTCACGCGCTGGGTTCGACCGGGCGAGGTGATGCTCTCGATCTCGATTTTCTCATCCGTGTCAGACATCTATTTCTCCTGTGACTGGCGTCTTCGGGTTGCGGAACCCCATGGCGACCCACGCGGCAAAGAGCCTGGCGAAAAAGCCCAGGCTCTGTTTCTTGGCGTTCGGGATGTCGTCGGGCAGCACGGCCCCCTCAGGCAGATCGGAGGCCATCGTGCGCATCGTGGGCGCAGGCATCGTGCCCTCCGGCCACAATCCGCCATAAAGGCTTAGCCAGTGCCCGCCCTTGAACTCCAGATAGATCGGCGTGTTGCAGCAGGTGGCGATGGCGCGCTTGGTCGCGTGTTCGGGGGACAGGCGGAAGGTCTTCAGACCATCGGTGCCGGAAAGAAACCGCACGCGATCCTTGCGACAGATGACGAACGGCGTGGTGCCATGATCCGTCAAGGTCTGCGACGCGCGGTCCAGTCGCTGCATCCGATCTGCCGCCTCGCGGCACGATGTGCAGCAGCATTCGACGCTGTCGATGGGATGGCCGCGCAGCTCAAGGCGGGTCCGCCCGCAGGTGCAAGTGATCTCGGTTGTCTCACCCATGCGCCGTCTCCTGCGCCGCCGCAGCCTCCAGCGCCGCGATGTCAATCTTGCCCATCTGCATCATGGCCGCGGTCACACGGCCCACAACCGCGGGATCGTCACTGGACAAGAGGTCCGGCATACGCTTTGGCACGATCTGCCAAGAGACGCCAAAGCGATCCACCAGCCAACCGCAATGTCCCGCCTCACCGCCGTTTGCGGTCAGCTCACTCCAAAGCCGGTCTGTTTCGTCCTGGTCTGCGGTCAGCACGCTGATCGACGCGGCAGGGGTCAATTTGTGGTGCGGTCCGGCCGTCAGGATCATCATGGGCGCACCAGCCAGAGTGAATTCGACAATCATAGGGTCATCGGGCTGACCGTTCTCGCGGACCGCCTCGATCCGGCTGTTCGAAACGATTTTCACATAGTCACGGGCAGCCTCATGGCCACCTTTTTCGAACCACAGGCAGGTCCTAACCTTGGCTGCATGTTCCATTTTCAAGTCTCCCTTTCTGTCGTGACTGGAGGGTCGGGTTCGAGGTGAAAAAGCTGGCGGACATATCGGATCAGGTGATCGACGCTCTCGCGCGCGAGCTCGGGGCTGCCGCTCGCCTTGGCCAGGATAAAGCCGCCCTGAAGAACCGCCTGGGTGTGCCGGGCAAGGCTCTCGGCGGTCCAGTCCGCGTCGATCTCGCGCTGCTCTCTGGCCGCCCTGATATCCGCCTCCAAAGTGGCGGCATGGCCAAAAATGCTCTCGGCACAGGCATTCCGGATCGCAGGGGCAGAATTATGGACCTCCTGCGTCATGGTGCCGACAAGGCAGGTATATTCGAATGTCTCCCCGTCAATGATGGCGCGGCGGAACTCGAGATAGGCCAAAAGACGGTCCAGCGGATCGTCGGGTCGGTGATAGGGCGCTTCTGCGAACAGGGCGCTGGTCGTCTCGGCCCAGTATTCTGCCGCCGCCACGCCAAGCGCCTCCTTCGTCTTGAAATGATGGAAAAACGCGCCCTTGGTGACCTCGGCCGATTGGCACAGGTCATCTACGGAGGTTGCGGCAAACCCCTTCTGGCGGATCACGTCGCGGGCGGCCTCCAAAAGGCGGGTGCGGGCATCCCCGCGCTCGGGGGAGGTTTTGGTCGGTCTCGTCATTAGTTATTTATACCATACAGTCGGTATGTTGTAAAGGTGAGGAACAATCGGCATGCGCGTGAGCAATATCAATCGATTATGTCTGATTGCGGGATGCAGCCAATGGAGCACGCGAGCCGCATTGAAAAGAAACGATTTTTGAGATGTTGATAGGTAGTGTCAGATGGAACGCCACAGGTGTTTTGTGTGACGTGTCATGCGACATGATCTAAACGTCTCAAAAGGTCATTTTGGCTGAGAAGATGAAGAAATGGCCGCGGGGAGAACCCGAGGCCATTTGCATGTCTGGCTGTAGATATGCCTAGCGGTTCAGTTCGGGTTCAGCACGAAGAGGTGGACAGCCGCGCAAGACGCAGCCTGACGCTAGGCATCGGCACGAAGGGCGGGAAGCATGCGTAATTGGGCTGACCCTGCACTTTGGTCGAGCTCCCGATAGTATCACAGCATAGCTGTGAACAAGGGAGACAGATGATGGAATACTATGCTGGTTTAGATGTGTCGCTTCGGTCGTGTGCTTTGTGCATCGTCGATAGCAAAGGCAAGGTTTGGCTGGAGCGAGAGCTGCCATGCGAAGTTGCGGACATTGCTGCGTGCCTTGAAGCCTTTGATCACCCCGTTGAGCGCGTCGGTTTTGAAGCCGGTGCCTTGAGCCAGCATCTTTACTTTGGCTTACAATCCTTGGGCTTCGATATCGTCTGTATGGAGGCCCGCCAGGTGAATGCTGCCTTGTCAGCGATGCGGAACAAAACAGATAAGACCGATGCGAAAGGGATTGCGCAGATCCTACGCACTGGGTGGTTCAGTCCAGTACATATGAAAAGCCGCGAAGCTCATGGCCTTCGGGCGCTGCTTAGCACACGCAAGGCATTGCTGAAGAAGACGATCGACCTTGCAAACGAAGTGCGGGGTTTATTGAAGATCTTCGGGGTACGACTGCCCAGAACGGTAAAGCACGGTTCCTTCGACGCCCTCGTTCGACCTATGATTGAGATGGATGAAGTTCTCGCGCACGCGGTTCTTCCTTTACTTGATGCCCGTACGGTCCTCTTTCAAAACTATCTGGAACTGGATCGACGCGTGAAGCGCGCGGCATCGCAAGACGCGGTGTGCATGCGGATGATGACAGTGCCAGGTGTGGGACCTATTGCAGCTTTGACATTCAAAGCCGCAATTGATGACCCCAATAGATTCAAAAAATCCCGCACTGTCGCAGCGCATTTTGGTCTCACGCCGCGAAGATATCAGTCAGGTGAACACGATAACCCCGGCCGAATATCGAAGGCAGGAGACCGAGATGTTCGTGCAACGCTGTATGCTGCAGCCAACGCAATGTTGATGCGAACCATGGCAGGGTCGCAGATCAAATCATGGGGCATGCGATTGATGCGCACCAAAGGTCGCCGTCGCGCTGTAGTCGCTGTCGCACGCAAACTCGCTGTCTTACTGCATCGAATGTGGGCCGATGGCACAGAATTCCGTCAGGAACAGGCAGGAGGCACGGCATGATCTAAAAAACCCCCAACCAACCTGACGGGATCGTCCAATCCGGACGAGGTCTGTGGATGAAGACGAAAATGTCTGCTGCGCAACTTGAAGCGCGCCGGGAAGCAGGGCTCTCCACTACCAATCCGACACATGCATGCAGCGGTGCCATTCGAACACCAAAACAGACTGCGAAGAGAAGCGTGACCCGGATAAGCGATCACCGATCACATAGAACAAGGAAAACGAGCTTGACCCAGACACCCAATTAGAGAAGCTGACATTCGCTGCACATGCAAATCCAATCAAAAGTTCGCTCATTGATGGTAGCTGCCTTAGGTGGTTGATGTGTGTTCAAGGTAGATCAAGATGGCATGGGTCATTGAGGTGACGAGCCTTGATAATCGCAGTAGGTCGAAGTTAAACTAGCAACGAAAATTACAGAAGATTGAGGTCGGCCCATGTCCATGTTGAAAGAAGAAAAAGCGATGTGGCGCCAGAAACAAGACGTGCAGAAAGTCAAGCTCAGCGATGCCGAGATAAACGATCGGTACTCTAGGGGTGAAGGCAGAATTGTGGTCGAGAACAACCGAGAAAAACTACATGGTTTTGTACAGCAGCTCTCTAACGAGCGATACATGGATCTTCGCCCATTCTATCAGCGTCGCCCAAGATGGGATCCTGTTAGGCAGAGCCGACTAATCGAGTCATTCTTGATAAACTTACCCGTACCGCCCGTGTTTCTCTACGAGCGAGACTATAACTCATACGAGGTAATGGATGGACAGCAACGAATAACTGCGATCAAGGACTTCTACGACGGGAAGCTGCAGTTGAAGGGATTGCAGTATTGGCCAGAGTTGGATGGCCGCTACTATCACAACCTACCCAAAACCGTAAAAGCTGGTATTGACCGCCGCTCGATTTCGTCAATCGTTATGCTTAAGGAGTCGGCACCTGAGGATGAAGAAGCCCTTTTGTTGAGAGAAATCGTTTTTGAGCGTCTTAACACCGGTGGAGTTGCATTGGAGCGGCAAGAAATAAGAAACGCCTTGTTTCAAGGAAGGCTCAATGAAACAATCATGGACCTATCTCGTCATGACACAATCCGGAAAGCTTGGAAACTACCGTTGTATGATCCTGAAGAGGATGAGAAGAAAGACCCCGATCTAGTAAAGTCGAGCTTTTACCAGAAAATGGAAGATGCAGAACTAGTTCTGCGTTTCTTCGCACTTCGAAATGTCGATCACTACGCCAAAGGGATGCAGGGCTTTCTGGATCTATATATGCTGAAGGCGTCGCGTCTTGGAGATTATGCAATTGATCAACTTGAAGACCATTTTACGTTAGTTATGGATACCGTAGAAAAAATCTATGGCGATCTCGCCTTCCAGCCTTTTGTGCCTGAAAAAAACGAATGGCTTGGAAGGCCACAGAAGGCCTTCTTTGATGCTGTTACAGTTGCGATTTCGCAGAATATCCAAGAGGCTGATATTCTCGTCCAAAAGAAGGACGAGATTCTACAACGCACGAAACAGCTTTTCAAAGACCATGAGGAAGGAACTTTCACGGGCCGTGGAAATACTAAGTCAGACATCAAGAACAGAATTGACATCTATTCAAGAATGCTCGCAGACGTAGCGGCATAAAGTTCATGTTTTCCGATGAATTTGATGGTTTGTGCATCGAACTAGACGCAATCGTAGCTCATTCACGAGCAAACGCTGAAATGAGAGCTGTCCTTTCGAGAGTAGAGCGTCAACTAGAACCAACCATTTTACATGACGATCTTTGTACTTTGAGAGGTTTGGCTCCTGAGGATATCCGATGGCGAGTAATGGATCATTGCTCCGCTGTTGGACGAATTTATGCAGTGTACGAGCACTTTTGCGAAAATGTTCTCCATGATTGGCTTCATTTTTTGTCAGCGCGGAAACCATTCTTGGACCTGCCAGAACAAATCGTCGGTAGCTATCGAACAGGGTTCGCACATATTGTTAGCCGCTTACCCAGCCCACGGTATGACCACCTGTCTGTCGAAGATTTAGTCTCAGGGTACGATGCGGCTCTGAAAGGGGAATCGACCTACAGCCTTGCGCCTGAGTGCTTAACCCACCACCAGTCCAACCTTCGCTGGAATGGACCTGTCGCGCTTTTGTGCCGCCCCAAGTGCTCGTTTAGGCCACTTTCTTCTCGAATGCGACAGGGCTTTTCCAGCCAAGTGCTGAGTGACGTCGTCGCGGATTGTAGAACCCGTTTATGTATTCGAAGATCGCCATCTTTGCTTTCCGCCGCGTCTCCCAAGGATGCCGCCAGATCAGTTCAGCTTTGATGGTTTTGAAGAACGTCTCAACGGCGGCGTTGTCGTAGCAATTGCCCTTGCCGCTCATCGATACCTTGAACCCGTGTTGACGCAGGATCTTCTGGTAGTCGTGTGAACAATATTGCGACCCGCGATCCGTGTGATGAATGCAGCCTTTGGGCGGCTGGCGGAACGCGATGGCCATCTTCAAAGCCCTGATAGCAAGGTCGCGTTTCATGCGATTGCTCACCGCCCAGCCGATCACACGGCGCGAATGCAGATCAAGAATGACAGCCAGATACAGCCAGCCCTCCCGGGTCCACACATAGCTGATATCGCCAGCCCATTTTTGGTTTGGCTGATCAGCGGTGAAGTCCCTATCCAGCAGATTGGGTGCAATGTTGAACTTATGATCGCTATCTGTCGTGACCTTGTGTTTACGTGTCCGAATAACAGATATGCCGTTCTGACGCATCAAGCGGCCAACGCAGCGATGACCGACATTCAGACCAATCTCTTTCAGCTCTTCGGTCATCCGTGGCCTGCCGTAGCTACCAAGGCTAAGGCGGGACTGTTCCTTGATATGTGCAAGTGTGACCAAGTCAGTCCGTTGCCTGCGACTGGCGGGACGGCCGCGAAAGGCCCTCAATCCACGCGAGCTGACCTGCATCACTTGGCACATACGCTGGATGGAAAACGTAGATTGGTGCTCTTCGATGAACTTGAACCTCACGGCTTTTGGCTCGCGAAGAACACCGTGGCCTTTTTTAAAATCTCCCGCTCCTCCTTGAGGATACGGTTCTCGCGCCGAAGCCGGTCATTCTCTTTCGCGAGTTCTAAATCCTCTTTCGACAGCACATCTATGCCTCGATGCGCCGTGATCCATTTGTTCAGCGTCGACATGCCAACGCCCAAATCATCTGCCACCTGCTTACGCGTAAGCCCGCTGGTCAGTGCGATCCGCACCGCATCCTGGCGGAATTCGTCCGTCCGTTTCAGTCCCATCGTCAATCTCCTTTGTTGCAGTAAATGCTATCAAAGGAGCGGCATCAAACCGCGACAGGTCCAGAATGAGTTAACTGAAATTTATCGGAGGTTCGGAATTCTGAACGTTGGCGAATGGCTTTCCAAAGATGATGAAATCAAGGGTTTCTTTGACAATGGCGGCGTGAGAATAATTGAGCAAATCGCTTCTAAGTTGTCGGAGCTAGTTCAATACAGAAACGATGCTTCTCATGGGCTAGTATCTGTTGGCGAAATCCTTGGACAGCAACAATTTTTGGAATTCGCAAGTTTTATTCGAGTCTTATGTTCCAGCCTAAATGCTTTACATCGTAGCTATGCCCTAACTCTACTTCAGGAAACGGGGGATGCCCAAAAAATTGGGACTTTGACCGAAAAACTGCGGGGAAACATCGTGATCTGCAAGGTGACAAGCGGGACGCTAGAAAGGGAACAAATAATCTCATTTCTGGCTGATGGCTACTGTGTGGAAAGACGTATTCTGTCAATGCAGGTTGACAATGTCGAGGTTAGTGCGATGAGCTTTGACGGAGAAGTCGAGCTGGGCATTAAGCTTGACAAGGCAATCTCAAGGAAAAAGGCGGCTGTTCTTACAAACTCAGCCTGGTAGACTTTCGGCGCGTGAGTGAATTCTTTCATTTTTCTATAGTAATTTTGTCCCTTTCGCCAAAGCCGCACCGCAACATTGCTGGATGGAAGCAATGTCTACTAAGGGCCGCCAGTGACCGTGAGCCTGGTCAATGAAGGCCCCGGCTCGCTGCGACGCCACATGTCGGCTCGGGAGCCCAGAGTGCCGAATACTGCGCAATGTTGAAGCGGCTTCCATCGCGCTGATAAGTTCTTAAGATTAGGTGTTGACCTAACCTTTATACAGCTCCATACTTAGGTCCATGCCTAACGAAAAGCACCCGATAGAACAGACCTTTCTTGCACTTTCCGATCCAACGCGACGTGCAGTGGTTCAGACGCTTTGCGGAGGCTCGGCGACCGTCTCACAGTTGGCGAGCCCTTTCGACATGGCACTGCCCTCCTTCACGCAGCATCTAGGCGTTCTGGAAGACGCGGGCCTTATCGTGTCGCGACGGGAAGGGCGGAGCCGCGTTTGTTCGCTGAACCCCTCGGCTTTGAAGGAAGCGGAAGACTGGATGGCCTCTTACCGGAAGCGGTGGGAAAGCCGATTGGATCGCTTTCAAGCTCACCTGCACAACGTAAAAAAAGAGAACCTCAATGACTGATCAAACCACCAATACCGTCTCCAAATGGGCTTCGTATCCATTGGACAAGGAAATTGTCATCGCTCGCGTTGTCGACGCTGATCGCGCGACCGCCTTTGAGGCATGGACTGATCCGGCGCAAATTGTTCAATGGTTCGGACCTGACGGCTTTCGCGTCGAGTCACATGAGACCGACATTCGCGCGAGCGGCGTCTGGCGGTTCGACATGGTTGCACCTGATGGCACACGATTCTCCAATCGTATGGATTTTCTACGGGTCGAGAGCCCGAGCCTGATTGAAGTTGATCACGGTCAAGACATCGATAACGACCCTGACTGCTTCCGACTCTTGGTTACGTTTGATGAGCAAGATAACGGAAAGACAGTTGTCACCTTGCGTCAGATGCATCCGACTGCAGAACGTCGCGCGACTGTTATTGGATTTGGCGCGGTCGAATTTGGTGGGCAAACTCTGGGCAAATTCGCCGCTCACGTTGCTGAAAAATCCGGCGCTGTCGCCACCAGAGGGTAGCAACCAGGCGAAGTGTGTCCCACCTTTGCTGCCGGTCGTATGGACAATACGAGCGGCAGTGCCGTCCTGCGCCGCAGCCCTTTGATTTGCCGAAATGCTGCGCGATAAACGAATGGTCGGTATTGTGAAGCTGCGCCGCAGCGCTCGGCCATGAAGCGAACGGCAAGTAAGGGCCGTTAATGTTGCTCGGGGAATTTCTCCCAACTGAGCAGTCTGTTATGGGCTCGCTGGGCGTCATTTTCCATGGCGGCCACGGTCAAATCTATGATGAGCCATCTACTCCTCGACATCCAACTAAACATTTCATCAAGTTGATACCAAGTCAGGATACGCGTATCTTCCCCAAGCTGCACTTTAAGATGTGCTTCGGGGTCATCAATATGAAGTCGCGCGGAGATGCCAGTCAGTCCGTGACATACGAGATTCCTGATCACGAGCGCTTCTTTAAGCATTCTGACCAAGCGATCGCAAAGGTCCGTCCGAAGTGGACTGATATTATCCGCTTGTTTGACCGCCAGCGACCACACATCGATAGACCTCGATATGCCATGAACCGATTTGGGCTTCTTCTCTGTGAGCAGATTTTCAATTGCTTCATTAAGAGACTGTTCGATACCCGACCAAAGAAACACGAGTGAGCCGATAGTTCCTTTCATCTGGTCGAAGGTGATGGTTTGGTCAGTATCCCGCACTTCAGTCTCAATTCGAGGTTAGATGGGCATTATTCACAGCCAAGAAGTCACGTGGCCATTCCTTTGTCCACCAGATTGAAGCGCCTATGATTAATGACTGCTTCCGGGAAGCTGCAGCGCAGCGTCGGATGACACTGTGAGTGTCCGCAAAGGGCCGAAAGGATCAAATTTTGGTTGTTGCGTAGGCGCTCACGTCCTCGCGCCAGTAAATCCGGCTTAGATCATGGGGCATCGCCAACAGGGCCACACCGGCATTTCTAAGCTTCATCGAAAGTGAACCTTGTGGGCGCTGCATGACTTCCGCGAACTCGCCCAAGGAAATAAAGGTCTCTCGGAAACGCGTCAGACTGTCAGCGGTAACAACAGTCGCCCCTCGGCGGTAGAGCTCTGAGGTATCCACGCCGCACAACATTCCATGTTGGATCAAATACCCTACTGTTTTGGCAGTCACTCTTAACTGCCCGGCGGCGTCACCGATGGAAAGGCGGCTCTCCGCTGCCGCATTGGTTTCGTCCGAAACAAAAGTTCTGGATTTTCTACCTTCAGATGAACGCTTTGCGTTTCGAAAGAACTTCTTCTCGCGCTCGTAGGCGTCGAGCATTCCCTGGGTAACAAAACTCATCGGTACGATATCGCCGCTAGCGTCACGCGTTGCGAGACCTCGGTAAATCAGATCCTCCGCATTGCGCTTGGCGAACCCCTTCAGCGAAACCGACTTCTGTGGATTCAACGAAGCCATTCCCTCCGAAGGCACGCCAAGCACCAGCACCCCTTTCCTGACGGAAAAATTGTCAAAGACGTGCCGCCGCACAACGTCACGCAGGGGCTCGAACTCATCGCCGAGGCTCCGGCTCTTCAGCCACGCCATCCAGGGGCCAAAGAGTCGACCGAAGAACCTGCCGTCCACACCGTCCACACGAGCCATCGCAATTAAGCACTCGGAAAGAGCATCAGGACCGTCTTTCAGTATATCGTAGCCCAAGGCACCAAAGGTCATCCAGTCTGGCTCACTGTGCCCCGCCAGCGCAGCATCTGGCCCCTTTGCTATACGCAGGCCCAGCACTTCACATGCCCGCGACGCCACGTTGAGTTCGAGGCGGTCGATCCATCGGTCGCCCCGCCCGCTCAGGATGCGGTTCGTGAGATACGCCTCGAAAGGGCTGGGGCTGGCCTGGAGCACCGGCTGATCCAAGATCCAATCGTGGTGTTTTCGCAGTTGCGCCGCAAAGTCTCTGGCGTCCTTGTGGAATTTCTCGGCTGGAAGGCTGATGAGCACGCTGCTGTGTTCCCGGCAGATCCTGATCGACGAAAATTTCCACTGGAGGCGGCGCGGCACACGCCACGACTCCGCTGCTGACGACATCTCGGACCGTATGCACTTCGGACAGACGCGGATGCGCGTGCGCTGAAAGCTCTGAAGGGAGGCGAATTCATCCCGCAGTCGGAAATGGCCCTTGCCGAGATGGCGGATAGAAACCCGCTCCAACGCGCCCACATCACACCCTGCAAGCTGGGCCAATTGTTCTATGGCTACCTTCTCACCACGAAAGAGCGGATCGATCGGAAAGGCAATGTCTCCGCAGAACCTCTGCATCGAAATGGCGCCGTTCCTGGCCGCAAGCCGCGACAGCAAGGAACTAGCCGGCTCGCACGCGGCATGTGCCACCGTCAGCGGCAACTGCGGGAAGTTCGTTCCAAGAGTGGCAGGTAGGCTTTTGACCAAGCGAGGCTTCCGAGATCAGACAAAGGCTGGATTGGCCGGATCTTACGATCACCCGCTCAACTGAGCAACGCTGCTATGATTTCAGGAAATTCTACCGATTGGGTCAGTTACATGTCACAAAAGTCGGTTTTGCTTGGCAACTGACAGGGCTGTCGAATGCCGTGCATTTCCGACTCTTTCCGGCGAATTTTCTGAATCTTGTCAGTAAGCCGTGCCAAGCAATTCCGACCCAAATGCCAAGCATTTCCGACCCAACCGGAACGTTGGTACCAAGGCGCAAGAAGGTTCGCTATGCGCGGGAATCGGGAATGGTTCCCGGAAAGGCTGCCCTCACGTCTCCTGACGCTTCCGGCCCTGAGCCGCCCTTCGTGCCTGACGCCGCGGATGACCGGTCCCAGCCCAAAGTGACCGGTGCGAAGCGAGGTTGGTTCTCGTTGCCGCACATGCACAAATCGCGCCTCGACTTCCCGGAACCGGACATTCAAGCTGTCAAACGCGGCTTCTTGCCCTCAATGTCGGCAGTGTGCCGATTTCGTTGAAAAACTCCCTCTATCCGCGTCGGCAGGCGCTGAACCAGAATTTTGTTCTGCCGGAGGTCGGATTTGCCTCTTGAACCGGGCGCTATCCCCGCTGGCAAATACAAGCGTTCTGTAAATTCAGGCCGTATTAAACCCGCTCGAGTTTTTCAACACAATCAGCCCAAACCTACATCCTTTTGCAACGCAGCGAAGGGCGGCTTTCTGCGATGGCCTCAGCATCGTTGTAGTCGTTCTTCTGACCTTTGTTGAAAGGCTTCACATAAATCGCAGGGATGATCCGAGGCTCAATACCCATCTTGCGCAGGGTGCGGCTGACAAAGTGAGCGCTCAGACACGCCTCCATGCCGACCACGCAACGCGGCAACTTCTCGAATGTCGTTATCAAAGCGAGGCGCTTGATCTGCTTGCGCAGAACGCGCTGCCCATCTTGGTCAAAACCAACCAAATGAAACGTGTCTTTGCCGATATCGATGCCAATCGACATCAGTTCATCAAACTCTGTCTTCGCCATGCTACTTCTCCTAAATGCAGGTGAACTAGGCTCAACCTAACCTGCTGGGTGAAGCAGCCGGTACATCCCATTAGCGGACTTTCGCCATGCTAATGGGTGCTGCAGTGCAGCTTCTCCTAAGAGGACTTTGTACGCTCTTCGGTAGAGGAAGCAGCAGTTTCAGCTTGCCAGTTTGCTCAATAGGACAAGTACGTCGGACCGGAACAGGTACATCACGATTCCGACCAGCGCTGTAAGGGCAATCGCATTCCTTACTTTCATAGCCACCATCGTTTTTTCGACGGTATGAAGACGCTTATTCATATCCTCTGAAGCTGACTTTCGCGCGTCGGACTCCTCCAATAGCCGTTGGTTCAATTGATACAGCGAGTCAGACTTAGTCATGAGGGCGGATAGGCGTTCCGGCTCGATTGTATTGCTGCCAGGCTTCGTCTTGTGCTTCTCTGACGGATGGTCGAGGCTGGCGCACCACATCAAGAAGACTGATTGCCCTCTTTCAAGCATCACTGGCGTAGGGCCTGAGTTGAATACTGCAAAGGTCAGTTTTCCGTCCCACCCAGGATCGACGTGAAAGCCAGATACGTTGACCAAACCCAACATCTTGAACGTCGCGCGCATCGAAATGAATGCCATTGCGTCAGTCGGAATGCACACCTGCTCTTCGGTCATAATGAAAGCGAACTGCTGCGGAGGGATATTGAAGGCTTCACCGTTAGCAAGCCTGCGCTTGGTGACTCTATTAGCGTCTTCCAGCTGTGGAGTGACAAAGATCTCCTCTCCCACTCGAAGACGAAGCGAATTGCAATCGACTACAGGCTGTTCCGATGATCCCTTGATTAGCTTGTGGGCCTTCGCCTCAAGAGTTTGACTACTCCAAAATGCCATATACGCCTCCGTCCACTCGTTGTTTGATTGATTTCTATTCGGGCTTGCTAAACAGTGGTTACTAAACTACGCCCCGCGAGAACTGCCAAGCCCCCTAGAAGACAGGTAACGCTTGAAGAAATGCGAACAATTAAACAATATCAAGTACTTGCGAGCAGAACGGACCATTTGAGAGATAGGGGCAGCGACTTGAGCTTGCCGCTTCTTGGTTTGTTTGGCGAGATAGGAAGCCTTCTGAGCGAGGCAAAAAAGAAGCAGCGTGATCCGGTGGCATACCTTGGATATGAGCGCACAGTGCTGGAGGAGTTCGGCGACGTTCTTTGGTACCTTGCGGCTGTAGCGACCCGTTCTGAAATCAGCATCGCTGATCTTGCTCTCCAGATGGGGCCGAGCACCACCCGAAACATTGGAAGGACTAGTGACTCAATTCGCTTTGCTGACCTTCAAGAACCTGATGCCCAAATAAGCTGGATTTCTCAGCCAACCGCCGAGTTTGAGCGAACGTTGATCCGTTTATCGGCTGAGGTCGGATTGCTCATGGTTGATTTCGATGCTGGCCGCTTTGTCAACAACGAGCCTGCCTTGGCGGGGCGCCTGCTTTCTATTCTTCGTGAGCTACGCCAAGCGGCTGGAGATGCTGGTATAACGCTCGAAGCCGCTGCCAATGGCAACTTGGCCAAAATCAAAGATCGCTGGCCCGACGAGAAAATCTACCCGGCACCGTTTGATGATGGTTTCCCAGAGCCAGAACGCTTCGAGCGAAAAATGGTCTTTGAAATCAGCGAAGTTCTTGAAGGAGACCTGCTCGTCTCCAGACTCACAAAGGACGGGATCGCGATCGGGGATGTGTTGACTGACAATAGACAGGGGGACGACGACTATCGCTTTCACGACGTCTTCCACATGGCGTACGCGGCTGTCATGGGCTGGTCACCAACGTTGAGACGTCTTTTGAAGCGGAAAAGAAAAAGCGATCCAATGATCGATGAGACCCAAGATGGTGCTAGGGCGGTTTTGATTGAAGAAGGCATTGCCACTTGGATATTCAATCATGCCCAACGTCTCGAGTATTTTGAGAACCTACGCGCGTTGGATTACAGCATGCTGAAGACTGTTAGAGAATTCGTACAAGGATATGAGGCCGAGAACTGTCCTTTGTGGTGCTGGGAGGAGGCTATCCTGCAAGGCTATGCGGCATTTCGGCAGTTAAAAAGGAACCGCAGCGGCCGGTTGATCGTCGATCTCGACAACCGCACCCTTCAATACGAGCCAATTAAATGAACCAAGTAGCCAAGTTTGTAGATGAACTCGCGTCCATGGACATGCCGAATATCTTCAACCCATATGTTGACGTCTGCGAAGAACATGACTTGCCCGATGCTGATCGGCTGCGTCGGAAGAACTTGACCAATGTGCTCAACGCGGCACTTGACCTGAACGTGAGAACCATTTGGATCGCACGCGACTTAGGCTATCGGGGTGGCAGACGCACAGGGCTCGCGCTAACGGATGAAGCGCACCTCGACCATCATGCAAGACTGCTTGGTGGCGTCGATATTGAACGAGCAACCCGTGGACCCGCAATCGCTGAGAGAACTGCAACTGTGATTTGGCGTATGCTCGCTCGCGTCAGGGAGCCCGTTTTCCTTTGGAACGTCTTCCCATTTCACCCACACGAACCGCAGGAACCAATGACTAACCGTTGTCATACGAGATCTGAGGGCCGTGCAACTGAATGGGTACTCCACACCCTTATCGATATCCTAGAGCCTGAAAATGTTTACACTATTGGCGGCGACGCCCGTCGCGGTTTGGACAAGATGGGCATTGAGACAATGTCGTTCCGACATCCAAGCTACGGTGGCCAAACTCAATTCATTTCAGAAGTCGAAGCCGCATACGGTCTGAGTCAACCAGCTCATGAACCGGCGGCACCTATGCAGCTTTCTCTCTATGATCATCTGCACACGCTTTGATGAGTTCTCGCACAGCCGAACGACTGAAGTTTTGATCAAGGCAGGCATGGGTAGATTGGATAGTTAGGGTTCCAACATCAAACCCCGTTTCTTTCGATATAAAGGCCAACAGTCGGCCAAGCCCGATTAGATTGCCCAGTGTGCGTTGGATGTAGTAGTGGTTCCGGTACACCGCCATCATATGGAGAGATCCGTTACGATCAGGCTTTAGCTCGATAAAACTCAAGCATTGGCGATTCATTTTCTTGCGGAGGTCTCTGCGCGGATCGAACAAGGCAATTTCGGTAACATTTTCGAAGAACTTGGCTTCGCCAGACTTCATTTCCCGAAGTGAGGTGATCACGTGGGACAGCTGGTTGACAGTCGATTTCCCTTTTTTCCAGGCGACCATACGCTCGAAGTATCGTCCCCATTCACCTTGGCGATGCATTCGACGTTCGAAGACCTCAAGATAGCGGGCGGTTAGACCGTCGATGCCGTCATTTCGATCAAGGGCAGAAGGAAAAATTGTATTTGAAACGGTTGAGATACCGCACTTTTCCTCGCTCTTGAGAAACTCATCAACTCGACTGATTACGTCCGCTTCACCAGGAAGGAACGACACGGGATCTTCGATATGCAGCATTAGCCCGTGCAAATCTCCGACCTCATTAAGTTTTTGAGCTGCATCAACCCACGCGGAGACCAGCGTGGGGGCGGTTGGCATTGGGTGATACATCGTCAGATGCTCCTTGTTCTATAATGAATGCGTCAGCAAAACGTCGCGCTAGATAGGACTCCGGGACCCAACTATGTCCGTTCCAACCCCAGTTTTGACCCCATGAATTCCTGACAAGGAACATTTCGCTTCCGCGAAGTTTCCCCGCCCCGCACAGAACCAGTGCATGGCCCCGCGCATGATCGATGGGATCGGTATCGTCCGCTATAATTGCCTCCGAACCAGCGAAAGATGCAGGTCGAAAAAATACGTCCGATATGAATATTGCTATTGGAACTGGCACGTTGCGTTTAAGTTCGGTTCGCCATCGGTCTGGGTCGTTCCCTCGCGCTCCAGAAGAGCATTTTAACAGCGAGGTAGGTGTCTTGGGTGGCTCCCAAGGCGTCGGATTCGTATCAATCCCCTGGTAGGGCCAATGATCTTCGTCAGGTTGCCCCGTCTGGAGAGGGAGTATCCGAAACTCTGTGTATGAGGCTTAGCCCATGCGGTTGAAACAGGTCATCGGTTGAACCGTTCAGGGTAGAGAATAGCGAACTGGTTTCGGGCAGCAACCCATTCCCTGACACACCGTCCGGTGTTCTCGAATTTTCGGATTGCCAAATAGATCAGCTTGGTTGCGGCATCATCTGTTGGAAAGCTGCCACGTGTTTTCGTGGTTTTCCGGATCACCCGGTTCAGACTTTCTATGGCGTTGGTGGTGTAGATGATTTTGCGCACCGCGGGCGGGAAGGCAAAGAACGGGATGACCTCCTGCCATGCGCGCCGCCAGCTTGGCGCGATTGAGGGGTATTTTGTACCCCATTCAGCTTCGAAATCATCCAAGGCTTTGGCGGCTTCCTCGTCGTCCACCGCCTGATAAACCCGACGCAGGTCTTTGGCCACGGCCTTGCGGTCTTTCCAGCCGCAGAAGTTCAGGGAGTGGCGCACAAGGTGCACGATGCAGGTTTGCACAGTCGTATCGGGGAAGGCTGCGTTGATGGCGTCAGGGAAGCCCTTAAGGCCATCGACGACGGCGATCAGGATGTCTTCGACGCCCCGATTGCGCAGGTTGTTCATGATCGACAGCCAGAATTTGGCCCCCTCGTTGGCCGCGATCCACAGGCCCAGAACCTCGCGTTCACCCTCCGCGGTGACCCCCAAGGCCACGTAGACGGCCTTGTTTTTAACCTGGCGACTTTCAGCGTCGCGGATTTTGACCCTGAGAGCGTCGAGAAAAACGATAGGATAAACTGGTTCCAAGGCACGGTTTTGCCAATCTGAAACCTCCTCCAGAACCGCATCGGTGACGCGACTGACCAGGTCGGCGGAAACCTTCAGGCCATAAACCTCTTCAAGGTGGGCGCGGATATCGCGGGTCGACAAACCTGCAGCATAAAGCCCGATGATCTTGTCATCCATCCCGTCGATCCGGGTTTGGCCCTTCTGGATCAGCTCAGGTTCGAAACTGCCTTCCCGGTCTCGTGGGATGTCAATCGGCACCGCACCGTCGTTGCCCTTCAGCACTTTGCGCGTCGCCCCATTACGCCGGTTGGCCTGCTGGCTGGCAGGCTCACCATGTGGCTCATAGCCCAGATGCTCGGTCAGTTCCGCGCCCAACATCCGTTCCATCAGCCGGACCTTCAGTTCCTTCATCAGGCCTTTGTCGCCGAGTAAATCCTCAGGTCGTTCAACGCCGCTGAGCAGCTCGTCCAGTAGTTCCTTGGAAATTGTCATTGCAGTCATGCTCCTTCGTTGGTGAAGCATGGGCCATATTACTCATACACAGAAGGTCGGACACTCTCTCTGGAGAATGACATCTCGCGACGAATTTACAGTAGAACCTTGATCTGGCTGTAGGCCGTCTTTTCGGTTCGACATGTAGTACAGCCACTCTGCACAGAGCGGCGCATTGTGATTGTGAGCTACACGATGCGCCGACGAAGCCGCGAAGGCCAAGCAGGTCGGCCTGCGGCCTTGATCCCGGACAGGTTCAAGCAAAGCCCTAAGATCGACAGAAATCTCGATCATTGACGCACTCCGTCGCCCTGAAGCTGACGTTGTCGAAACAAACCAATGTCGTGCGTATAGACGGGCCTATAGTCAAAAGACCAACTTTTGGGATCTTCTTCAGGCGACCATGGGCGTCTTTCCCAAAGCGTATATGTGCCACTCAGAGGATTATTCTGTCCTCTAGCCAAAACCCGTCTGACCGTTGGTGCACCGATAGTGTCTTCGGAAAATGCCTGACGACCATCCTTCAAAATCGCAAAGCCTGCCGTCTGCAACTCCTCAAAGCTCCAGACGTAGCCTGCGTTACTATCTTCCCGTAGCTTTAGTACAAATAGATCGTCACGCCCTGCCTCGATGACGCTTCCTTCATCCCGTTCATCGAGTTCCCAGACATCAATGTTCCTAGTGCTTTCAAGCTGGAAATCAGGCACTAAGGCCTTCTTAAGCCTTGCAGGTTGGATGCCAGACAGCTGTCGCCGAACGTTTGTCGTGATGACTTTTCCACGCACCAACGCATACAGGACAGCAGAATAACTGACCCCCATTCGCAATGCGGCCTGGTAGACGATCTCCGGCTCTTCAAAGTGCCGAGACGTCCAATTGTGTCGCTCCATCTGTGTGCGCAACAACCAGTCCGGCAGCAAAAAATAGGATGCAAATGCATCCGCCTCCTGCTCCTCCGGTGGTAAAGAAACGTAGTCTCGCATAATGTCCGGCGAACGGCGCAAGATGCTATCATCATCAGCGTGTGGGTCATGTCCAAGAATATGATGTCCAAGCTCGTGTGCTGCAGTAAACCGCTGCTGCCCAAGAGGACGACGTGTAGTCAGAATTATTCCCGGCTGCCCCCCTGGACGCAGATATGCTCCCATCAGGGGGTCAAGTTCCTGAAACATTAGAGGGACGTTTTCTCTTAGAATTGAGCCAAACACGTCAATTCTGTGCGGACGGTTGCCACCCTGATCAAGGCCGAGATCACGTTGCAGCCGCAAAGCGGCTCTCATGCCCTTAAGTACCGCCCCACGTGTGCTAGGTTGTCTAGCCATCTTTCGGAGCTTGTGACTTTAAGCGCAAAAATTCCGCGAAATTTGCTAACTCGGTGCGATCATTTTCGGACAACTCACTCACTGTGCGTGCCAAGAAACCAACATCATCTGCGGCAGGTGCCTCCACCTCTCCAGCAAACCAGCCCATTGGCCTCTGATAAAGAGCGGCCAACTGCTTGATCTCCAAAGCTCCTACCCCTCTTTTGCCAGCTTCCATCTCCGAAATAGCTGATCTTCTAACTCCGAGGTGCTTCGCAGCTTCCTCTTGCGTTACCCCGATATATTCGCGGGCTTGTTTGAGGCGCTTTCCCAATTCTACCGCTTCCACATCAGGACCAGCAAAACCCATAGGTGTCCGTGCCATTATACGACTTCTTTCACTAATGATTGATTTGCTTCCCAGATCTCTCGGCAGCTCTTGACCACAGAACGAACCCAGCCGTCCACGTCGTCCAGACCGCCTGCCGGCATTACATCGTCTGGCAACTCAACAGCGATTTCTTCTTCAACCCGCAAAATGACCCTCACCATCACCAGCGAGTCAATCTCAGGTTCCCAGGCCTCACGCGGAGTAGGTCGGTCATTATTTGCAGCTGAAATCTCATCTCGGATCGCGGCTTCAAGGTCGCTTGCAGGAAACATAAGAAGACTCCATGTTCGCTTTTCAGTCAATCATGTATCACATGTCTGATTTTCAGACAAGGTATTTTCTTGACGTATACCCGTCGAGAAGCCTTAAGTATTGCCACTTATCGTGCATGGCGATCTCGTCCAGCCATGTTCAATTGAAGTTACTCCTGTCTCCTTTGTCGGAAACTCGCTTTGAAAGTCAGAAATATAAGGTCAAACCCCTGCTGTTTCGAATGTCGGCATAACGAGGCACCGAACTGAAATTGCACGCCGCAGCGAATGTCCGCAAACCGCCGATTTTGTTGAAAAACTAACGTTTGCGATCGCAGAAATAGCTGCTCGAAATTCAGCGCGAGCGCCTTTCTTATCAGGCTTTGCGCGTTTGCTGCGATGCAGGAAAGATCTTAGCCAGTTTACGGAGGTTTTGGGCGGTTGCGGCGAGCAGAAATTCGTCATTTGCACCGCATGGGCCACGTAATCGAAGTCGGCTCAGGCCGAGAATACGTTTGAGGTGAGCGAAGAGCATTTCGACCTTCTTCCTGAGCTTCATCGCGATCGCGTATTCATCCGTTTTGGCCAGATCCCTGGCAACTTGACGGGCATCTTCGTGTTCTTCACGCGTGATCGATCTGGCGTCGGCATTGGGGCAGCACTTCGGCTTGGATGGGTAAACCTGACAGATCAGCTTCAGCGCACGATACTTCGCAGTGCCTTTGCCCGTCGGACCCCGGTTCGGATCGGAATAATTCCGGCGGAACTGCTTGAGCGCGTGCCCCTCGGGGCAGATGTATTGGTCGTTCTGCGCATCCCAGTCGAAATCTGTGCGTGTCCAGGTCCCATCGGGTCGTCCGGCCTTGTCGATCACAGGGATGTAGGGATCGATCTTGCGTTCCACGAGCCAGCCGAGCATTGGGCCTGAACCATAGGCTGTGTCGGCGATCATCCAGTCAGGGACCAGGCCGAATTTGTCTTTCACCCGCGTCAGCATGGTTTTTGTCGACCCAACCTCGGCTTGCCGGATGGAGCGGGTGGGTTCCACATCCAAGATGACACCGTGATCCGTGTCGATGAGATAATTGTCGGAGTAGCTAAAGAAAGCAGGGCCTTTACGGGCTGCTGTCCACTGACTGGCGGGATCAGAATGCGAGGTAAACTTGGGCTGCACCTCGCTGGCCGCGCCAAATGCGGCCCTGTCCAGCGTGTCGAGATACTCGCGCACGGCGCGGGGCGCGTCAGCCGGATCGATGTGCGTTGCGTCCCGGTCTTCCTTCGGCGTGGAGTTCTGCTTGTTGGCATCGGCTTCGATCAGGCTGGCATCAATCGCCATGCGCTGGCCGCTGACCAGACCTTCGGCGATGCAACGCGCGACAGTCGTCTCAAACAGATGGCGCAGCAGTTCGCTGCCGCGAAAGCGCCCATGCCGGTTCTTGGAAAACGTTGAGTGATCCGGGACCCGGTTGCTCAGATCGAGGCGACAAAACCAGCGATACGCGAGGTTAAAATGCACCTCTTCGCAGCGCCGCCGCTCTGACCGGATGCCGAAACAATATCCGACCAGAAGCATTCGGATCAGCAACTCGGGATCGGCCGAGGGTCGGCCTGTGTGACTGTAGAACTCCGCCAGATGGGCGCGGATACTGCTCAAGTCGACGAACCGGTCGATGGATCGCAGCAAGTGATCCGTGGGGATGTGATCCTCGAGCGAGAACTCGTAAAACAGCGCCGGTTGCGCTTCCTGCCTCGGTCCCATCATCGCTGATCCTCCCCTCAATTACAGGAATTGAATCAGCAGTTCAGCCCTCAATCAAGAAAGAGTTTTTCAACAAAATAAGCCGTTTGTGCCAGCGCCTGGTCCGAGGCTCGAAGGTCGTGGACGGGCTGGGAGCGGTCAACGGCTGTTCACTTCATGGACCGCATTTTGGGGCCGAAAGTTATATATCTACCGCTGTGCCCGACCGAGAGATCCACTTTCCTCGCCATTCGGGCGTATGTAGAGAGCACCGAAACGGCCTCCCACCGCTACTCCCAACTTTCATCCATGAAGCGTTTCATGTCGAAATCCGGATCTCGTGGCCCCATGCGTTCAACCTGCTCCTGAAGCGAACGCACGCGTTTGCGCAGCTCTTCGTTAGCCATCAGGCGGTGGAGTTCACGAAGCAAAACCGTCGTTAGGTGGTCGTTGTACACATCAGACGACACGTCCACGTCGGCCATCCGCAACAGCAGAGACTTCAAGCGCTCGACTTCATCCTCCATTGCTGATGCTCCTTGCGAGACTCTCATGCTCTGCAACTTGCGATCTCTCGTAGGCACGAACGTGTCGGCCACGGCAGGTGACTGTCGGGACCCCTTCCCTATCCAGCCGCCGCGCCAAATGTATGGGGGCAACCCGCGCCGACGTGGCAAGCTGTCCAAGCGTCAGAAAACGCGCCTCAAATTCCCGAATACTGGATTGGGTTATCAGGGAATGACGATGATTGGTATCTGCGTTGAGACGTTTCGCGTGACCAAGGTAGCCCGCATCCCGAAGCGCCCGAATGGCTCCGACGCCAATTTTCAGGTAAGCTGCGGCTTCTAGCGGCGTGAGGTCTCGCGTAGCGCTCGGCGTATCGCGCGCACCAACGTCCACATCTTGCGGCACATGGATCGCTTGAAGTCCTATCGCGTCCGTCCCCCGGACAAAACCGCCAACCTTGCCCTCCTGCCAGAGAGTGATGAGGCGAACCAGTCCAATCCGTTGATTTTGGCAATGCTCGCGAAGCGGAAGGAAGACCCCGACACCGGGCAGTTCAGGCAAGGCAGCCGCTTCTGCCAAAAGTCGATCGACATCCTCAGTAAAAACATAGCGCAGCGCGGTTCCAAACCGGATCGAGCGCAATATCCCCTTTTCAATCAGCCCCTTCACCTGCGTCGGATGCACATTCAACGTTACTGCTGTGGATTTGAGATTTCGCAACCCGCTCCAGAAGTCGATCGCCCTGGATAGCTGGTCAGGCGTTGTTTCCGTCAGCGCGGCAGATTGTGCCTCAGAGAGATTGTCAACGTGAGGGATCAGCCGCTTAAGAAACCCCACACTGAGCCCCGACTGCTCACGGGCGGTTTCAAACGACATGCGTTTAACGTCTGGCACCGGCCTACCCAGCACACGCTTTTTGGGTTTCATCGTGTAGTTCCGGACTGCAAACGACTGGACGCTATCGACGATGGACTGGACCTCCGCGTCACCATGCGCGGCTCGTAGCCAGACATAAAATGCCCCCAGATCTGTCGAAAAATAAGAACGCCGAGGGCCGGGTCGGGATTTCAGCCGTTCCATGCAGACCATCAGGCTGCCTGGCCCAGCGGAGAGAACGCGTAGTCCCTCGACGCAAAACTCACGTTCAAGATCTGGATCGACATTTGCAGAACTTGGAAGGGATGATCCGCAGATAGCGGCACCAAGGCTCAAGCAAGCGCCGTGCAGTTGACTGAGCTCCAGCTCGCCTAGCCAATCCGCCTGCGGACCATGGTTGATCCTCCTCCTCACGTAAGCCTCGAATGCGTTAGGAGCATATATCCGGCCCGCATCTGCGGCCTTTTTCACAAGGTCACTGTGCCGCGCGATCTGGGCAACATGGACCTGTCGCGGTTTGATGCCGCTCCTTTGATAGCATTTACTGCAACAAAGGAGATTGACGATGGGACTGAAACGGACGGACGAATTCCGCCAGGATGCGGTGCGGATCGCACTGACCAGCGGGCTTACGCGTAAGCAGGTGGCAGATGATTTGGGCGTTGGCATGTCGACGCTGAACAAATGGATCACGGCGCATCGAGGCATAGATGTGCTGTCGAAAGAGGATTTAGAACTCGCGAAAGAGAATGACCGGCTTCGGCGCGAGAACCGTATCCTCAAGGAGGAGCGGGAGATTTTAAAAAAGGCCACGGTGTTCTTCGCGAGCCAAAAGCCGTGAGGTTCAAGTTCATCGAAGAGCACCAATCTACGTTTTCCATCCAGCGTATGTGCCAAGTGATGCAGGTCAGCTCGCGTGGATTGAGGGCCTTTCGCGGCCGTCCCGCCAGTCGCAGGCAACGGACTGACTTGGTCACACTTGCACATATCAAGGAACAGTCCCGCCTTAGCCTTGGTAGCTACGGCAGGCCACGGATGACCGAAGAGCTGAAAGAGATTGGTCTGAATGTCGGTCATCGCTGCGTTGGCCGCTTGATGCGTCAGAACGGCATATCTGTTATTCGGACACGTAAACACAAGGTCACGACAGATAGCGATCATAAGTTCAACATTGCACCCAATCTGCTGGATAGGGACTTCACCGCTGATCAGCCAAACCAAAAATGGGCTGGCGATATCAGCTATGTGTGGACCCGGGAGGGCTGGCTGTATCTGGCTGTCATTCTTGATCTGCATTCGCGCCGTGTGATCGGCTGGGCGGTGAGCAATCGCATGAAACGCGACCTTGCTATCAGGGCTTTGAAGATGGCCATCGCGTTCCGCCAGCCGCCCAAAGGCTGCATTCATCACACGGATCGCGGGTCGCAATATTGTTCACACGACTACCAGAAGATCCTGCGTCAACACGGGTTCAAGGTATCGATGAGCGGCAAGGGCAATTGCTACGACAACGCCGCCGTTGAGACGTTCTTCAAAACCATCAAAGCTGAACTGATCTGGCGGCATCCTTGGGAGACGCGGCGGAAAGCAAAGATGGCGATCTTCGAATACATAAACGGGTTCTACAATCCGCGACGACGTCACTCAGCACTTGGCTGGAAAAGCCCTGTCGCATTCGAGAAGAAAGTGGCCTAAACGAGCACTTGGGGCGGCACAAAAGCGCGACAGGTCCATTCGACCTGACGTGGCAATGAGGATGCAAGCTCGAACTCGCCCCGCATTTCATTGAGTGCGTTCTTGAGGAGGACCGCCTCTGCCCTGACAAGATGTGTTTCCTCATGGAGGTCGGACACCGTCCGGCGATGCTCCGTCTGCAGCACAAGAAGCCGCTCGCTTTCCGCGACGAGATCGTCGCACTCGCTGGCGAATTCCTGCAAGTCGTAGATTGGGGTCGCGCCTTCCATCTCTTCGATCTGAGTCATCGTCTGGCGGAGTGTCTCGACGGCAGTCTCCAAGCTAGAAAGAACGATCTTTTCCCTCGTCAGTTCGGCCTTGGCGGCGTAGTAGCCGTCCGGCCGTATGCCTGAATGATAGTCCGCAAGTGTGCCCGCACTTTCTGGCAGGTAGAAGTCTTTGCGGAAGGAAACCCATGTATTGTCCCAGCTTCCGTCCTGGTCAATGTAGAACGGTGCGAACAGATACGCGGGTGGCGGCGTTAACGTTTCTCCGTCCTTGTCCACCATCTCCAATTTGAAGCCGAAAAACTCGGCAAGCTTCGGTCCCCAATCCTTGACCAGTCGCTGACCCCAAAACTGTCTGTTGCCCTTTTCATCGAAGAGCGAAAGCACTCCGTGGGCCTTTATCGAAAACCAAGTCGCGCCCGCGAACTCGAATTCGAGGCAGCTCGACACGTTGGCGTTCTTCCAGCGGACGTCAATCTTGTTCGGCGTCGCTCCCAGAGCCTCGTACAGGCTCTTCATTATGACTGACTTTCCAAAGCCGTTTGCGCCTTGAATCAACAGCTTTTGCGAATGCAATGGTACGTGCAGCGCTCTCTTTTCGACCTGCGACAACAGGAAGAGATTTTTGAATTTTACCTTTTGCATTGCTATTCTCGCTCAGTTTTCGGAGGACGCGCCGCAGTCTCGTCGTGTCGTCGTCTGTCATGTCATGGTTTCCATCAATTCGACGATCATCGCGGACTGGAGATCGTAGAGCTCCGACACGGGTTCACTGAGACCGTGGGCCTTCAAGGCTACGGCCGCCTCGAGTACGCTGCCCATATCGCTCACCGCGGTTTTGCCGATGGCGTCGCGGATTGCCGCGCTCAACTTGGCGGCCGTCCTGCCCCCCGCGCGACGGGCGTCGGCGTACGCCATGCACATGTTCTTGTTGCGCTGGATCTGCAGCGCCTTCATTCCTTCCGCAGCGAGTTCATCACTCACGCTCGACCACCACTCGACAAGATTTTTCGACCTGTTCTGCACTCTCTCGATCAGACGGGCGATCGCATCGCGATCCAAGGCGACCCGCATCCGCAATTCTTCGACCGTCCCCGACTTGGTCTTGTTGCCGGTGCACTCACCTGCTGCGGAAAGGAGTGCCGCGTAGAAGGGCTGGAGACCGCTACGAAATCCGGATGGAGTTCTTCTAGCATCGTTACGATCCTACCAAGCACGGTGGCGCGATAACTTTCAAGATCAAACGGAACGCGCTCGAACGTCAGAAGCGTCGCGTGAGATTTGTCGAAGCCGACAGGGAAGTCCGCCTCCAGCGACTTCATTAGTGCTTCCTGATCAGCCGAGCAGAGATCGGCAACCGAAAGCTCGCCGTCATGGAGGTCGGATTTGGTGGCCGTCGCCAAGGTGGCGCTCAGCGGCCGGTTAGACAATATCGACGCCCGGCGAATTCCCGGCCCGAACTGCGCCACATTGTAGTAGGCCTTACCGACGATGGATTTCGGCAACTCTCCCTTTGGGCTTCGCCTCGCGAGCCTCTTTGCTGTCCAAGTGAGTTCACTGGTCGACTTCACCTGGTAAAACGAGAGCTCTGAGTCCTTTCCTTCTCCAACAAATACTACGAGGTCATCGTGGTGATCGAACAAGGCTACAAATTCTTTGCCCTGTTTGAAGAGCTCGAGAACCAATGCCATTGACACGTTCACCTGATAATCGAACGCCCTGAACGCCGAGGAACCCGCAGTTTCGCGAGGCTGTTTCGATGCTACGGTATTTAGTGAGAGCTCTGGCAATGATACTCGTTCCAAAAAATTTATCTGTTATAACTTAATGCTCAAAACGGACATGGATCTGCATCCAGAGTCACCATTCCGACTTGGTCAGCACAATGCACGCTTTTCCGACCTCGATGTTTACACTAGCAATGATTGATCAAGCATCTCAAGAATAATTACTTTCTTCCGACACGCATTCACGGTCAATGGTACCTCAAGATGTAGCTGCAGAAAATGTCAGGAGATGTGCGCAACGCGGATGGTTGTGATCTGAAATAGCTGCTTGCGCTATCAAACGGCCGCTTTAGGAAGTGCCGCTGCGCAGCAAACATAGCTAGCGAACGGCGGCAAAGTGCCGAAAGGGTCATTTTTGGGTTGTTGCGTAGGCACTCACGTCCTCACGCCAGTAAATCCGGCTTAGATCATGTGGCATCGCCAACAGGACCACATTTTCATTTCTAAGTTTCATCGAAAGTGATCCTTGTGGGCGCTGCACGACCTCCGCGAACTCGCCCAAAGAAATAAAAGTCTCTCGGAAACGCGTCAAACTGTCGGTTGTGACAACGGTCGCCCCTCGGCGGTAGAACTCTGAGGTATCCACGCCGCACAATATTCCATGCTGGATCAAATACCCTACTGTTTTGGCCGTCACTCTTAACTGCCCGGCGGCGTCACCGATGGAAAGGCGGCTCTCCCGTGCGAGATCGGTTTCGTCCATAATAAATGTTCTGGATTTTCTACCTTCAGATGAACACTTTGCGTTTCGAAAGAACTTCTTCTCGCGTTCGTAGGCGTCGAGCATTTGCTGGGTTACAAAATTCATTGGTACGATACCGCCACCAGCGTCACGCTTTGCGAGACCTCGGTAAATCAGATCCTCCGCATTGCGCTTGGCGAACCCCTTCAGCAAAACCGACTTCTGTGGGTTCGATGAAGCCATTCCCTCCGAAGGCACGCCAAGTACCAGCACCCCTTTTCTGACCGAAAAATTGTCGAAGACGTGCCGCCGCACAACGTCACGCAGGGGCTCGAACTCATCGCCGAGACTCCGGCTCTTCAGCCACGCCATCCAGGGGCCAAAGAGTCGATCGAAAAACCTGCCGTCCACGACGTCCTCGCGAGCCATATCGGCAAGACAATTGGAAAGGGCTACAGGTCCGTCTTTCAGTATGTCGTAGCCCAAGAAACCATAGGTCATCCAGTCTGCCTCACTGTGCCCCGCCAGCGCAGCATCTGGCCCCTTTGCGACACGCAGGCCCAGCACTTCACATGCCCGCGACGCCACGTTGAGTTCGAGGCGGTCGATCCATCGGTCGCCCCGCCCGCTCAGGATGCGGTTCGTAACATACGCCTCGAAAGGGCTGGGGTTTGCGTGGACCACCGGCTGATCCAAAATCCAAACGTGGTGTTTTCGCAGCTGCGCCGCGAAGTCTCGGGCATCCTTGTGAAATTTCTCGGCTGGAAGGCTGATGAGCATGCAGCCGTGTTCCGGGCAGCTCCTAATTGACGAAAATTTCCACTGGAGGCGACGCGGCACACGCCACGACTCCGCTGCTGACGGCATCTCGGACCTTATGCATTCCGGACAGACACGGATGCGCGTGCGCTGAAAGCTCTGAAGGGAGGCGAATTCATCCCGCAGGCGGAAATGGCCCTTGCCGAGATGGCGGATAGACACCCGCTCCAATGCGCCCACGTCACACCCTGCAAGCTGGGCCAATTGCTTTATGGCAACCTTCTCACCACGAAACAGCGGGTCGATCGGAAAGGCAATGTCGCCGCAGAACCTCTGCATCGAAATGGTGCCGTTCCTGGCCGCAAGTCGTGACAGCAAGGAACTAGCCGGCTCGCACGCGGCATGTGCCACCGTCAGCGGCAACTGCGGGAAGTTGGTTCCGGGGGTGGCAGGTAGGCTTTTGACCAAGTGAGGCTTCCGAGATCAGACAAAGGCTGGATTGGCTGGATCTTACGATCACCCGCTCAACTGAGCAACGCTGCTATGATTTCAGGAAATTCCGCCGACTTGGGTCAGTTACCTGTCACAAAAGTCGGTTTTGCTTGGCATCTGACAAGGGAGTAGTGGCGGACCAAGGAGGATTCGAACCCCCGACCCCTTGATTCGTAGTCAAGTACTCTATCCAGCTGAGCTATTGGTCCACTGGCGCGGGGTTTAGTCGGACTGGCGGGCGGGTGCAAGCCCTGATGCGCGATTTATGTCAGGAAAATTTCAATCGGTCGAAAAGCCCCTAAAGCGCGCCGTCCCCCTTGGGCAGGCAGATCGAAAACGTCGACCCTTCCGGCCCGCTGTGCAGCAGGGTCAGCGTGCCGCCGTGGCCGCGCACCAGTTCCTGGCTGATCGCCAGCCCCAGCCCCGAGCCGCCCTTGCGCGCGCCCCCCTGAAAGGCGGTGAACAGATGTTCGCGCGCCTTGGGCGGCAAGCCGGGGCCGGTGTCGGCGACCTCGATCCACCAAGCTTGGGCATCCTCGCGCGCCGACACGGCGATTTCACCGGGGCTGCCCGAGGCGACGATAGCCTGGCGCGCATTGCGCACAAGGTTGGACAGCACACGATACAGCTGTTCCGCATCCGCGCGCAGGGTCAGCATGGCCGGGATATCTTCGGCAAAGCTCAGATCATAGCCTTCCACCGCCAGACGCTCGGCCTCGATCACGTCGGCCACGGTTTCGGCCAGCTGCACCCGCGCCAGCGTCGGCCCCGGTTCTTCGGCCTTGCCAAAGGCCAGAGTGCTTTCACACAGATGCACCGCGCGGGTGATCGACCCCACCAGTTTCGGCGCCATCCGCCGCACCAGCGGATCGTCCGAGCCTTCGATCCGGTCCACGAACAATTGCGCCGAGGTCAGGATATTGCGCAAATCATGGCTGATCTTGCTGACCGCCCCGCCCAGCTGCGCCAGCCGTTCTTTCTGGCGCAAGGCCTGTGTCAGCTCGGTTTCCAGCGATTGCAGTGCGGTTTCAGCCTCGCGCAGTTCGCGGACGCCGGCCCCCGGCGTGATGATCCGGCGCGAATCCTCGGGGGCGGCGGCATAGTTTTGCATATGGCCCACCACCCGTTTGATCGGTTTCACCAAAAAGGCGCGCACGGCCAGAAACAGCATCACTGCGGTAATGACCGAGATCACAGCCGACAGAATCAGGATGCGCAGGCCATAGTCGATCATCGCCATGCGCAGGGGCATTGCATCCATCGTCACCTCGATCAGCAGCCCCGCATCGCGCACCGGTGCGCCAATCACGCGGATCACTTCCTGATCGGTATCCACCAGCCGCATCAGCGCGTCCTTGATCAGCGTCATCGCCGTGGCGTCGCGCAGATCAAAGGTGGCCGAGATCGGGTGCGGCATGGGCGACGACAGCATCAGTTGGCGCACCTCGTCGCGCCGCAGCACCACGTTGAACACGCCGGCATTCTCCAGCAGTTCCTGTTCCAGATCGGGGTTCAGCATATCGTCAGCCAGCAGCGCCAGCGACGCAATCTGCGCCCGTTCCAGATGCGCGCGCAGGTAATCTTCGCGAAACCGCGCAATCGAGGGCACAAAGATCAATATCTCGGCCAGCATCACGAAGATGGTGGTCAGGATCAGAAAACGGCCGGACAGTGAATTCAACATTGTGGGTTTATGGTCTCAGGGAATGAAGCGTTGGACAAGTCCGACGACGGTTTTGACCAGTCTACTGTCAAACAGGCGCGGACTGAAATAGGCGCCGGCGGCGCGTTTGTTGACCTCGCCGATGGTCGGATAGGGCGACACCATGGCGGCGATCCGGCTCATCTTCATGTTGTTGGCCAGCGCCAGCGCCCATTGGTTGATCAGCTCGCCCGCCTGATGGCCCACGATCGACGCGCCCACGGGCCGCCCCCTGACCACCATCACCTTGATAAAGCCGCGCGTCTTGCGTTCGGCGATGGCGCGGTCGTTGTGGTGATAGTCGAACCGCACCACCTCCAGCCGGTCGCCATGCTGCGCGCGCGCCTGCGCCTCGGTCAGGCCGACCTGCGCCAGTTCGGGGTCTGTGTAGGTGGCCCAGGGAATATGCGCCGTCTTGGCCTTGGACGGCAGGCCGAACAGCATCGACCGGATGATGACCCCCGCGTGGTAGCCCGCCACATGGGTAAACTGCATCCCCCCCGCCACATCGCCGATGGCATAGACGTGCCGGTTGCTGGTGCGCAGGCTGACGTCCACCTTGATCCCTGCCCCTTCGGTCTCGATCCCCGCCGCCGCAAGGTTCAAACGTTCGGTATTGGTCTTGCGCCCCACCGCCATCAGCAGATGCGAGCCATTAAAGCGGCGCCCGTCTTCGGTTTCGATGGTGATAGCGCCCGCGCTGCCGCTGATCTTGCTCACCTTGGCATTCTCGGCAATTTCGACGCCTTCCTCCTTTAGCGTTTGCAACACCACCTGCGCCAGTTCGGGGTCATCCTTGCCCAGCGCCCTTGCGCCCTCGATCACCGTCACCTTGCTGCCCAGCCGCACATGGGCCTGTGCCATTTCCATGCCGATGGGACCCCCGCCGACAATCAACAGATGCTCGGGGCGCATGCGCAGGTCAAACAGGGTCTCGTTGGTCTCGAAGGGCACGCTGTCCAGCCCGTCGATCGGCGGCACCAGTGGCGACGACCCCGTGGCGATCACGATCCGACGCGCGGTGATCTCGGTATCGCCGGCCTGTACCGTGCGCGCGCCGGTAAAGCGGCCCCATTCGCGGATCACCCGCACGCCCAGCCCTTCGAACCGCTCGACACTGTCCACCGGCGCAATCTGGGCGATCACATCGGCCACATGGTCCATCACCGCGGCATAATCCACCGTTCCGGCCGCATCCGCGACACCGAATTGCGCGCTGTGGCGCTGGCCATAGGCCACCTTGGCCGAAGCAATCAGCGCCTTGGACGGCACACAGCCGTAGTTCAGGCAATCGCCGCCCATCTTGTGCCCTTCCAACAGGGTCACGTCCGCCCCCATCTGCACCGCCCCCGCCGCCACCGACAGCCCGCCCGAACCTGCGCCAATGACCAGAATATCGGTTTTGATCTTTTTCATTTCAGAATGTCTTTCTTGCCGGTGACGGCTTTGTACAGGACCGGCAGCAGGGCCAGCGCGATCAGCCCCATCAGCGGAAACAGAATATGTGGTTCAAAGATAATGCCCAGATCCGGCGTTTCACCCCGTGCAAACACATCGCCCAGCCCGGCCCCCACCGACGTATAGACAACCGCCCCCGGCATGATCCCGAAAAACGTCGACACAACAAAGCGGTACAGCGGCACCTGCATGAATGCAGGCACCAGATTGGCCACGAAAAACGGCACAGCCGGCACCAGCCGGATCAGGAACAGCATCGACCACTGGTGCGAATCAATCCCGTCCTTGATGCGCTTCACCACGCCCTTGCTGTTCTCCAGTTTCGCCCCCAGCTGCGTGCCCAGCCCGTGCCGCGCCGCCAGAAAGATCAACGTGGCCCCAAGGGTGGCCGCCGTGACGTTAAACGCAGCGCCCAGCGCCGTGCCGAACAGGAATCCGCCGGTCAGCGTCGCAATCGTCGCCCCGGGCAGCGAAAACGCCACGATCACCACATAGGCCGCGACAAAGCCCAGCGCCGTCAGCGCAAAATGGTCGTCCCGAAACGCCAGCAACACCGCGCGGTTGTCGCGCAGGGTGTCGAAACTCAGGTAATCGCGCAGGGTAAAGGCCCCGATACCCGCAACCAGCAGAATCGCAAACAGCGGCAAACGACGCCGCAGCGTCGGCTTTTTGGCCTTCATCCGGTCCTGGTGCATGTCTTGCCCGCCTTTGGCATTTGCTTGAAAAGGGTGTAGACCATAGATGTCCCCGCGCCGATGGCTGTAACAGGATTGTCACGCGCGGGTGATACAAGGTGACCAAATACCGGTGTTTTTGCCCCATTCGGGCGGTTTTGAAACATGAATACCGGCGTCGTGGTGCGAATGTTGCACCTTATTCCATGTTTTGCCCCTTTGGGGGTTTGACTTGGTCCCCCACCAGGGTTAGAGCACGGGCCTTGAACATATTCCGGGCACAGCGATTCCGCGCAGCCCATCCGAAAAGACGGAGACGGAGCGATGAAACGCACCTTTCAACCAAGCAACCTCGTGCGCAAACGGCGCCACGGTTTCCGCGCGCGCATGGCGACAAAAGCAGGTCGCAAGATCCTGAACGCCCGTCGCGCACGTGGCCGGAAGTCGCTGAGCGCGTAAGCGCCCTGCGTCACGGTATCTACATGACCCCGCCGGAGGCCCCCGCAGACAGCGTTCGCGCTGGATCGGACCAGCCTCGGGCGGGTTTGTCACGTTTGGCCTCTCTCCAAAGCGACCAGATCCTGAAGAACCGCGCCGATTTCCTGCGCGCGTCGCGTGGCCCCCGTGTGGTCACGCCCGGCTTTGTGCTGCAAATCCGCAGCCGTGGCGATAATGCGCCGCTGCGTGTGGGGTTCACCTGTTCCAAAAAGGTCGGCAATGCGGTGGCCCGCAACCGGGCCAAGCGCCGCCTGCGCGAAATCGCGCGGCTGGAACTGCCCGAGCATGGGGCAATGGGCACCGATTATGTGCTGATCGGCCGCCATCAGGTCACCGCCACCCGCGATTTCGAACAGATGCGCGCCGACCTGCGCGCCGCCCTGTCGCGCAAATGACCCCGCTGGCCCATCTGGTCGCCCTGCCCGTGCGCGCCTATCGTCTGGTGTTCTCTCCCTGGGTCGGGTTCAACTGCCGCTATCAACCCACCTGCAGCGCCTATGCCATGGAGGCGCTGGAAAAACACGGTGCCCTGCGCGGCAGCCTGCTGGCCGCGCGGCGCATTGGCCGCTGTCACCCCTGGGGCGGCGACGGATACGACCCCGTCCCCGATTCCGGGCCCGACCACACCCACGACTGACCCCACTGGCTTTGCCGCCTGCACAAGAGTATTCAGCCCCCATGCGTGATGACATCTCGGAAATCCATGCCCTGTTCGAAGGTGCCCCCGAAACCACCGAGTTTCGCAAGCTGCGCAAGCGCATCGTGCGTTATACCCGCGAGGCGATCGAACAATACGGCATGATCGAAGCGGGCGCGCATGAACCCGGCGCCAAGCGGCAAAAGTGGCTGGTCTGCCTGTCGGGGGGCAAGGACAGCTATACCCTGCTGGCCGTGCTGCACGAATTGCAATGGCGCGGCCTGCTGCCGGTGGATCTGCTGGCGTGCAACCTGGATCAGGGGCAACCGAATTTTCCCGCCACCGTCCTGCCCGCGTTTCTGGAACGCATGGGCGTGCCGCATCGCATCGAATATCAGGACACCTACAGCATCGTCGTCGACAAGGTGCCCGCAGGTCGCACGTTCTGTGCCCTCTGTTCGCGTCTGCGCCGTGGCAACCTCTATCGCATCGCCCGCGAGGAAGGATGCAGCGCCGTGGTGCTGGGCCACCACCGCGACGATATTCTAGAGACATTTTTCATGAACCTGTTCCACGGTGGCCGTCTGGCGACGATGCCGCCGAAACTGGTCAACGAAGAGGGCGATCTGTTCCTCTATCGCCCGCTGGCCCATGTGGCCGAAGCGGATTGCGAGAAATTCGCCCGTGCGATGAACTATCCGATCATCCCCTGCGACCTGTGCGGCAGCCAGGACGGCCTGCAACGTCAACAGGTTAAACAGATTCTCGACGGTTGGGAGGCCAACAGCCCCGGCCGCCGCCAGGTGATGTTCCGCGCCCTGATGAACGCGCGCCCGTCGCATCTGCTGGACCCGAAACTGTTCGATTTCGCCGGTCTGATGCTGAAAACCGAAGAATTTGACTCAAATTCCGACGGAATTCCTGTTCTGCGTTAACTTCGGCCTTACGTTCCGGGCCACATTCTGTCGCTGCTCTGCGCCCCGATGCGCGCATCCAGCGAGGGAATACAATGGCCAGACCAACATCTCGATTTCTGACCCGATTGCGTGAAGACCTTCGGGTGATGTTCTATGGCCCGCAAGCGCTGACCTTCCTCTCTGCGGCCATGCTGGGCGCCTATTGGTGGGGCGGCGAGACTGTTTTGGTCGGCATCGGAATCCTCGTACCGATGCTGCTTCTGGCCCTGCATTCCACCAAAGACGGCGCCGTGCCGCCCCTGCGCGATGCCACCACCGGCGTGCTGCAACGCGCCCACTTCGAGGATATGGTGCGCCGTATCTGGCAAACCACGCGCGACCAGCAGACCAACTCGGCCCTGCTGTATCTTGAGCTGGACGATTTCGAAAGCCTGCTGAACCAGCACGGGCAGGCGGCGGCCGATACAGTGGCCGCCCGTGTGATGCAACGTATTGTGACCGCCCTGCGCGACGACGACATCGTCGCCCGCATCGGGGATGCCCGCTTTGCCATCTGTTGTGCGCCCGCGTCGCGGATTGATCTGGAAATTTGTATCCAGATGGCAGGCCGTATTCAGGGCGCCATCGAAGAACCGATCGCGGTTGATGGCACCACGGTCTATGTCTCCTGCGCCGTGGGGTTTTGCCTGAACACCCGCGCACCCGACACCGGCAGTGAGGCCTGGACGTCGGCCGCATCCATCGCCCTGACCGAAGCGCGAAAGCGTGGCCCATCGACCATCCGCGCCTTTTCCCACGAGATGCAGATCGCGAAAACCGCCCGAACAGCCCTGCGCGAAGAGGCCGCGCTGGCGCTGGAAAGCGGCCACATCAAGCCATGGTATCAGCCGCAAATCTCGACAGACACTGGCAAAGTCACCGGTTTTGAGGCGCTGGCGCGCTGGATTCACCCCGAACGGGGCATTGTCTCGCCCGCTGAATTCCTGCCCGCGCTGGATGAAGGTGGCCTGCTGGAGCGTTTGTCAGAGGTCATGATGTATCACACCTTTACCGCACTCAAAGCCTGGGATGCCGCCGACGTATATGTACCGCAGGTCGGCGTGAACTTTTCAAGCAGCGAATTGGGCAATCCGCGCCTGGTGGAAAAGATTGCATGGGAACTTGACCGGTTCGACCTGGCCCCCGAACGGCTGGCCATCGAGGTGCTGGAAACCGTTGTGACCGCAGCCCCCGACGATGTTGTGTGCCGCAACCTGAACGATCTGGGCAAACTGGGATGCCGGATAGATCTGGATGATTTCGGCACCGGCAATGCGTCGATTGCGGCCATCCGGCGGTTTTCGGTCAGCCGGATCAAGATCGACCGCAGCTTCGTGATGAAATCCGACCGCGACCCAGACCAGCAGCGGATGATCAGCGCGATCCTGACCATGGCCGAACGGTTGCAGGTGGAAACATTGGCCGAAGGGGTTGAAACCGCTGGCGAACACACCCTGCTGGCGCAACTGGGCTGCGATCATGTGCAGGGGTTCGGCATTTGCAAACCCATCCCCTTTGAACAGACACTGCCATGGATTCGCGCCCACAACGCCAAGCTGGCAGAGGCCCCCGCGATCACCAGCAAACGCGGCAATGGCCCCTGAAAATACAGCCTGCCTGCGCGGATTGGGCGCGGCGGACTGTACCCTGAAACCCCGAATCCGCTTGACCTTTGGGGTCCACCTCTGTTGAACCCTGCGTGATATACAAATTGCGCAGGTGCCGGTCCCTATGGACGATCAGAACAAGAACCTCATTCTTGCAACAGCTCTCAGTTTCGTCGTGATCCTTGTCTGGTTCGTGATGTTTCCACCGCCCGAACCCGATCCGGTGGCCGAAACCCCGACCGAGCAGGTGCAGACCACCACAGATGGCACTGGTACAGTGCCAGCCGTAACAACTGACCAGCCCACAGCGGCGGCACCCGGCATTGAAACGCCTGTCGCCCCTGTCGAAGCACCCCGCATCAAGATCGACACCGCCCGCATGGACGGCTCGATCTCGCTGGCCGGTGGTCGCATCGACGACCTGCGCCTGAAAGATTACCACGTCACCATCGAGCCCGGCTCGGAAATCGTGACCATGCTGGCCCCCGTCGGCTCTCCCGATGCCTATTATGCCCTGCAAGGCTGGGCGCCTGCCGGCGATCTGGCCGCCGATGCGGTGCCGGGCCCGTCGACCGAGTGGACGCAGGTGGGCGATGGCCCGCTGACCGTCGACACGCCGGTGACGCTGGAATGGAACAACGGCAACGGCCTGACCTTCCGCCGCGAGATTTCGGTGGACAGCGAATATATGTTCGACATCACCCAAAGCGTGCGCAACGACAGCACCGCCGCCGTGCGTGCAGCGCCCTATGGTATGGTGGTCCGCCACGGCGAACCTTCGGGCCTGAAGAAATTCTTCATCCTGCACGAAGGTGCGGTGGCCATGGCCGATGGCGAATTGTCCGAAACCAAATGGGACGAAATCCCCGATGCCGACGTCGACCCCGCATGGGGCCGCCCTGCCATCGTGACCAATGGCGTCACCGAGGGCTGGATCGGATTCTCGGACCACTACTGGCAGACCATTCTGGTGCCCGAATCCGGCACAACCTTTGATCAGGCGCTGACCTATGACCAGGCCGCGAATGTTTACCGCGCCGTCACCCGTCTGCCCACGCGCACCATTGAACCCGGCCAGACCGTCACCAGCGAAACCCGCATGTTCGCAGGCCCCAAAGAATGGGAAGTCCTGCAAGCCTATCAAAAGGACGGCATCAGCGGCTTTGTCGACAGCATCGACTGGGGCTGGTTCTTTTTCCTGACCAAACCGATCTTCTGGCTGCTGCACGAGCTGCACAAGCTGATCGGCAACATGGGTCTGTCGATCATCACCCTGACGCTGATCATCAAGGCCGTGTTGTTCCCGCTGGCGTATAAATCCTATGTCTCGATGGCGCGCATGAAGGAATTGCAGCCCGAGATGGAGAAACTGAAAGCCGATGCGGGCGACGACCGTCAAAAGGTCCAGCAGGGCATGATGGAGCTGTACAAGAAGAACAAGGTCAACCCCGCCGCGGGCTGTTTGCCGATCCTGATGCAGATCCCGATCTTCTTCTCGCTGTACAAGGTGATCTTCGTCACCATCGAGCTGCGCCATGCGCCCTTCTTTGGCCCCTTCCAGGATCTCAGCGCGCCCGATCCCACCTCGATCTACAACCTGTTCGGCGCTCTGCCTTGGGCAGCCCCCGAGGCCGGAACGACAATGGCGCTGATCTTCATCGGTATTCTGCCGTTGCTGCTGGGCATCTCGATGTTCCTGCAACAAAAGCTGAACCCGGCCCCCACCGATGCGACGCAGCAGATGATCTTTGCGTGGATGCCTTGGGTGTTCATGTTCATGCTGGGCGGTTTTGCCAGCGGGCTGGTGGTCTACTGGATCGCGAACAACACGATCACGTTCACGCAACAATACCTGATCATGCGCTCGCAGGGGTACACGCCCGACATTCTGGGCAACATCAAGGGCGGCTTTAAACGCACCCCTAAGGATGCCAAAAAATGAGCACCGTCACGGCCCTGTGGCGCCATCCCATCAAAAGCCACGGGCGCGAGGCGATCCAGACGGTCACCCTGACCGCCGGGCAGACGATGCCATGGGACCGCACATGGGCCGTGACCCACGACAAGACCAAATTTGACGCGCAGGCCCCCGAATGGGTGGCCTGCCGTAACTTTATGCTGGGCACCCTGACGCCCAAGCTGGCGGGCCTGTGGGCCAAGCTGGACGAAGACACGCGCACCATCACGCTGACCCATGTCGATCTGGGCAGCCTCAGCTTTCGCCCAGATGATGCCGAGGACGTGCAGCGCTTTCTCACTTGGGTCACGCCGCTGTGCCCTGCGGACCGCCTGCTGCCAAATGGCATCGCAGCCGTACAGGATCGCGGCCTGACCGACAGCGCTTTCCCGTCAATCTCGGTGATGAACACGGCTTCGCACGCCGCCGTGCAGGACGTGCTGGGCCGGCCGCTGGAACAGGAACGCTGGCGCGGCAACATCTGGCTGGACGGCCTGGATGCATGGGCCGAGTTCGATTGGGTTGACCGTGATATCGCCATTGGCGGTGCCATATTGCGGGTGCGCGAGCGGATCAAACGGTGTATGCACACCGCTTCGAACCCGCACAATGGTGTGCGCGATGCCGACACGCTGGGTGCCCTGCGCGGGCAATTCGGCCATCAGGATTTCGGCATCTACGCCGAGGTGACCAAGGGCGGCAATATTTCTCTGGGCGACAAGGTCGAGGTTCTGTGATGCAGGTCAATTTCAAACTGGCGGAAGAGCCGGACCCCCAAACCGCCGAAAAGGGCCGCTTGCTGTTCGCGGGCGAAACCGTGTTCGTCAAAGGTGTGGTGGCCATGTCCGGCCTGCCCGATCCCGACCGCATGGAGGTCTGCTTTGCCGGCCGGTCCAACGTGGGCAAATCCAGCCTGATCAACGCGCTGACCGGCACCAAGGCGCTGGCGCGCGCCTCGAACACGCCGGGGCGCACGCAAGAGATCAACTTTTTCACCGCCGGGGATGAGCTGTATCTGGTCGACCTTCCCGGCTATGGCTATGCCAACGCGCCCTTGCAGGTGGTCGAGAAATGGCAGCGCCTGCTGAAACAGTACCTTGGCGGGCGGCAGACCCTGCGCCGTGCCTTTGTGCTGGTGGACGCGCGCCACGGTATCAAGAAGGTCGACGACGAAATCATGTCGCTGCTGGACAGCTCTGCCGTGACCTTTCAGGTGATCCTGACCAAGGCCGACAAGGTCAAGGAAGCCGAGCGCACAGCGATCATCGAACAGGTGCGCGGCGCCTTGGCCAAACACCCCGCCGCCTATCCCGAGATTGTCGTGACCAGCAGCGAAAAGGGTTGGGGCATTCCCACCCTGCGCGCTTTGATTTCGACACTGGAATAGCTTGCAGGCCCCACAGCCTTTGTCGATAACAGGGCACGAGGTAAGCACATGAGAAAGCAAGATATGAACCGCGACTGGATCGCCACAGCCCGCACACTCAGCCAGGCACTGCCCTATATGCAGCGGTATTCCGGCGCGCGTGTGGTGATCAAGCTGGGCGGTCACGCGATGGGCAGCGACGAGGCGATGGCGACATTTGCCGCCGATGTGGTCCTGATGCGGCAGGTGGGCGTGAACCCCGTGATCGTGCACGGTGGCGGGCCGATGATCAACGCCATGCTGGAGAAACTGGACATCAAGTCCGAGTTTGTGAACGGCAAGCGCGTCACCGACAAGGCAACGATGGACGTGGTCGAAATGGTCCTGTCCGGTCTGGTCAACAAACGCATCGTGCAGGCGATCAATGCCCAGGGCGGTCGTGCTGTGGGCCTGTCGGGCAAGGATGCGAACCTGATAGAATGTATCCCCACCGATCCCGCGCTGGGTCTGGTCGGCACGCCCAGCAAGATGGACCCGCGCATTCTGGAAACCCTGTTCGCGCAGGAGATCATTCCGGTCATCGCGCCGCTGGGGTCCGGTGCGAACGGCGAAACCTTTAACATCAATGGCGACACGGCAGCGGGTGCCATTGCCGGCGCGCTCAAGGCCGACCGGCTGTTGTTGCTGACGGACGTGTCCGGCGTGAAAAACGCCGAAGGCGAGGTCGTGACCGAAATGACCGCCGCGCAAATCCGCGAGATGACCGCCGACGGCACGATCGCGGGCGGCATGATCCCAAAAACCGAAACGGCGCTGGACGCCATCGCCTCGGGCGTGCGGGCGGTTGTTATTCTGGACGGGCGGGCACCCAATGCCTGTCTTCTGGAACTGTTCACCGACCACGGCGCGGGCAGCATCATCCGCCGCTGACACCCTGACGTGCTTGTGACGCGCCGCCGCTTGGCAGGCGCGCCCTGTGGCGCTACCTAAGAGCCATGGAACATGAAACCACCCTTCGCCTGAGCGTTTTTCTGGGCCTGTTCGCCCTTCTGGCGCTCGCCGAGGTGCTGATCCCCCGCCGCGCACGCGCACAGGGGCGCACAGGGCGTTGGGTGACCAACTGGGCCATCATCCTTGCCAGCACCGCCACCCTGCGCCTGCTGGCGCTCGCGCTGCCCTTGCTGGCCGTCGGGGCGGCGGTGGATGCGGCGGCGAACGGCTGGGGGCTGTTCAACCTGCTGCACTGGCCCGTCTGGCTGGAAATCACGCTGGCGGTGCTGATCCTTGATCTGGCGATCTGGGCGCAACATCTGGTGACACACAAGGTGCCACTGCTGTGGCGGCTGCACCGGGTGCACCACGCCGATGTCGATATGGACGTGACCACGGCAATCCGCTTTCACCCGCTGGAAATTGCCCTGTCGATGCTGCTGAAAATCGCGCTGGTCTATCTGCTGGGCCCCGCCGCGCTGGCCGTGATCCTGTTCGAAGTCATCCTGAACGGCACCGCCATGTTCAACCATTCCAACATCGCCCTGCCCGCGTGGCTGGACGCGCCCCTGCGCCGCGTGCTGGTCACCCCCGACATGCACCGCGTGCACCATTCGGTGCACCGCGCCGAGCATGACAGCAACTACGGCTTTTCCCTGTCGGTCTGGGACCGGCTGTTCGGCACCTACATTGCCCAGCCGCAGGGGGGCCATGACGACATGCAGACCGGTCTGGAATGGCAGGACGACCGCCCCGCCCGTCTTGGCTGGTCACTGGCCCTGCCCTTTGCGCGCAAATGACGCTGGCCGCGATCTCTGACACCTGCGCACAGCACGGGCTGATGGTGATGGGCGTCAGCGGCGGGCGCGTGCTGGTCGGCTGCGACGCAGAGTTTTGGGAGGTGTTCATTGCCAGCCCGGAATACCACGACGGCCTTGCCAACCCGCTGGATCGCTGGTCGAAACGCATCATCGGCGCCATGGCCGAAACCCTTGGCGCGACCACCGCCTTTCCCTCGGACGGGCCACCCTATGCGCCATTTATTGCTTGGGCGATGGACACGGGTCGCTTTTTTCAAAGCCCTGTGGGCATGATGGTGCATGATGTAGCCGGTTTGATGATTTCGATACGGGGGGCCCTGATATTTGACAACATTCCCGATTTTCCAATCGCCCATACAACCAGCCCCTGCCAAAGCTGCACCACCAAACCCTGTATTGCCGCCTGTCCGGTCGGGGCCCTGTCCGCCACACCCCCCTATGACGTTCCGGCCTGCAAAACCTACCTGCGCACCGAAGCAGGTGCCGATTGCATGACCAAAGGCTGCAAGGTGCGCCGCGCCTGCCCCGTCAGCCGGAAATTTGACCGACCCGATTCCCAATCCCGTTTCCACATGAAAGCCTTTTGCCCGACATGACCTGCACCCTGATCCTGATGCGCCATGCCAAATCCGACTGGAACCACGACGAGCTCAGCGACCACGCCCGCCCCCTGAACGCACGCGGACGCTATGCGGCCACCGCCATGGGCAACTGGCTGAGGGCACAGGGCCATCTGCCGGACGCTGCGCTGGTATCGTCGGCGGCGCGCACCGTCGAAACCTTTGAACGGCTGGGCTTTGACGTGCCTGCGGCGATAACCCGCGACCTGTATCTGAAAAGCAGCGATGTGATGTTCGGCCTGCTGCGCAAAGCCACCGCCTCCACGGTTCTGTTGCTGGGCCACAATCCCGGTATCGGTGACATGGCATGGCGGCTGTGTGCCACCCAGCCCGTGCACCCGCGCTATGCCGACTATCCCACCTGTGCCACGCTGGTGGTGCGGTTCGATGTCGACAGCTGGAAAAGCATCGGCTGGCACACAGGCCAGCCGATGGATTTTGCCGTTCCCGGCGATGTGATGTAGGCCGCGCCCGCAGGCGTACCCTTAGTGCCCGAGGATCTGGCTGAGGAACAGCTGGGTCCGGGGCGACTGCGGGTTGTTAAAGAACTCTTCGGGCTCGTTCTGTTCCACGATTTGCCCCTGATCCATAAAGATCACGCGGTTCGCCACCTGACGGGCAAAGCCCATCTCGTGCGTGACGCACAGCATGGTCATGCCCTCTTCGGCAAGCTCGATCATGGTGTCCAGAACCTCCTTGATCATCTCGGGGTCCAGCGCCGATGTGGGTTCGTCGAACAGCATGATGCGCGGACGCATGCACAGGCTGCGGGCGATGGCCACACGCTGTTGCTGACCGCCCGAAAGCTGGCCGGGGTATTTGTCGGCCTGATCGGGGATCTTCACCTTTTCCAGGAAATGCATCGCGATTTCCTCGGCTTCCTTCTTGGGCGTCTTGCGCACCCAGATCGGAGCCAGCGTGCAGTTTTCCAGAATGGTCAGATGCGGGAACAGGTTGAAGTGCTGAAAGCACATGCCAACCTCGGACCGGATCTTGTCGATGTTCTTGAGGTCCGAGGACAGCAATGTGCCATCCACTTCGATCGACCCTTTCTGATGCTCTTCCAGCGCGTTGATGCACCGGATCAGCGTCGATTTCCCCGAGCCCGAAGGCCCGCAGATCACGATGCGTTCGCCGCGATTGACCGTCAGGTCGATGTCGCGCAGCACATGGAACGATCCGTACCATTTGTTCATCTTCTGGATCGAAATCGCCACCTCGTCAGAGACGGCCATTTGGGCGGGGGTCTTTACGGCTTCAGTCATGTCTGAACCTTTCTCTTAACGGTGGTCTGTCGCAAGACGGCGTTCCAGCCACTGCGAATATTGCGAAATGCCGTAGCAAACGACAAAGAACAGCAGCGCGGCAAAGCCCAGCAATTCCCAGTAAACGCCGTTCCAGTCAGTCGAGGCCAGAATCGGCCCCCGGATCATGCCGACCAGGTCGAACATGGAAATCACCGAAACCAGCGTGGTGTCCTTGAACAGGCCCACCGCGATGTTGACGATGCCGGGGATCGAGATTTTCAGCGCCTGCGGTAGAATGATCAAACGCATGGCCTGCGCATAATCCAGCCCCAGACTGTCGGCCGCCTCGTACTGGCCCTTGGGCAGGGCCGCCAGACCGCCCCGGATCACCTCGGCGATATAGGCCGAGGAGAACATGGTGATCATGATGACCACACGCAG